>NZ_JBHSGR010000014.1:0-136428 GCF_042654585.1 Geodermatophilus arenarius
TGGTACTGCCCCGGAGACGGGGTGGGAGAGTAGGACGCCGCCGGACAACCATTCACAGGAAGGGCCCCCCACCACCACGGTGCGGGGCCCTTCCGGCATTCCTCAGAAGAGCGCGGGGGCAGGACCGCGTGGCTGCAGCGGCTTCGCTGCTGCGTCCTGACGAAATCCTCGCCGATGTCCTCACACGAGGACGCGCCGGCCGTGGACGGGGTCCGCGGCCTCGGCCGCGAGCAGGATCCGCCGCGCAGGCCGGTACCGGCCCTCCCGCAGGCTGCGCGCCCGGGCCGGGTCGGTGGCTGCCTGCTGGGCGGCGGCCGCGAGCAGGTGCTGGTTCTCGGCCAGCTTGACCAGGCGGCCGAGCGGGTGCGCCGCACACCGCCGGATGAGGCCGGCGATGTAGGGCTCGCCCGGACGGGGCGTCACGGCGTCGATCGCCTCGACGACGACCGCCGGGACACCCAGGGCGAGCAGCCGGGGCAGGTCGTAGCGGCGGGCGGGATCGGGATGGTCCGCGGTCGTCCGGGCGACGTCCTGCAGCACGCCGGCCATCTCCGCCTCCGGCCCGTACGGCCGCAGCGACTCGGCGATCGGTCGCAGACGCGCCAGGTAGAGGTCCCGGCCGAGCTCGTCGGTCTGCCCCTCGTGGGCGGCCAGGGCGAGGAGGTGGGCGTCGGGAACGGTGAACGCCACGGGTCCGAGGCTAGGCGGTGCCCGGCGCGCCGGGTCCCCGTGCGCGCCGTGTCGGTCGGCGCTCCGACGGGATCACAGCCGCACGTGGTCGACGGAGCCCGCCCGGGCCCGCGCTCGAGGCAGCGGGCCCGGGCGAGCCGGGCGCCGGGACGGTGCCGGCCCCGGGGTCAGGGACCGCGAAGCCGGCACCGTCCCGGTCAGAACGGCGGCTCCTCCTCGGCGAAGCCGCCGACCGGCGCCGCGGCCCAGGGATCGGGCGAGCTGCCCCGGCCGGCACCGTTGCGGACCTCCCGGGGACCCTGTCCGCCACCGGGACCCCCAACGGGACCGTCCCCGGAGCGGGCGACCTTGGCGACGGTCGCCGTCGCGTACCGCAGCGACGGGCCGATCTCGTCGACCTCGAGCTCGATGACGGTGCGCTTCTCGCCCTCCTTGGTCTCGAAGGACCGCTGCTTGAGGCGCCCCTGCGCCATGACCCGGGAGCCGCGGGTCAGCGACCCCGCGACGTTCTCGGCCATCTGGCGCCAGCAGCTGCAGCGCAGGAAGAGCGCGTCGCCGTCCTTCCACTCCTGGGTCTGGCGGTCCAGGGTGCGGGGGGTCGAGGCGATGGTGAAGTCGGCAACCGCCGCTCCCGAGGGCGTGAAACGCAGCTCGGGGTCGCTGGTCAGGTTGCCGATGACGGTGATGACAGTGTCGCCGGCCATGATCCGGTCCTCCGTGTTGTCAGTGCATCGCTCAGGTGAGCGTCCGGAGGTTACGAGCACCGTCCGACAGTTCTGTGCGCTCCGCGGATTTCGTCATCGGGTGGTGTGACGATCGGGGGAGGACGGCGGAGCAGCGAGGGGACGGCGAGTGGCAGAGGCGCGGACGGGGGCGGTCCTGGAGGCGACGCTGGAGCGGATCACGTTCGCGAACGCCCAGACCGGCTACACCGTGGCCCGGGTCGACACCGGGCGCGGAGGTGACCTGGTCACCGTGGTGGGCTCGTTGCTCGGCGCCCAGCCGGGGGAGACGCTGCAGCTGCGCGGTCGCTGGGGCGCGCACCCCCAGTACGGCCGCCAGTTCCAGGTCGAGGACTACACGACCGTGCTGCCGGCCACGGTGCAGGGCATCCGGCGCTACCTCGGCTCAGGGCTGGTCAAGGGGATCGGCCCGCGCCTGGCGGCGCAGATCGTCGACCACTTCGGGGCCGACGCGCTGCGGGTGATCGAGGAGCAGCCGGCCCGGCTGGCCGAGGTGCCCAAGCTCGGCCCCAAGCGCACCCGGCTGATCACCGAGGCCTGGGAGGAGCAGCGGGCCATCAAGGAGGTGATGGTCTTCCTGCAGGGCGTCGGGGTCTCCACCTCGCTCGCCGTGCGCATCTACAAGCAGTACGGCGGCGCCTCGATCGGCGTCGTCCGCACGGAGCCCTACCGCCTGGCCGCCGAGGTCTGGGGCATCGGCTTCAAGACGGCCGACACGATCGCCGCCGCGGTCGGCATCCCGCACGACAGCACCCAGCGGGTGGAGGCGGGCCTGCAGTTCGTGCTCTCGGAGGCGACCGGGCAGGGCCACTGCTTCCTCCCCGAGCCGGAGCTCATGGCCCGCGCGGTCGAGATGCTGCAGGTCCCCGCCGACCTGGTGCGCCACTGCCTGGCCCTGCTGGTCGCGGACCAGGGACTGATCCGCGACGAGCTGCCCGGCGCGCACGGCGCCCCGCCCACCGTGGCCCACTACCTCGTCCCCTTCCACCGGGCCGAGGTCTCCCTCGCCGCCGGGCTGCGGAGGCTGGCCACCGCGGCCGAGGACCGCATGCCGGCCTTCGCCACCGTCGACTGGGACGCCGCGCTGGCCTGGCTGCACCGGCGCACCGGCGTCGAGCTCGCGCCCGGCCAGCGGGACGCCGTCCGGCTGGCCCTGACCGAGCGGCTCGCCGTCCTCACCGGCGGACCCGGCTGCGGCAAGAGCTTCACGGTGCGCTCGATCGTCACCCTCGCGAAGGCCAAGGGCGCGCGGATCGTGCTGGCGGCACCGACCGGCCGGGCGGCGAAGCGGCTCACCGAGCTGACCGGGGTCGAGGCGGTGACCGTCCACCGGCTGCTGGAGCTGCGCCCCGGCGGCGACGCCGCCTACGACCGGGACCGGCCGCTCGACGCCGACCTGGTCGTCGTCGACGAGTCCTCGATGCTGGACCTGCTGCTGGCCAACAAGCTGGTGCGGGCGGTCCCGCCGGGCGCGCACCTGCTCCTGGTCGGCGACGTCGACCAGCTGCCGTCGGTCGGCGCCGGCGAGGTGCTGCGCGACCTGCTCGCCGAGGGCACCCCGGTGCCGCACGTGCGCCTGACGCAGGTCTTCCGGCAGGCCAGCCGGTCCGGCGTGGTGACCAACGCCCACCGGATCAACGCCGGCACCCCGCCGCAGGTGCAGGGCCTCGACGACTTCTTCCTGTTCCCCACCGACGACGCCGAGGAGGCCGCCCGGCTCACCGTGGACGTCGTCACCCGGCGGATCCCGGCCCGGTTCGGCCTCGACCCGCGCCGCGACGTCCAGGTGCTCACCCCGGTGCACCGCGGCCCCGCCGGGGCCGCCGGGCTCAACGAGCTGCTGCAGGAGGCGCTCACCCCGGCGCGGCCCGACCGCGCGGAGAAGCGTTTCGGCGGGCGGGTGTTCCGCGTCGGGGACAAGGTCACCCAGGTCCGCAACGACTACGACAAGGGCCGCAATGGCGTCTTCAACGGCACCCAGGGCGTCGTCACCGCGATCGACCCGGTGGACCAGAAGGTCACCGTGGTCACCGACGAGGACGAGGCGATCGAGTACGACTTCGCCGAGCTCGACGAGCTGGTGCACGCCTACGCGGTCACCGTGCACCGCTCGCAGGGCAGCGAGTACCCGTGCGTCGTCGTCCCGCTGACCACCAGCGCCTGGATGATGCTGCAGCGCAACCTGCTCTACACCGCGGTCACCCGGGCCAAGCAGCTCGTCGTGCTGGTCGGCTCGCCCCGGGCGCTGGCCCAGGCCGTGCGGGCCGCCGGCTCCGGGCGCCGGCACACCGCCCTCGCCCACCGGCTGCGCGGCCGGGTGTCCTCCGACGACGGCCCGGACCAGGACTGACGCGGTTCCCGGGACGGGGTGTCAAGTCGACACGCCGTTTTGTCGGTACCCCTCCGTAGGTTCGGGATCGACATCTTCCCCGTGTCATCAAGGAGTCCGACATGGCCGTCCCTGGCCTCAAGACCCGCAAGCCCACCGGCCGCGTGCCGTGGCCGTGCATCCTCCTCGAGGGCGAGGAGAAGGCAGGAAAGAGCTGGGCGCTGGCCCAGTTCAGCAGCAGTGACCGGATCGGCGCGCTCTACTGGATCGACCTCAACGAGGGCGCCGGTGACGAGTACGGCGCGATCCCCGGTGCGAGGTACCAGCTCATCGAGCACGACGGCTCCTACGCCGCGGTGCTCGCCGCCGTCCAGGCGGTCAAGGCCGAGGCCCGCCGCGCCTCCGACGCCGGCGAGCCCCCGGTCGTGCTCGGCATCGACACCGGCTCGGCGATCTGGGACGGCCTCAAGGACTGGGCCAGCGAGCGCGCCGCGAAGTCCGCCCGCAACCGCGAGCTGCTCAAGCGCGACCCCAACGCCGAGGTGACGATCAGCCAGAACCTGTGGAACGACGCCGGCGCCCGCTGGCGCAAGCTGCAGACCGAGCTGCTCACCTTCCCGGGGATCGTCGTCGTGACCGCCCGCGGCAAGGAGGTCACCGAGGTCGACAGCAACGGCCGCCCGATCGAGGGGCAGAAGACCTGGTCGGTGCAGACCCACCGGGAGTTCCCGTACGCGGCGAGCGTGTGGATGCGGCTGCGCCGCGGCCGCCGGCCGCTGATCGTCGGCGCGCGCAGCGTGCACGTGGGCATCAAGCCCAACGACGACCCGGCCCGCGAGGTCACCGACCCGAAGGCCTCCGGCCGGCTGCTGGAGTGGCTGGTGTTCGACGCGCTCAAGTGCGACCCGGGCACCGCGCACGTGCGCGACCTCGTCTCCTTCCACGGCGGCGGGCTGCTCGACCACGAGCGCACCGAGGAGGCGCAGCAGGCCCGCCCGGCCGCCCGGGCCGGCGGGCGGGGCGAGCCGGACGCCGCCGACCTGGTCGCGCGGATCGACGACGCCCGCGACGACGACGAGCTGCGCGCGGTCTGGACCGAGGCCAACCGCAACGGCCTGCTGCAGGCCGACGTCCCCACCGCCGGCGGCTCGTACACGGTCGCGGAGCTGATCCGCGCCCGGCACGAGCAGCTGGTCGAGGCGTCGGTGGAGGCCCACCCCGCCGGCCGGCGCCGGGTCGCGGCCGGCGACCCGTCGGTCCCGCAGACGCCCGCCGCGGTGCTGCAGGCCGCCCAGGCCGCGGCGGCGGCCGCGCAGGCCGCCGTCTCGGCGCCCCGGCCCGACGCCGAGGAGGCCGCGCCGGCGAACCCGCTGCTGGAGTCCTCGCCGACCCCGGACGACCCGCGGGAGCGGCGGAACACCGCGGCCCGCCGGGGCGTGCTGGCCAGCCTGGAGAGCCTGGGCGTGACCGACGAGCAGATCGGCGCCCGGTTCGGCCGGTCCGTCGAGCACGTGGCCACCAAGCGGCTGACCGCACTGGTGCGCGCGGTCATCGCCGAGCGCCGGGACGGCGACGACGGTCGTGCGGACGTCGCCTGAGCCGCGGGACGGAGCGGGGCCGGTCCACCCGGCCCCGCTCCGCCGCCTCCTCCGGGAGGCGGGACGGTGACCGCCGTGCTGCCCGCGCGCCCCAGCGCCGCCGAGCGGCGGGCCGCGCCCAGCCTGGCCGCGGCGGTCCGGGACCTCGACAGCCGCCGGGCCCGCTCCCGGCAGCGGATGATCGGCGCCTCCGAGGTCGGCGAGTGCCGCCGCCGGGCGGCCTACCGGATCGCCCGCCGCCGCCCCACCAACGCCCGCGCCGGGCTGCAGGCCTTCATCGGCACCGAGCTGCACCGCGGGGTGCTCCGGGCGCTGCGCCGCCAGTACGGCGGGCTGACCGAGGTGGGCCTGCGGGGCGAGCAGGTCAAGGGCCGCTGCGACTGGTGGCACGAGCCGGTGGTGGAGGACCTCAAGACGACGTCGCGGTTCGGCTTCGAGCGGGTCCTCACCCGCGGCGTGCCGGTCCGGCACTGGTTCCAGGTGGCCCTCTACGGGTGGCTGCTGCGCACCGGGCAGACCGCCGACCGGCGGCTGCCGTCGGGGGACGGGCAGGACGTCGAGGGCCTGCGGATCCGCTACCTGTCCCGCGACTCCGGCGAGGACGTCGTCTTCGAGGCCGACCACGACCCGGCGCTGACCGCCGAGGCGCTCATGTGGCTGACCGACGTCTACGCCACCGTGGAGGAGGACGGCGTCGACGCCGTCCCGCGCGACGGGTTCGGGCCCGGCGTGGACGGGATGTGCGACTGGTGCCCGTTCCTCGACCTGTGCTGGGGGCCGCCGGTGGACCCCGAGACGGAGGGCGAGGTGTCCCGCCAGTCCCGGCTGACGGTCACCGACGCCGACTACGTGGAGGCCGTCCACGACTACGACGCCTGGCGGGCGGCGGAGAACGAGGCGCGGCGCCACAAGGAGTTCGCCCGCGAGCGGCTGCGGGGCCGCTCCGGGCCGGCCGGCGACCTGCACTGCGAGTGGTCCGGCGGCGGGATGCGCACGCAGGTCGACAAGGACGCCGCGGTCGAGCGGCTGGCCGAGCTCGGCGAGGTCGTGCCCACCCGGCGCACCCGCAGCGCGTCGACGATCCGGGTCACGCGGAACGGGATCCGGCCCGACTGAGGACCCGGTGGCGCGACGTCACCCCTCGGGTGCACCATCGAACACACGTTCGAAGAACATCCCGGAGGCACTGATGACCACCGTCCCGACGTCCCACCTGTCCGCCGGGGAGCCGGTCCTGACCGGCGACGTCATCGGCACCGACTTCGGCCTCCCGCTCGTCCGGCCGGTCAAGACCGCCCGCGGGGGCCGGGTCCGGGTGGTGCGCTCGCGCTGCCGGGCGCACGGCGGCGTCGTCGTCTGGTTCACCGACGGCACCAAGACCCCGCCGCTGCACGGGCGCACCGGCTGGATCCTCGCCGAGCCGGGTCCGGGGGCGCCGGCGCAGGACGTCGCCTGAGGCTCACACCCACGCGGTGCGCCGCAGTGGGGGCGGCGCGCCGCCGGGCCGCTGGGCGAGCACCTGGTCGACGCCCATGGTCCCCGCCTCGAACGCCAGGGCACACGCCGCCATGTACAGCCGCCACACCCGGGCGCGCCCTTCGCCGGCGGCGGCCACCGCCTCGTCCCAGTGCCGCTCCAGCCGGGCGACCCAGGCGCGCAGGGTCAGCGCGTAGTGCCGGCGCAGCGCCTCCACGTCGAGCACCTCCAGGCCGGCGTCCTCCAGCGCGCCGACGGTCTCCGCCAGGCCCAGCAGCTCCCCGTCGGGGAAGACGTAGCGGGCGATGAACGAGTCCGGGTCCGGCCGCCACCGCCCGTCGCGCCATGCGATGGCGTGGTTGAGCAGCCGGCCGCCGGGGCGCAGCAGGTCGCGCAGGTGCGCGGCGTACCCGGGCATCTGCTGCCGGCCGACGTGCTCGGCCATCCCGATCGAGGCGATCGCGTCGAACGGCCCGTCGGTGACCTCGCGGTAGTCCTGCACCCGCACCTCGACCCGGCCGGCCAGGCCCGCCTCCGCGACCCGCTCGCGCGCCAGGGCGGCCTGCTGGGCGGACAGCGTGACCCCGACGACGTCGGCGCCGTACCGGCGCGCGGCGTGCAACGCCAGGCCGCCCCACCCGCAGCCCACGTCGAGCACGCGCATCCCGGGCCGGAGCCCGAGCTTGCGGCAGACCAGGTCGAGCTTGGCCTCCTGGGCGGCGTCGAGGCCGGTGCGCTCGTCGGTCCACACCGCGCAGGAGTAGACCAGCGTGGGCCCGAGGACGAGGGCGTAGAAGTCGTTGCCGACGTCGTAGTGGTGGGCGATCGCGGCGGCGTCCCGGCCGCGGGAGTGGCGGAGCCCGGTCCCGCCGACGCGGGCCTCCTCCGCCGGCGGGGCCGGCGGCGGCCCGACGGCGCCCAGCCGGGCGGCGGTGCGCAGCAGCGCCCAGCGCGCGGACGGGCGCAGCGGCGGGGCCGGTTCCCCCTGTCCCCACGTCGCGAGCACGCCCAGCGCGGTGAGGGTGGCGAACACGTCGCCGGGGACGTCGATGTCGCCGGCGACGTAGGCGCGGGCCAGGCCGAGCTGGACCGGCGACCACAGGACCCGGCGGAACGCCCGCCGCGAGCGGACGACGACCACCGGTGCGCCCGCCGGGCCGGTCTCGCTGCCGTCCCAGGCCCGCAGCCGGACGGGCAACCCGTCGGCGCCGAGGAGCGTCGCCAGCGCGTGCGCCGCCCGGGGCGCCACCTCCCTCGTGCCCATGTCGGCTCCTCTCGCCGCGGCCACGTCGCCTGCGCCTCCCCCCGTGCAGGAGGCACCGTGCCAGCGGACCGCCCCGTCCCGCACCGGGTTCGACCACGCCGGGCGGGCCGCCCGTCCGGGCCGGTCAGCGCGCGGACCGGGCCGAGGAGGCGCCGCGCCTGCCGCCGGGCCGCGGGGCCGGGACGGCGGAGGTCCGCAGGGGGAGCTGTACGAGGTAGGCGTCCACCGCCGCGTCCCTGCCCTTGAGCTGCAGTCCCGTCACCGGCACGAGGTCGACCGCGCCCGGCAGCTGGTCGCGCGTCCCGGTGCCGACCAGGACGCCGCCGACCGGGGCGTGCTGCTGCAGCCGGGCCGCGACGTTCACGGTGTCCCCGACGGCGGGGTAGACCAGGTAGCCGCTGCCGCCCATCTCGCTGAACACGACCGGGCCGCTCTCGACGCCGATCCGCAGCCCCGGCCAGTCGGGGTGCTCGGCGCGGATCCGCGCCACCTCCGCCTGCAGCGCCGCGGCCGCCTCCACCGCGCGCAGTGCGTGGTCGGGCTGGTCCCCGGCGCGGTTGAACGTGGCGAACACGCCGTCGCCGGCGAACTTCTCCACCTCGCCGCCGAACCTCCGGGAGATCAGCGGCGCGGCCCGCTCGTAGTAGGCGCGCAGCATGGCCGCGACCTCCACCGCGTCGCGCCGGGCGGTGAAGGTGGTGAAGCCCGCCAGGTCGCCGACCAGGACGGACACCTCGCCGCGGTGCTCGCGCGTCGTCGGCAGGTAGAGGGTGCGGAAGCGCTCGTCGCGCCACTCGCGCCGCGCGGCGGCGAAGACCAGGAGGTAGGCGATGACGATCAGCGCGTGCCACACCCACCAGGCGGGGTGCCACTTGCGCTCGCCGGCCAGCGCCACCCCCACCAGGGCCTCCGCGAGCAGGCCGTAGCAGGCCACGACGCTGAAGAGCAGCAGCCCGAAGTGGCTCCGGTTGACCCACCAGAGGCGGACCGCCGCCAGCAGGTAGAGGAGCGCGCCGACCGCCGCGGCCGCCGTGAGCGCGACGTGCTCCCCGCCCTCGGCGCTCACCTGCTGCAGCGGCGGCCACTCGGCCACCGACCACAGCCCCCAGACGACGATCGACCCGAGGACGGCGCCGCGCAGCGCCCGCCGGTGGCGCGCCACCCACGCCTCGGCCGGGGGCCGAGCGTCCACCAGCGCCGAGGCCGCGGCGAAGGGGGCGGCGACGAGCAGCCCGGTCGTGATGGCGACGGTGAAGCCGGGCAGCGCGTCGTGGGTGAGCACGTGCTGGGTGCCGACGGCGTGCAGCGCCATGAAGCCGCTGGTCGCGAGGAACGCCAGGGACAGGAGCAGGACGCGGGCGTCCCCGCGCCGGCGGGCCGCCTCCCCGGCGACCAGCGACAGGCTGGCCGCCACGGCCCCGACGGTCAGGAAGACGGAGAAGTGCAGCGCCGGCCCGGTCCAGTGCAGCCCCTCGAAGTCGCTGCGCAGCAGGAACACCAGCCCGACCAGGGGGAGGGCCATCGCGACCAGCAGCATCGCCGCGACCGTCGGCCGGCGTCCGTGGACGGCGATCAGGTGGGCGAGGGTGCCGGGTGTGGTCCGCCCCGCGCCCGCGAGTGCCGGGGCGACGTCCTCCCGGCGGTGACGGAGTGGGGACCCGGTCGCGGGGTCGCGGTGCCGGCCGCTCACCGCACGTCCCCGGGACGGGCACGAGGACGGCTGCGCCGCGGGGGCTCCTCCCGGAGCCGGCGGCGTGCGCTCCCGGCCGACGTGGCCGGCGCCGAGGCCACGGAGGGCAGTGTGCTCCCGGGAAGGGGGCGGGCACCAGCACTGCGGTACCCGCCGTCGACCGGAGCCGCCGGTCAGTGCACCCGGCGGCTGCGCACCTAGCGGCCCGTCCGGTCGCGGTAGCGGGCGGCGCGCCGGGCCGCCGCGGCCTGGCGGCGCTGCCGGTCGCGCTGCTCGCGCGCCTCCCACCGGGCCTCGCGGTGGGCGGCGGCGGTGCCGACCGGGTAGCCGGCCTTGACCACGCGGTTCTCGGTCGCCTCCACCATGTAGGCCAGCGAGTAGACCATCCCCAGCGCGATGCCCCCGCCGGCCGCCGCCAGCCGCAGCCCCCAGCCGGCCGGCAGCAGCAGCATGACCAGGGCGATGGGGACCGCCATCTGCACGAGGCTGCGCACGACGTGGCGCGCCCACCAGGTGCTCGTCGTCGTGTCGAACAGGACCCAGCCGCGGTTGCGCCGGGGGAGTCCGCCGCCGAGGGCGTACCACAGCCACCGGTGGGGGGCGGGGCGGACGACGGGGTCGGCCGGCGCGGCGGACGTCGGGCTGGGCTGGGTCATGTCGGTGGTGTGCTCCTGCTCGGTGACGGCCACGCCTCCATCATCCCCCGGATCCCATGGGGCACCAAGCATTGGTGGACCATGTGTCGGACTCGACAGTCGGGGCGGTTCACGCTCGATCGCGGGCGGCCAGCGCCTCCTGCGAGGCGGCGATCACCCGGGCGAGGGCCCCGTGCAGGCTCACCAGCTCCTCGAGGGGCATGCCGAGACGCTCGACGACGCCGGCCGGGATCGCCTCGGCCCGGGCACGCAGCGCCAGCCCCTCCTCGGTCAGCGCGAGCGCCAGGTTGCGCTGGTCCGCGGGGTCGCGCTCACGGCGCAGCAGGCCGGCCGTCTCGAGCCGCTTGAGCAGGGGGGAGAGGGTGCCGGGGTCGAGCTGCAGCAGCCCCGACAGCCGCTTCACCGACAGCGACCCGTGCTGCCACAGCGCGAGCATCACCAGGTACTGCGGATGGGTCAGGCCCAGCGGTTCGAGGACGGGACGGTAGACGGCGACCACGTTGCGCGCGGCCACCGAGAGCGCGAAGCACACCTGCCGGTCGAGGGCGAGCACGTCCTCGGAGGCGAGGGCGCGCAGGTCCTCGGACCCGGCGGGAGCCTGCGGCGTCTGGCTCGTGGTCACCCCGCCAGGGTAGGACGTTGGGGCACCAACGGTTCGGCCGCCAACGGGTTCCCGGTCACTCCCGGCAGCGCAGGGGCGGCGCGCCGGCCCGTGGTGCGGGAGGTGCCGTGCGGGCCCGGCGCCACCTCGACGTCGTGCCCGGCCCGCGACTGCCGGGCGCCCACCGCCCGGCGCGCCCGCCGTCAGTCCGCGCAGAGCGTGGTCACCCGGACGGCCCCGACGAACGGCGCCTCCCAGCGCCTGCGGAACTCGGTGACGTGCTGCTCGGTGGGGAAGTACACGGCGACGGCGTGCTCCGACCGGTCGCGGCCCAGCGCCTCTGCCGCCCCCTCGTCACACGCCAGCTCGCCCAGGCCGGCGCCCGGCCAGAGTTCCTGGACGTCGGCGAGGACCTGCTGGAGCGCGGGGTCGCCGGGTGCTCCGACGGCGACGTAGGCGGCCCAGAGGAGGGCGCCGTGCGTCGGGGTGGACTCGATCGGCCAGCCGGGGAGGCCCTCGGTCCCGTTGCCCGTGCCCTCGTCACCCGTGCCCTCGTCACCGGGGTCCTGGGGCGCCGAGGTCCCCGCGGCGGTGCCGTCGTCGTCGGCGGCGGTGGTGTCGTCCGCGGTGCCGTCGTCGTCCGCGGTGCCGTCGTCCGTGGTGGTGGTGCCGTCGTCGGTCGTGGTGCCGTCGTCGGTCGCGTCGGCCGGTGCCGGCGGCGGGGTCGCGGACGCCTCGACGGAGGGGCTCGCGGAGCTGCCGGTGGTCGGAGAGGCCGTGCCGTCCGCTCCGCCCGAGCAGCCGGCCAGCAGCAGGGCGCCGGTGAGGAGCGACGACACGAGCGCGGAGCGGTTCACGGGGACCTCCTCGGATCTGAGGCCGTGAGGATCGACAGTCCGCGCAGGCGTCACCAGGGGGACCGTGCGTCCGCTGTCGCCGAAGTCCCGGTGCCGGGTGCACGACACCTGCCAGTTCCGCGGCGTGGTCTCCCGGGTCCCCGGGCGAGTCGCTCACTCCGCCGTGAGCCGGGCACGGACGGTCACCGGACGAGGCGGCGGCAAGGAGCCCCGCGCGCACGCGCTCCCCGAGCACGGCGAGCCGCCGCGGCTGCCCGGCAGCGCCGCCGGCCGGATCGTCCTCCGTCCCCGACGCGGGATCAGTGCTGCTGGGGGCGGCCCAGCCGCGCCTTCGTCTCCTCCACGTCGAACCCGTGCAGGCGGAGCAGGTTCTCGCCGAGGATCTTCCGCTTGGCGACGTCCGTGAGCTGCGGATAGCCGTAGCCCTCGCACAGGTCCTGCGGGATGGAGAAGTCCATGAAGGCCCGCAGCGCCCACTGCGGGTGGAAGATCGGCGCCTCCGAGCCGTAGACGATCTTGTCCTCCCCGCACCAGAACAGCAGCTTGCCGAGGATCTCGGCGAACATCCGCGGCGCCCGGACGACGAAGTTGATCGTCGCCGCCAGCGAGGCGTACAGGTTGGGCCAGCGGATCAGCTGCCAGCAGGTCTCGTCGATGAACGGCAGCCCGACGTGGAAGATCACGAAGTTGATGTCCGGGAAGGCGGCCGCGGCGCCGTCCATGTCCCAGGTCTGGGTCGCCTCGACCGGCTGCGGCCCCAGCGGCACGCCCTTGTGCACGCCGATGAGGTTCACCCCGAGCTCCTGGGCCTTCTCGAACACCGGGAAGGCGACCCTCGGGTCGTCCATCCGCCACGGGAACGGGGAGCCGTAGTCGTAGCGGACGTTGTAGAACTTGAACGCCCTGGCGCCGAACTCGCCGACCTGGCGCTCCATCAGGTCCAGCGCCCGGCGTCCCTCGAGCGGGTTCACCGAGCCCCAGAACACCGTCCGGTCCGGGTCCCGCATCGCCAGTTCCGCGCACGTCTCCCACGGGGAGAGCCCGTCGCGGAACAGGTCGGTCAACGGCAGCGGCATCGCGGCCAGCATGTCGGTGTCCGACTGCTCGTAGACCATCTGCCGGATGTCGGCCGGCGTCCACTCCCGGAGGAACTCCTCCGCCGACAGCGTCGGCTCGCCGTCCGGGGTCAGCGTCGTGTGGAAGGCGTACAGGTGGTTGGCGAACATCTGCCCCGGTGACCCGAACGCGTTCTTGGCCGTGAAGTTGAACGGGTGCGCGACCCCGTCGAACACGAATGCGTCGCCGATCATGGTCGTCCTCCTGGGCTGGGGCCGAGCGGCCGGGAGCGGTGGGCGGTGAGGAAGGCGTCGCGGTCGGGGACGGCGACGGGGTCGGGGAGGGACCGCAGCCGGCGGGCGGCCGCGGGGGAGAGCCGGTCGGTCGTCCAGGCCTCGTCCCAGACGACCTCCACCTCGCAGGTCTCGACGCCGGGCTGCTGCCGGATCGCCGTCTCGACGTCGCTGACCACCCGGGCGGCGAACGGGCACCAGCCCGAGGTGAGCAGCAGCTCGACCCGGACGTGGCCGTCGCGGACGTCGACCGACCGGAGCAGGCCCATGTCGACGACGGAGATGCCCTTCTCCCGGCAGCAGGGGTCGAACACGGTGGACAGCGCGCGGGCGGCCCACCCGGGCACCGCGGGGGACGGCTGCGTCATCCCGCCATGGTGTGACCTGCGTCACGGTCGGACCAGGGGTTCGGCCACGACCGGTCCCGTCCGGCCGGCTGGGGAGGGCCCGGGAACAGCGCGGCTCCCCGGGTGTTGACACCATGGAGGCCCCGCCCCCGGGACCGGAGCGGGTCGCCCGACGGCGACCTCCCGCCGGCCGGGGCTCCCGGGCCGCCGTCCGCGGTCCCCGGGCGCCCTCGGGCGCCCCGCCCGACGCGGGGCACCGGACCCCGTCCGGAGCGTCCCCGCTCCGGCCGCGGGACCGTGCGCGACGCTGCCGCGGCGACCGTGCCCGGCACTGCAGAGGAGGATCCTTGGCTCGACCAGGCCAGCGCCAGTCAGGCGCTCGCCGCAGCGCCCCGCGCGACCAGCGGCGGGGCCGCCGTGACGACGACGTCGTCGCGGTGCTCGCCCGCACCGTCCGGGACGTGGAGGCGGCCGCCCGGCGCGGGCGCGTGACGCCCTCCGTGCGCACGCGGTTCCAGGCCGTCGCGCTGCTGCTGCGCGACGAGCGCGCCCGCGTCCGCGCGGACACGGGCCTCAGCGACGGCCGCCGGAGCGAGCAGCTCAAGCGCCTGGACGGCGTGGCGACCATCCTCGCGACGACCGCCGTCCGCGACGCCGGGCTGCTGGCGCTGCTCGGCGAGGACGCCGTCGTCTCCGACGCGGCCCGGTCGCTCGTGCGCGAGATGCAGAAGGCCGCCGGTGTCGAGCCGGTCGTCGAGGAGGCCGCGCCGGCCGACGTCCCGGACGAGCCCGCCACCCCCCAGCGCCGCGCCGTGCCGCAGTCGGTCATCTCCCGGCAGCTGGCCAACCCGTTCCTCGCCCCGGACTTCTCCGCCGCCGCCCCGCGCGCCCCGCGCCCTCGCCGCCTGGCCGGCTGGGAGCTGCTCGGCCCGCTGCTGACCTCCTTCGAGCGCGCCGGCGGCGGGGCCCCGGCGTGCATGGACCTGCCCTTCCCGACGAACCGCTTCACCCCGGCCGGGCTGGAGCTGATGCCGCACCAGGGGCAGCTGGTCGCCGCGGCCGCGGCCGGGCACCGGACCTTCCTGCTCGCCGACGAGCCCGGCCTGGGCAAGACCGCGCAGGCGCTGCTCGCCGCGGAGGCGGCGGACGCCTACCCGCTGCTCGTCGTCGTGCCCAACGTCGTCAAGACCAACTGGGCGCGGGAGGCCGGCCGCTGGACGCCGCACCGCCCGGCCACCGTGGTGCAGGGCGACGGCGAGACGGTCGACGGCTTCGCCGACGTCGTCGTCGTCAACTACGAGGTCCTCGACCGCCACGTGGGCTGGCTCGGCGACTTCGGCTTCCGCGGGATGGTCGTCGACGAGGCGCACTTCATCAAGAACAAGACCTCGCAGCGCTCGCAGCACGTCCTCGCGCTGTCCGAGCGGATCCGGTCGCGCACCGTGCGGCCGCTGCTGATGGCCCTCACCGGCACCCCGCTGATCAACGACATCGAGGACTTCCGGGCCATCTGGCAGTTCCTCGGCTGGATCGACGACGCCAAGCCGCTCGGCGAGCTGATGGACGCGCTCGAGGACACCGGCCTGACGCCCGCGGACCGCGGCTTCTCCGCCGCCGCCCGGCAGTGCGTGATCGACCTGGGGATCGTGCGCCGCCGCAAGGTCGACGTCGCCGCCGACATCCCCGCCCGCCGCATCGCCGACCTCCCGGTCGAGCTGGACGGCGCAGCCGGCCGGTCGATCCGGGCGGCCGAGCAGGAGCTGGTCCGCCGGATGGTGCGGCAGTACGAGACCGCGCTCGCGGCGCGGACCTCCGGCGTCGTCGAGGGGATCGACGCCGACCTGGTGCGCCGGGTGGCCCGGTCCGAGCTGAAGGACGCCACCACCACGACCGGCGAGAACGTGTTCGGCATGATGCGGCGGATCGGCCGGGCGAAGGCCGGGCTGGCCGCCGACTACGCCGCCCAGCTGGCCCGCAGCGCCGGCAAGGTCGTCTTCTTCGCCAAGCACGTCGACGTCATGGACGCCGCCGAGGAGACCTTCGCCCGGCAGGGCGTGCGGTTCTCCTCCATCCGGGGCGACCAGACGCCGGCGGCGCGGCAGCGGGAGGTCGACGCGTTCGTCACCGACCCCGACGTCCACGTCGCGGTGTGCTCGCTGACCGCGGCGGGCGTGGGGCTGAACCTGCAGGTCGCGTCCAACGTCGTGCTCGCCGAGCTGTCGTGGACCGACGCCGAGCAGACCCAGGCGATCGACCGCAGCCACCGCATCGGCCAGACCGAGCCGGTCACCGCGTGGCGGATCATCGCCGCCCAGACCCTCGACGCGCGGATCGCCGAGCTGATCGACACCAAGGCGGGCCTCGCCGCCCGGGCGCTGGACGGCTCCGACGAGGAGGTGTCCTCGTCGGCGGACGTGCAGCTCGAGGCGCTGGTCGCCCTGCTCACCGACGCGCTGCGGACGTCGTCCGGGCAGGAGGAGGCCCTCGGCGCCTGACCGTCAGGAGCCCACGCGCACCGGACCGGCGCCGAGGGAGCCGCCGCCCCGGTTCAGAACCGGTCGAGCAGCTCCTGCTGCGCCAGGCTGAGCAGCTGCACGCTGGCCATGCCGCTGAGCCCGATCAGCGTCCGCTGCTGCCCGGACAACGGCAGGGCGTCCAGGAGGTCGTCCAGTTCCCGTCCGTGGTGCGGGTCCAGCTCGGCGTGCAGCAGGAGCGTCCGGAACGCCTCCGGTCCGTATCCGCTGACCGCCTGCATCCGGTCGATGTCCTGCCTCGCGGGCGGGTACCCCTCCAGCAGTGCGATGTAGCCGAGCAGCCCCACGGGGTGGACGTGGTGCACCCAGTAGTACTGGGACCCGACGAGCGCGGCGACCGGGGGCGACGGCACACGGGCGAGCACCCGGTCAGGAGGGACGCCGATGGCCTCCAGGTCGGCCAGGAGCCAGTCGTCGTGCCCGCGCTCCTCGGGGATGTGGTGCTCGAGGTAGTCCGCGAGCGGCGCGGCGACCGGGTCGTCCGGGAGGGCCCGGGCCGCGGTCAGGGCCGTCTCCATGAGGGGCACGCTCGCCCGGATCATGCCGTGCCACATGACGAGGAACTCGGGGTAGACGCCGTGCAACCCGGGGTGGTCGACGATCCGCCGGCTGGTCGCCACCGCGAGGGGCAGCACGAGTTCGAGTCTGCCGCGGAGCCGGCGGCTCTCCGCCGGCTCCGGGCCCGTCCCGCCGGGACGAGGCTGCATCAGTACCCGGTCAGCGGGCCGAGGCGGCCCTCCAGGTAGAAGTGGTTCCTCGCCAGCGTGGTGAAGATCCGGTTCACGAACCGGCGCTCGTCGGCGTCGAGTGCCTCGATGGTCCGGCGGACCTCCTCGGGTATCGCCTCGTAGTCCTCCACCCGGTAGAGGTCATCGAGATCGAAGTCGGGGTTCTCGTCGAACAGCTCGGCCACTCGTCCCAGCGCCCTGCGCGCCTCGTCCCAGGGGCGTTCCTGGTTCGTGCCGTCGTCCATCGCCATCGGACGCCTCCTCGACGGAGCCGGCGGGGCAGCCAGTAGGGCGCAGCCGCCGGGTCGCTGTCAAGCGGGTGCCGCTTGTCCCGGCGTCACCGGGGCGACCAGACTGGACGCGCGAGACGAACCCCGGCCGTAGCGGAAGCGAAGCGGCGTCATGGTCAGCAGCCCGCCTGACGAGCTCGGCTCCTCGCCACCTGCTGTCCGTGGGGTGCGGAAGCTGGTCACGGTCCTGTTCGTCGACGTCGTCGACTCCACCGTCCTGACCGAGGACCTGGACGCCGAGTCCTCGCGGGCGCTGCTGGACGACTACTTCCGTGTCGCCGACGAGGTGGTCTCCCGTCACGGCGGGTACGTGGAGAAGTTCATCGGCGATGCCGTCATGGCCGTCTTCGGGGTCCCCACGCTCCACGAGGACGACGCGCTGCGCGCCGTCACGGCCGCTGTGGAGATCCGCGACCGGCTCGCGGCGATGGACGAGGAGTTCCTGCGGGCCTACGGCCGGACCGTCGCCGTCCGCACGGGCATCGACTCCGGCGAGGCCCTGGTGAGCACGCGCGGCCACGGGGAGCTCTACGTCACCGGGCCCACGGTCACCACCGCCGCGCGGCTGGAGCAGGCCGCCGCATCCGGCACGGTCCTCATCGGCGAGGCGACCCACCACCTCGTCCGCGACGCCGTGGAAGCGGAGGGGCCCCGCTCCCTGACGCTCAAGGGCAAGCCGCACGGGGTCACGGCGTGGGCGGTGGAGCGCACCATCCCCGGGGCAGCCGGGGTGCGGCGTCGGCTGGACGCCGCCCTGGTGGACCGCCGGGACGAGCTGGACCGGCTGCTGACGGCCTTCGACCGCGCGGCGGGCAGCGGCTGCCAGCTGGTGACGGTCGTCGGGGACCCTGGCATCGGCAAGACACGGCTGGCCGACGAGCTGGTCGCCCGGCTCGCGGGGCGAGGTCGGGTGCTGAGCGGTCGCTGCCGGCCCTACGGCGAGGGCATCACCTTCTGGCCGGTCGTCGAGGTGCTCCGCGACGCCGCCGGGATCGCCGCCACGGATCCCCCCGCGCAGGCCAGGGACAAGGCGGCCGCGCTGCTCCCGCCCGGACACACGAGCGCTCTGGTCATGGCCCGCCTGGCGGGCCTGCTCGGGGACAGCGAGGCGCAGGCCTCCGTCCCGGAGCTGTTCTGGGCGATCCGCAGGTACCTGGAGACGCTGGCGGCGACCGGCCCGCTCGTCGTCCTGTTCGACGACGTCCACTGGGGTGAGCCGACCTTCCTGCAGCTGCTGCAGTACCTGGCCGACTGGACGGGACGGGCTCCGCTCCTGGTCGTCTGCCTGGCGCGGGGGCAGTTGCTCGACGAGCGACCGGACTGGACGACGCCGCGGACGAATGCCGAGATCGTCTTCCTGCGCCCCCTCGACGCGGAGGAGACCCGGCAGCTCGTCGAGGGGCTGGTCGGCGGCGGTCACGTCGACGCCGAGGCGGAGGCGCGGATCGACGCGGTCGCCGAGGGCAACCCGCTGTTCGTCGAGGAGATGCTGCGCATGCTCGTCGACTCCGGTGAGCTGCGGTTCGAGTCCGGTCGGTGGGTGATGGACCGCTCGGTCGTCCGCATGCCGATCCCGACGACGATCCAGGCCCTGATGTCGGCGCGGCTGGAGCGTCTGGAACCGGAGCAGCTCGTGGTGCTGCAGCGGGCCGCGATCGTGGGGCAGGTGTTCAGCTGGAGCGACGTGGCCGCTCTCTGTGGCGACGACGGCCAGGCGTCCGGGACGGCGGCCCGCCTGCAGGCACTGATGCGCAAGCAGCTGGTCAAGCCGCGACCCGACGAGCCGGGAGACGAGGACGCCTTCGAGTTCTCCCACGGCCTCGTGCGCGACGCCGCCTACGAGCTGATCCCGAAGGCCGAGCGTGTCGACCTGCACGAACGCTTCGCGGCCTGGACCCAGAGCCGGCTGGGGGAGGGCGGCGCAGGCCACGAGGAGATCGTGGGCCACCACCTCGAGCAGGCCCACCACACGCTGCTCCAGCTGGGACCGCCGTCCTCCCGCTCCGCCGACCTGGCCGAGCGTGCCTTCACCCAGCTGTCGGTGGCAGGGCTGCGGGCCCACGGACGGGGTGACGTCCCCGCAGCCGTCAACCTGCTGCAGCGGGCGGTGTCGCTGCTCGACCCGAAGCGGGCCGAGCGGACCGCCGTCCTGCCGCAACTGGCATCCGCGCTGATGGAGACCGGTGCCTTCGAGGACCTGCAACAGGTCGTGGCGGAGATGGAGGGGGCGGCCGGGGCCGGCGACCACGGGACGCGGGCCCGCGCCACCGTCCTCCGGCTCTGGATGCGGATGTTCACCGACCCCGTCGGCTGGGCGGAGGTGGCCGAGGCCGAGGCGGCACGGGCACAGCGGGCCTTCACCGAGCTGCAGGACGACCGCGGGCTCGCCATGACGTCGTCCCTGCTCGGCCTCGTCAGCCTGATGAGGGGCCGGTTCGCGGAGGCCGCGATCCACTGGACCGGGGCGAGCGTGAACGCCGACCGGGCCGGGGACCAGCGTGACCGGCTGGAGGCGCTGTCCTGGGTGCCCCTGATGATCTGCGCCGGGCCGACTCCCTGCGAGGAGGGGCTGCGGCACTGTCACGAGCTGCTGCTGCGTGCCGACGGTGACAAGAAGACCATGGCGAGTGCGCTGACGGCGGAGGCGCTGCTGCTGGCCGCCCTGGACCGTCCCCAGGAGGCCCGCGGGTCCCTGGCACGGGCCCACGACCTCCTGGGCGAGGTGGCGCTGACGGTCTGGATGGCGGGTCCCTACGCGCAGAGCGCCGGGTGGGTGGAGCTCCTCGCCGGTGACCCCGCCGCGGCCGAACGCGTGCTGCGCGCGGGGTTCGACTCGCTGCGGGGGATGGGCGAGGTGATGTGGTTCTCCACGGTCGCCGGACTCCTGGGCGAGGCGGTCCTGCAGGTGGGGCGGCAGGACGAGGCCGCGGTCCTGGCCCGGGCGAGTCGCGATGCGGCCGCGCCCGACGACGTGTACTCCCAGATGGTCTGGCGGACGGTGGCCTCCACGGTGGCTGCGCGCAGCGGACGGGTGGAGGACGCGGAGGCGCTCGCCCGGGAGGCCGTGGACCTCATCCAGCGGAGCGACGGGTTGCTCCTGCACTGGCTGGCCCTCGTGAACCTCGCGCGGGTGATGGAGTCCCTGGGCCGGATCCCGGACGCGGCCGCGGCCGCGAACGAGGCGGCAGCCGTCGCCGAGCGGAAGGGATCCGTGGCGGCCGAGCGCCGCGCGCGGGAGATCGCGACGCGGCTGGGGGGATGAACTCCCTCCCGTCCGGGTCCGCGTGCCCGTGGGGCACGGTCCGAGGGCCTGCGGTCCTCCACTCGTCCGACCGGCGCTATCGGTACCCCGCGCGGAGATAGCCCTTGGCCTGCAGGCGTGCACCGGGCCCGAGGACCACCTTGACGTGGTGGACGTCGAGTTCCAGCCGGTCGAAGGCCCCCGGGCCCAGGAGCCTCGAGACCCGCCGCAGGCTCTCGGGCCACGCGGCCGCCTCGAGGACGCGGCTCGACAGCTCCGTGGCACCGAGCAGGGCGTCTCGTTTGGCGGAGGTGCAGACGCCGGCCTCGACGAGGGCCTGCAACAGGCGGGGCCATCCCCCGTCCCCTGCCGGTGGAGCACCGCTCCCGCAGTAGCAGTCGAGGCCCAGCCTCTCGGCCACCCCGGTCTCGTCGACGTCGACGGCGAGCCACATCCGATCGGCCAGGTCCGCGATGGGTGCGATGCGTGCCAACCCGTCGGTGGTCCCCCGAGACCCCGGTCGCCGGAGACACGTGAGCACGTCGCCGAGGCTCATCCCCGCCACGACCACCCTGACGGCCGTGGTGGCGCGCGGGATCATCGCGCCGAGGAACCGCACCCGGGCGGTCGCCGGCAGGACCCGGACGAACTCGGCCAGTGCGGACAGGGTGCCGGGGGAGGGGCGTCCTCCCTGGAGGATCCCCAGGGCCGCTCCTGCGATCCGGACGAGCTCCTCGGGCCGCCGGGGCGGCGCGGGATCCCGAGGGCCCGGGTGTCCCGGGTCGAAGAAGACGCTGGGGGTGAGCGCGGCGGCCTGCCGGGCCGAGCCGACGTCGAACTCCAGCCAGACCTCCTCGACGGCACGGTGGAGCGGCGATGCGGCGTCCGCCCACGCGGAGGCGAACCGGCGGATCCGTTCCCAGCCGGGACCGTCCCCCGGGGGCCTGACGGAGTCCGCCCTCCCGAGTCGGGACAGGTCCGCCGGATCGCCCCGTGATGCCAGGACCGCGACCGAGAAGTCGGCCACGGGCGCGCCGTCCAAGGGGCACTCCAGCCCGAACGGGCCGGCGCCCAGTGCGGCCGGCAGCTGCTGCGCGACGGACAGGATTCTCTCCAGCGCCCGCCGGGACACCAGGTCGGACGGGACGTACGGGAGGAAGGGCTGCAGGCCCTCTCCGCAGGAGTCCACGACACCTCCGACGACGCGGCGACCGGGTGGCCGCCCGATCCTCCTCCCGCACGCGCGATCCCGGCCCCCGTCCAGCCGTGGAGGTCACGGCCCGTGTCCGAGGGGCGACTCGGGAGGACCTCCTCCGGCCCGACGGGGACGCCGTCCCGGGTGGTGTGGTCAGGCCGGGCTCCGCGCCGTCACGGTCCGCTCCCCGGCCTCCCCGGCCTCCACGGCATCCCGGCGCCGGAGACCGTTGTCCCGGCGTGGGGACCGGCGCGATGCTGACCCATGGCGTCGAACCCCACGTACGAGCAGTCGAAGCAGGTCGCCGAGGCTAGCCGCGAGGCCGCGTGGACCCGGCCGTCGTTCGGCCGGGAGCTTTTCCTCGGCAACCTCCGCCTGGACCTGGTCCACCCGCAGCCGGAGCTCGACCCGGCCGCGGTGGCGAAGGGGGAGGCGTTCCTCGAGCGCCTCCGCGCCTTCCTCACCGAGCGCGTCGACCCCCAGCGGATCGAGCGGGAGGCGAGGATCCCCGCCGACGTGGTCAGGGGCCTCGGGGAGCTCGGCGCCCTCGGCATGAAGATCCCCGAGGAGTACGGGGGACTGGGGCTGAGCCAGGTGTACTACAACCGGGCGCTGGCCCTGGCCGGCACCTGGCACTCGTCGATCTCGACGCTGCTGTCGGCGCACCAGTCGATCGGCCTGCCCGAGCCGCTGCGGCTGTTCGGCTCGGAGGAGCAGAAGCGGACCTGGCTGCCCCGGCTCGCCCGCGACGCCGTCTCGGCGTTCCTGCTCACCGAGCCCGACGTCGGCTCCGACCCCGCCCGGATGAGCACCACGGCGGTCCCGACCGACGACGGCACCGGCTACCGGATCACCGGCACCAAGCTGTGGGCGACCAACGGCGCCATCGCCGACGTCGTCGTGGTGATGGCCGTCGTCCCCGCGTCCGAGGGCCACCGGGGCGGCATCACCGCCTTCATCTGCCCCACCGACCGCCCGGGCGTCACGGTCGAGCACCGCAACGCGTTCATGGGGCTGCGGGGCATCGAGAACTCGGTGACCCGCTTCGACGACGTCCTCGTCCCCGCGGGCGACGTCATCGGCGGCGAGGGGAGGGGGCTGCGGATCGCGCTCACCACGCTGAACATCGGCCGCCTGTCGCTGCCGGCGTTCTGCCTGGCGGAGGCCCGGTACGCCCTGAAGATCGCGCGCGAGTGGTCGGCCGAGCGCCGGCAGTGGGGCCGGCCGATCGGCGAGCACGACGCGATCGCGCAGAAGCTCGCGTGGCTCGCCGGCACCGCGTTCGGGCTCGAGGCGGTGCTCGAGGTGTCCAGCCGCCTCGCCGACGACAAGCGCAACGACATCCGCATCGAGGCCGCCCTCGCCAAGCTCTACGGCTCCGAGCTCGGGTGGACCGCCGTCGACGAGATGGTGCAGATCCGCGGCGGCCGCGCCTACGAGACCGCCGAGTCCCTCGCCCGGCGCGGCGAGAAGCCGGTGCCGGCCGAGCAGATGCTGCGCGACATGCGCATCAACCGGATCTTCGAGGGCTCCACCGAGATCATGCACCTGCTCATCGCCCGCGAGGCCGTCGACCAGCACCTGCAGGTCGCGGGCGGCCTGCTCGGCGACTCCGGCCTGGCCGACAAGGCGCGGGCCGCCGGGAGGGCGGGCGCCTTCTACGCCCGGTGGTTCCCGGCGCTGGCCACGGGCCCCGGCCGGCGTCCCGGCGCCTTCGCCGAGTTCGGCGAGCTGGCCGGGCACCTGCGCTGGGCCGAGCGCTCCGCGCGCAAGCTCGCCCGCTCGACCTTCTACGCGATGGCCCGCCACCAGGGGCGCCTGGAGCGCAAGGGCCGGCTGCTCGGGCGGATCGTCGACATCGGTGCCGAGCTCTACGCCGTCGCCTGCGCCTGCGTGCACGCCGACACCCTCGCCCGCGAGCGGCCCGACCGCCGCCAGGAGGCGGTCGAGCTGGCCGACCTGTTCTGCGGCCAGGCCCGCCGCCGGGCCGGCCGGCTGTTCCGCGAGCTGTGGGCCAACGACGACGACCGCCAGTACGCGGCCGCGCAGCGGGTGCTCGCCGGCCGCTACGCGTGGTTCGAGGAGGACGTGCTCGACCCCGCCGGCGACGGCCCGATGATGCCGGCGCGCGCCCGGCCGGACGGGGCGCCGGTCCCGGTGGATGCCGTGGCCGCGCGGTAGGAGGCTGCCCGGGTGGCGGTGCACCGCGTGGAGCACGGGACCGGGCGGGCCGTGCGGGTGCTGCACGGCGCGGAGGTCGACCACCGCGAGACCGAGGCGTCCTCGGAGCCGCTGCTCGCCGGCGTCCCCGGCCTCCGGCGCGTCCACCCCGACCTGCCCGGGATGGGCCGGACGCCCGCTCCGCGGCCCTGCGCAGCGCCGACGACGTCCTCGGCGCGCTGCTCGCCTCCGCCGACGAGGTGACCGGCGGGGACCCGG
The DNA here is from genome assembly GCF_042654585.1 of Geodermatophilus arenarius. Lineage (NCBI taxonomy): Bacteria > Bacillati > Actinomycetota > Actinomycetes > Geodermatophilales > Geodermatophilaceae > Geodermatophilus > Geodermatophilus arenarius. The sequence goes on from NZ_JBHSGR010000014.1 coordinate 24,028, forward strand.
TACCTGCTGGTCGGGCACTCGGCGGGCGGCCACCTCGCCCGGGCGATGGCCGCGCGGCGCCCGGCGCAGGTCGCGGGCCTCGCGCTGGTCTGCCCGCTGCTGCCGGGCGTGCGCGACGTCCCGGGGCACCGCGGATCGGCGCCCGCTGGGAGCTCACCCCGGACGGTGCGCCGCCCTACCCGGGCCCGACGCTGGTCGTGGCCGGGCGGACGGACTCCACGGTCGGGTACGCCGCCACGGTGGACCTGCTGGACGTCCACCCGCACGCCACGCTCGCCGTCGTCGACGACGCCGGGCACGCGCTGCCCCACGAGCGGCCGACGGTCCTGCGCGCCCTCCTCGCCGAGTGGCCGGCGCGCGTGCGGCGACGCGACGCCTCCCCGGCCGGCGTCGGCCGCGCCCTCGCGCCCGCCGCCCCGGCCGCGGCGACGACGGGTCAGCGCGGGAAGCGGTAGTGCAGGACGACCGTCCCCCGGCGGGACCAGGCCGTGCTGTGCGCCGCGAGCCGGTGGTAGAGGCGCAGCAGCGGCGGGAACAGGGCGACCTCGGGCTCCCGGCTGAGCAGGATCTCCCGGACCAGGTGCAGGCGCGGGTCCCAGCGTTCGAGCTCGTGCGGGTCGTCGATGCCGGGGAACCGGAGGAGCCCGGAGACGGCCCTGGTGCCGGGCACGAGCCGGGTCGCCCGGAGGGCGAAGCGGGAGTAGCTGTTGAAGGCGATCTCGCCGGCGGGGAAGTGGCCGGTGAGCCGGTCGAGCAGGGTGGTCACCTCGCTCCGGTCGAGGAACCCGACCAGGCCGTCGGCGACGACCACCGCCGGACGGCCGGCCGGGACCGCGTCCAGCCAGTGCCCGTCCCGCACGTCCGCGGCGATCGTGCGGGTCCGCGCGCGGGCGGGCACGACGGCGTCCCGGACGGCGACGACGGCGGGCAGGTCGACGTCGAACCAGTCCACGGTGGGCGGCGGGGCGATCCGCGCCCACCGGGTGTCCAGCCCGGCGCCCAGGTCCAGCCCGACGGCGTCCGGGTGGCGGTGCACGAAGTCGGCCGCGATCTCGTCGAGCCGCTTGGCGCGCAGCGCGCAGCTGGTGACCAGGTTGGCGTCGACGCGCACCCGGGCGGCGTCCGGGCCGAGTTCCCGGACGATCTCGTCGGCCAGCGCGTCCCCCAGGACGGGACGCGGCGAGCGGGCGTCCGCCGCCCGGGAGCGGAGCGTCACGAGGAGGCTCTGCTCCAGCGGCGTCAGGGCCGGCAGGGTGGTGACCATCGGATCGGCTCCCCGGTGTGTCGGGCACCCCCGTGGGACCAGCCAAGCCCTCCGGGGGCGCGCCGCTCCAGGGCACTTCGGCCCCGGGGCGCCGGGGGCCGTGCCTGTGCAGGCACTGACGGGGGCGCCGGGCTGGGCTGCGGGGTCGCCGGACGCCGCGCCCGGAGGCCGCCCCCCCGCTACCGGGCCAGGCGCAGCGGCGCCGCGACGGGGGCGGGGACGTCGGCCGCTGCCGATCCTCCGGGGAGGAGGACGAGCGCGGGACGGGACGCGGTCGTCCGGGTGCCGGCGAGCCGGGCCCGGAGGGAGACGTTCGGGTAGCCGGTGGGCAGCCGGCGGCACTCCTCGGGGGAGGGCGGTGGCGACGGAGGGGCGCCGGCGTCCTGTGCCAGGTGGACGTAGAGGATGCCGTCCGCGGGGTCGTAGGTCCTCATCTCGTCCTCACCTCCTCCCGGATCCCGCCGGTGCGGTGGCGCTGGTGTGCGGTGGCTCCGGTGTGCGGTGGCTCTGGTGTGCGGTGGCTCTGGTGTGCGGGGGCGACACCTGCGGTGCGATCCGGACAGCCACAGTGTGGCCCCGGGGTGTGACAGGAAGCGGACCCCGCCGCGGTGGCCGCCGGCCGCCGTCCACCAGGGGCCGGGAGCGGGACGGCCTGGTCAGCGGGCCAGGAAGTGCACGCCGAGCCAGGCCCACGCGAGGAGCACCGCCAGCCGGCCGGGGGTCGTGCGCATCGCCGCAGAGAGCGCCTGCGCCAGGGGAGCCGGGGAGCCCCTCCGGCGGGCGGAGACCTCCAGGGACAGGCCGGCGGCCAGGAGCAGCACCACCGCCGTGACCGACACCGTGGTGCCGGTCACGACCGCTCCGGAGGAGCCGCGGGCCGGGTCAGCAGCCAGGCCCCGGCCGCCAGCCAGCCCAGGGTCGCCGCCGCCCGCGCGGCCGGGTGCGCGAGGAGCGGGTCGGCGAGGTCGCTCAGGGCCGGCAGGTCGCCGTCGAGGAGGGTGACCGCCTCCCACGCCAGGGCCGCGGCCAGCCAGGCGAGCCAGGGCAGGGCCCGGCGGCCGACCCGCGGGGCGCCCGCGCCGGCGTGCGCGGCCAGCCCGGCCGCCGTCGCCAGCAGGCCGGTGCCGCCGACGGCCAGCAGCGCGCCGGGGGACAGCTCCCCGGACACGGGAACGGCGGCGGTGCACCCGGCGGCCACGACCACGGCCGCGACCCGGCGGGTGCGGGAGGGGGATCCCACCGGTGCATGCTCGCCCATCCCGGCGCCGGGGGACGCTCAGCCGACCACCCAGGTGCCCTTGGCACCGCCGCCCTGCGAGGCGTTGACCACCAGCTCACCCCCGGTCAGGGACACCCGGGTGAGGCCGCCCGGCAGCAGGGTCGTCTCCTCGCCGGCGCAGGAGGCGTACGGCCGGTAGTCCACGTGCCGCGGCACGAGCGCGCCGTCGACGACCGTGGGGTGGGTCGACAGCGCCACCGGCTCCTGGGCGATCCACTCCCCGGGGTCGGCCAGGACGGCGGCACGGGCGCGCGCGAGCCGGCCGGCGTCCGCCCGCGGGCCGATGAGCACGCCCCAGCCGCCCGAGCCCGAGCGCGGCTCGAGCACCAGCTCGGGCAGCCGGTGCAGCGCCTCGTCGAGGCCGTCCTCCGGGCTCACGCGGCCGCCGCCGGGCGGTTCGCGGCCGCGCGCTCGGCGACCGCGAGCGCGGCGCGGGCCACCCACCGGCCCTGCTCGGGGTCGGTGACGTCGAAGCCGAAGGGGGCGTTGGCCTCCAGCGCGAGCAGCCGGCCGTCCGGCTCGACGAGCACGTCCACGCCCATCAGCCCGCCGCCGAGCGCGGCGACCATCCGCGAGGCCAGCTGCGCCATCTCCGGCGGCGCCTCGTACACCTTCGGGTACACCGTGCCGTGGGTGACCAGCGCCCCCTCCTCCCGGGACTTCTCGTAGACCAGGGAGGTGGTGGTGGGCGTGGCGAAGACCCGCGCGCACGCCGGCTCGGCGATCCACTCCTGCAGCAGCGACGTGCCCCGCCGGTGCCCGCCGGCCGCCTCGTGCTCCCGCCAGCCGGCCTCGACCGCACGGGCGGCGTCGAGGTCGCCGACCAGCTCGACGTAGCGGGCACCGTCGCCGAGCGAGGGCTTGAGCACCATCCGCCGTCCCGGCATCGGCCACTCCCGGACCCGGGCGAGGTCCCACGCGGCCGGCTGCGGCACGCCGGCGGCCGCCCACACGGCGTGGGTCACCAGCTTGTCGGCGGAGGCGACCAGGGAGGTGACGGGGTTGAGCAGCGGCACGCCGGCCGCCTCGAGCAGCGTGGCCAGGGCGAAGGTCGGCGCGTAGGCCACGACCTCCTCGACCAGCACGTGCGCGATCGCCAGGTCGTAGCGGCCCGGTGGCGGGCCGGTGACCGGCCAGTCGTCCGGCACCCGGGCCAGCCGCTCGACCTCCGCGCCCTCCGCCTCCAGCGCCCGCACCCACGCGGCCGCGTAGCCGGCGTCCTCGTACCAGTCCTCGTCGGTGATCACCAGCAGCACGCGCACGCCGCCCTGGTGCCCGGGCCCCGGGCCCGCCGAACCCCACGGGCCCGGCGCAGCACCGACGCGACGCGTGGGACAGCGTCAGGACACCGGGCGGTCCTACGGTGCGGACGCATGACGCAGGTGGTGCCGGGGAGCCGGTCCCGGGACGGGCGCTCGGCCGCGGCCCGCCGGCGGCGCAACACCGCCGAGCTCGCCGGCATCCTGCCGCCGAGCGGGCCCTTCGAGGCATGGCTGGCGGCCGGCGGGGAGCCGGCGCCGGACTTCGCCCGGCTGCCGGCCCGCACCGGCCTGTGGTCCCCGGTCGAGGGCCTCCCCGGCGGCCGCGCCGGTGCCGCCGGGTGGCCGGCGCGGCGGGCGGTGCTGCGCGCCCGCTGGCGGCGGTGGCTGACCGGGGACCTCCCGCCTCCACCCCGCCGCACGCCCGCCCGCGTCGACCGGGTGCGCACGGCGGGCGGCGTGGAGGTCCGCGAGCTCGTCGTCGGCGCGGGCTGGTCGGTGCAGGCGCGGCTGCTGCTGCCCGTGCCCGCGGCGGGCGTGCGCCGCGACGTCCCGGTCTACCTCCTGCAGTCCGGCCACGGGTCGTGGGCGGAGGCGGCGCTGGCCCGCGGGTGGGGGGCCTGCCTGGTCTCGGCCGCGGACGGCGACGACGACACCGAGGACGTGGAGCGGGCCTTCCCCTCGGTGGTCGCCGGCCGGCTGGCCTGGCGGGCGTGGGCGCTGTCCCGGGTCCTCGACGCGCTGCAGGACCAGGCCGGCGTGGACGCCCGCCGGGTGCTCGTCGGCGGGCACAGCCGCAACGGCAAGACCGCGCTGCTCGCCGCCGCGTTCGACGACCGCTTCGCCGGCGTCGTGTCCAGCTCCAGCGGCGTGCTGGGCGCCATCCCCGCCCGGCTGTGCACCGACCGGCACTTCGGCGAGGGGGTGGAGCTGCTCACCCGGCACTACCCGGGCTGGTTCCACCCGCGGCTGCGCTGGTTCGCCGGGCGGGAGCACCGGCTGCCCACCGACGCGCACGAGCTGCTCGCGCTGGCTGCCCCGCGCCCGGTGCTGGTGTCGGTGGCGGTCGAGGACCCGGTCGAGCGCGTCCCGGCCGCCCGCGCCGCGGTGGACGCCGCGCGGGAGGCCCACGCGCTGCTCGGCCGGCCCGACGCGCTGGAGCTGGTGCTGCGCCCGGGCGGGCACCGGGCGGACGGGTCCGCGGTGGCCGCCCAGCTGGACTGGGCGCAGGCGGCGCTCGGCGGCGCACCCCGCCGTCCCGGGCGCGCGCCGGGAGCGCCGTCACCGGTCCCGTGGCCGGCCGACCGCGTGCGCCCGGGGCCACGCCCGTTCCGCGGCGAGGAGCTGCGAGCCGCCGTCCGCGCCGCACTCGGCCCGGCCGGGACCGCCGCCGGCGGGGCGGGGGAGGAGGACCTGCGGACCCCGGACGGCGTCGCGGTCACCCTCCTGCGCCCGCCGGACGGGGGGAGGAGCCGCGGGCTGGTGCTCTGGCTCGGCCCGCCGTGCGCCGCGACCGGGTGGCGGGCCGGGTACGAGCAGGCCGAGCCGCTGCCCGCGCTGCTGGCCGCGGCCGGCTGGGCCGTCGCCTGCCACGACCCGGTCGGCAGCGGCTCGCGGCACGGCGAGCACCCCGGGCCGGACTCCTCCCCGCTGGGCCGGATGACCGCCGACGCGGCCGCGGTGGCCGCCGTCGCCGCGGCGGCCACCGGGCACGACCGGGCCTGGGTCGCCGCCTACGGCACCGGGGCGCTGGTGGCGCTGCACCTGTCCGCCCTGGGGGACGTGCCGCCGGCCGGGATGGTGCTCACCGCCCCGAGCTGCGGGGAGCCGCTGCTGCGCGCCCGGCCCGGGTACACGCTCGCGGACCTGCTCGCGACGACGGCGGACCGCCCCGCGGTGGTGCTCGACCCCGCCTGGGACCCCGAGGCGCCGGCCGGCGCGGTGGCCGCCGCCTGCCGGGCCGCCGGGGTGCCGCGGGTGCCGCTGGCCGACTGGCACCGGCTGTCGGCCGCCACCCGGGCGGCGATGGTCGACTGGCTGGACCGGCAGGGTCCCCGGCAGGCTCCGTGAGCACGGTCCGCTGACCCGCCGCCGAGGAGGCACCCCGTGATCGACGACGTCGTCGCCCGCTGGCACCGCTACATGGAGAGCAAGGCGCCGGACGCCCTGGACGAGCTGCTCGCCGACGACGTCGTCTTCTACTCGCCGGTGGTGTTCACGCCGCAGGAGGGCAGGGCGATCACCACGCGGTACCTCCAGGCGGCGGCCGACGCCCTCGCCGGCGACGGTCCCGACGGGGCGTTCCGGTACACCAAGCAGGTCGTCGCGGGCGACACCGCGGTGCTGGAGTTCGAGACGAGCGTGCAGGGCAGGTACGTCAACGGGGTCGACATCGTGCGCTGCGACGACGCCGGGCGGATCGTCGAGTTCCGCGTGATGATCCGCCCGCTGCAGGCGATCCAGGCCGTCCACGAGCAGATGGGCAGGCGCCTGACCGCCGGCTCCTGACGGTCGCCCCGCGCGGGGCGCCCGGTGCGGCCGTGGATCCGCCCGCCCCGGGGACCTACCGTGCGGGGGTGGACGGCGTCCTGGCTGCCCTCGCTGCGTCGAAGCTCGCCCGCCTCCCCGCCCCCGCCCAGCAGCGGCTGCTCACGGGGGCGCGTCTCGTCCGCGTGCCGACCGGTTCGGTGATCCACCGGGAGGGCGAGACGGCCGAGCTGCTGGAACTGGTGGTGGACGGTCTCGTCCGCGTGTTCGTCACGGCGCCGGACGGACGCAGCCTGACCGTGCGGTACGCCCGTCGCGGAGCGCTCGTCGGCGTCGTGTCGATGTACGGGGCCGACTTCCGCCTGCCCGCGGGGATCCAGGCGGTGGTCGACTCCGAGGTGCTGCGTCTGTCGCCCGACGTCGTGCGCCGCGCCGCCGCCCAGGACCCGCAGGTGGCCGACGCGCTCCTGCGCGAGATGGCCGAGCGGGCGCTCAGCTTCATCTCCGAGATCCCCGGCAGCGCCTTCACCACCGTGCGGCAACGGGTCGCCCGGCACCTCCTGGACCTGGCGTCCCAGGGGTCCCGGACCGCCGGGGGGACGCGGCCGGTGCTCACGGTCCCCGTGAGCCAGCAGGCGCTCGCCGATGCGGTGGGCAGCGTCCGTGAGGTGGTGGTGCGGGTGCTGAGGGAGCTCCGCGAGGCCGGGGTGATCGCCACGCACCGGGACCACATCGACGTCCTCGACCCCGTCCGGCTGAGCCGGGAGCAGGGTGGAACCTAGGTCCCTGTCGCGCCCGCCCGTCGTCCCGACACTTCTCCCATGACCACCACGACGGATCCCGGGGGCGTCCGGTCCACGGCCGCCCCGGTCAGCGACACCGCCGTCGCCGGCCTCCGTGCCGCGCTGCGGGGCGAGGTCCTCACCGCTGCGGACGCCGGGTACGACGAGCACCGCAGGCTCTGGAACGGGTCGATCGACGGCCGGCCCGCCGTCATCGCCCGGTGCACGGGCGCGGACGACGTCCGCGCCGCCATCCGGTTCGGCCGCGACGAGCAGCTGCCCATCGCCGTCCGCAGCGGAGGGCACAGCTTCCCGGGGCTGTCCACCTGCGACGGCGGCCTGGTGATCGACCTCCGGCGGATGAACCGCGTCCGGCTGGATCCGGACTCCCGGGTGGCGGCCGTCCAGGCGGGGGTGCTGCTGGGGGAGCTGGACGAGCGGACCCAGGAGCACGGCCTGGTGGTGCCGGCCGGCATCGTCTCGCACACCGGGCTGGCCGGGCTGACCCTCGGGGGTGGCATCGGCTGGGTCATGCGCAGGGACGGCCTCACCGTCGACTCCCTGCTGTCCGCGGACGTGGTGACCGCCGACGGCGAGGTCGTCCGGGCCGGCGAGGACGAGAACGCGGACCTGTTCTGGGGGTTGCGCGGCGGCGGCGGCAACTTCGGGGTGGTCACCGGGTTCCGGTTCCGCATGCACCCCCTGGGGCCGCAGGTGATGGCCGGGGCGACCTTCTGGTCGACGGACGACGCCGAGCGGGTCCTGCGCTTCTACCGGGACTGGGTGGCCGAGGGGCCCGACGAGTTGATGACGATCGTCGTCCAGCGGCTCGCCCCGGCCCTGCCGGTGGTCCCGCCGGAGCTGGTCGGCCGGCCGGTGGTGGCGGTGGCGGCCTGCTACGCGGGCGACGTCGACGAGGGGCAGCGGGTCCTGGCGCCGATGCGGGGCTTCGGGACGCCGGTGCTGGACGTCGTGTCGCCGAAGCCGTTCGTGGCGCACCAGAAGATGTTCGACCCCTCGTTCCGGCACGGCTGCTGGTACTCCGTCCGCTCCTGCGACGTGGCGCGGCTCAGCGACGACGTGATCGACGTCGTCGTGGAGTTCGGCCGCCGGATCACCTCGCCGCTCAGCAGCGTGGCGTTGTGGCAGATGGGCGGGGCGGTCGCCCGGGTCCCGGACGACGCCACCGCCTTCAACGGCCGGTCCGCCGGGTTCACCTTCAACATCAACGGCAACACCGCCGGCCCGGACGGCTTCGAGGAGCAGCGCCAGTGGGCGCGCGACTACTGGACGGCCCTGGCCCCGTTCCACACCGGCGTCTACGTCAACTTCCTCATGGAGGAGGGGCAGGCCCGGGTGAGGCAGGCCTACGGGGAGACCAAGCTCCGGCGACTGACCGCGCTCAAGCGGCAGTACGACCCGACGAACCTGTTCCGGCGCAACCAGAACATCGCCCCGGGATGAGGTGGAGGGCGGCGCCCCGGGCGCTGGAGCGGTCGCGCACACACGCCGGGCCTCCTGCCCGGGGACCGGTGACGGCGCGGGCGGGGTCCTGCCCGCGGAGGTCGGTCAGGCCTTGGCCTTCCGCGGGCGCATCAGCCGCTCCATCTCCCTGGCGGCCCGCTGCTTCTCCTTGCGCTCGTCGCGCTTGGCCTTGACGGCCTTGCCCGACCTCTTCGTCGCGTGGTCGTCGTGGGGCGACTTGTCGGCCATCGGAGTGCTCCCTCGTCGACGGCAGGACCTCCTTGCTACATCCGGTCGCCCGGTCGCGCCAGGGAGTCCGGCGCGTCCGCTCGACCCGGGACGGGACTCCGCCCGGCCGGGACACGACCCCACCCGGAGACGCCGACGCCGGTCCACCCCGCCGCTCGCGAGCCCGCCCGCGACGGTGCCGGACCTCCGTGGCGCCGCCTGCCGCGTCCTCCACGGCGCCCGGCACGGCTCAGCGCGGCCAGCGCACCTCGATCCGGGTGACGGAGACCTCGATCCACGACCCGGTGGGACGCGTCGACAGCGCCTCCCGAGCCGCCTGCTCCAGCACGTGGCGTGCCGCCTCGGCGGCCCGTGCGGTGACGGCCGCCGCGACCGCGAGCGCCGAGGCGGTGACCAGGGACCCTGCGGTCGTGCCGCGTGACAGCGCCGGGAGCAGGGACCGCACCGCGGCCGGCACCGTGCCCAGCGGCGCACGGCGCCGGGGCACCCGGCTGCCGTCCGCCCGGTAGATCTCGCTCGGCTCGATCGGCTGCTGCCCGGCCACGGCGCCACCCCTTCCGTCCCCGACGCCCGATCCTCCCACCGGGCGCTCCCCGCGACGAGCGGTCCCGTGCGCGGAGCGGACGGCACGTCCACGGGACGGTGCGCCGCCCCCGGCACCGCCCGAGCTCGCGGGGACGGAAGACGTCCCGATCGCGCAGTGGATCCCTACGCTGGTGTCGTGGGCAACATCGGCAAGGAAGTCCGCCGCATCGAGGTCCTGCCCGTGCCCGAGCCGCCCCTCGAGCCGGTCTCCCCGGAGCGACCCCAGCCGCCCCGGGATCCCTCGCCCGTGGAGTAGCAGCGGTGGATCCCTACGGTGGCTTCGAGCCACGTGTGGGCCAGATCAGAGCGCTGCGCACCTTCCGGATCGGTCCGGACGGTGCCCTCTACCCGCTGTTCTCCACCGACCCCTGGCACGACGGCGCCAACGAGGCGCGCTGCCTGAACGGGGACCGCCCGCCGCACCCCAGCCCTGCTCCGGACTGCACGTGCGGCTTCTACGCCTTCGGCGCGGAGCAGTGGGCCGGTGACCAGCCGCGCAGCCGCCACGTCCTCGCCGTGGTCTCCTGCTGGGGTCACGTCGTCGCGGGGACCCGTGGGCTGCGCGCCGAGTTCTGCCGGATCGAGGCGCTCTGGCTGTCGGGCGCCGTGCCGGTGGACCTCACCGCGCGGGTCCGGCGGAACCACCCCTCCGTGGCGGTCTACGAGGACCGGTCCCGGATGCTCGCCGAGCACCCGCCCACCGAACTGGACTGCTACGAGCGGCCGGGCCGCGGAACCGGCCGCCCGGCGGGACGCCTGTGGTGGTCGGCCGCGATCGCGGCGGCCGTGCTGGGCGTCCTCCCCGCGGACTGGCTCGGGGGTGCCCGCAGCGCCGCGCTGCTGTCGGTGGTCCTGGGAACGGCCTTCGGGCTGGGCGTCCTGCCCCTCGCCCGGCGCGGTGTCGACAGCGGAGGGTCCGGCCGGCGCCTGCTGTGCCTGGCGACCTCGGTGTGGCTCTTCGCCTCGTTCCTGGGTCCCCTCGGCGCGGTGTTCGTGCGGTTGCCCCTGCTGCAGGCGGCGTCGATCGCCGGCCTGCAGCACGTGTGCCTGCTCATCGAGGGCCGCCGCATACCGGACCGGATCCCCTGACCGCACGCCGCTCGCTCCGCTGGGCCGGGGCATCGGTCCCGGTCCCGGCGGGGGCCGCGTCGTCGCGGCGCCCTCACGCCCGCTGGTCGACGGGTCCCCGCGCGGCCGGGGGTGCCGGGGTCCGCGGCCGCGGTGCCGGCCCGGTCGTGACCGCCCCCGCCGCCGTCCGCAGGGCCTCCTCGGCCTCGGCGACGAGGCGGGCGACCAGCTCGCGGGCCGGGACGACGTCGTGGACGAGCTGGACCGACTGCCCCGCGAACGGCAGCAGGTCGTGGCCGCCGCCGGCCCGCACGCGGGCGCGCAGCTCGTGCCCCACGCGCTCCGGGTCGACCGTCTCCGGCGCCCGCTCCAGCCGGGAGACCAGCTCGGTCCGCAGCGCCCGGGGCGCGTACGGCTGCCCGATCTGCGGGAGGGTGAACCGGGGCATCACCCGCTCGCTGTGCGGGACCTTGACCGCGTCGGTGGCGTCCGCGGCCACGATCCGGTCCTTCCACTCCTGGTCGACGCCCATCTCGGGAGTGGCGAGGAAGCGGGTGCCCAGGCTCGCCCCCTGCGCCCCGAGCGCGAGGGCGGCGGCCAGGCCCCGGCCGTCGGCGATGCCGCCGGCGGCGACCACCGGCACGTCCCCGGCCAGGTCGACGACGGCCGGCACGAGGACCAGGCTGCCGACCCACCCGCCGTTGCCGCCGGCCTCCGTGCCCTGGGCGACCAGCACGTCGGCACCGGCCTCCAGCGCGGCCTCCGCGGCCCGGACGTCGCCGACCGCCTGGATCCAGCGGATCCCGGCGTCGTGCGCACGCGCGACGAGGTCGGCGGGGACGCCCATGTGGAAGCTGATCGCCGCGGGGGCGAACTCGAGCGTGGCCGCGAACGCCTCGGGGTCGAACGGCCGCCCGGTGTGGTTGACCGCGAAGGGGCGGTCGGTGCCCTCCCGCACCCGCTGCCACTGCGCGCGCAGCTCCGACGGCCGGCGCAGCGCGGTGCCGAGGCTGCCGAGCGCCCCGGCCCGGCAGACCTCCACCGCCAGCGCCGTCTCGTCCCAGGGCCCGAACGGCGCGACCACCACCGGCACGGCGATGTCGAGCAGGTCGCACAACCGGGTCCGCAGCATCGCGAGCTCCAGGAGGAGGGCGGGACACGGAGTGTGGCCCCCGGCGGCGTGCGGGGCCAGGGTGCCGGGCGCGCCGTCGCGGACGGCGTGCCGCGGGTGGTCGTCGCGCGGGGGCCGGGGCGGTGCGGCGGCCTGGTCGGGTGGGCGCCCGTGCTCCGTCGTCGCGGCGGACCGCGACGCCCGGACGGTCACCAGGTCGGCAGGCTGTCGGGGTACAGCAGCCTGACGATCCCGCCCCAGAGGTCGGTCGCGGGGACGGCCTCTCCGTCGGCCGCGTTCACCATCACCACCACGCTCGCCCCCTGCTCCGGCAGGTGGGAGACCACGTCGCTGTAGCCGAAGACCGAGCCGTTGTGGCCGACCCAGTCCCCGAGCCGGAGGACGCCGAGGCCGTACTGCACCCGGATGCCGCTCGAGGTGAGCGGCGTCCACTCCTGGCGCAGCCGGGCGGTCTCCGGGGTGAGGCCCGCCCCGGTCGCCAGCTGCTCGGCGTAGCGGAGCATGTCCGGCACGGTGGAGACGACCGCGCCGGCGGTGAACGGGACCTCGGGGTTGCTGTACGTCACGTCCCGGGGCTCCTCCGCGCCGGGGTCCGGCGGTGCCAGCTCGCTGTCGGTGTTCACGTAGCCGTGGGCGAACGGCTCCGGCAGGGCCGCGGTCGTGGGGTACGACGTCTCCGGGAGGCCGAGCTCCTCGATCACCGAGGTGGTCACCTGCTGTGCCGAGCGGCCGGTGACCCGCTCGAGGACCAGCCCGAGCAGCACGTACTCCGAGTTGGAGTACACGGTCGCCTCGCCCGGTGGGGTGGCCTCGCCGGCGTGCGCGCGGATGATCTCGAGCGCGTCGTAGGGGGACCACCCCGGCAGGAGCGGATCGGCGGCGTACCGCGCCAGGAAGTCCTCGTCCGCGACGAAGTCGTACACACCGGCGCGCATGCCCAGGAGGTCCCGGATGGTGATCTCGTCCCCGTGGGGGATGTCGGGGACGTACTCGTCCAGGCGGTCGTCGAGGGACAGCCGCCCCTGGTCGACCAGGCGCAGCACCGCCTGGGCGGTGAGGGTCTTGGTGACGCTGGCGATGCGGTAGTGCACGTCGGTGGTCATCGGGGTCCCCGTGGTGTCCGCGGTCCCGTAGGCCTGCAGGTAGCTCCCACGGGCCGGGTCGGAGATGCCGACCACCGCGCCGGTGACGCCGTCGGTCAGCGCGGCCCGCGCCAGTTCGTCGATCCGTGCGGCGAGGTCCGGGTCGAGGGTCGCGGCCGGGGCGGGAGCGGACCCCGCCGGGTGCTCGGGGGTGGCGGTGAAGCCGGTCGTCCCGGCCCCGGCGAGCAGGGCGAGGGCGAGGGCGGCGGGTCGCATCCATCGGCGCACGAGGAACAGCTCCTCCCGTGGAGGGGACGGGGTGGGGTCCCGGGGCCGGGCCCCGTCGTGGGGACCCGGCCGGCCGGGGTGCCGGTCAGCCGGCGTAGAGCTCGTCGATCACCGTCCTGGCGAGCTCGACGGCCGGGCCCTCGCCGTCGGGTGCGGGGGCGGTGGAGGTCCAGGTGACGACGGTGATGTCCCGCACCGGGTCGTGGCCCATGAAGGAGTTGGTCCCGGGGAGCTCACCGGTGTGCCCGTACACGGGCCCGAAGCGGGCCAGGCCGAGCCCGTAGCCGGGGCTCGCCGGGTCGTCCGGGTCCACCGGCTGGACGCTGGCGATCCGCTCCTGCTGCAGCCGCGGGCTGAGCAGGCACCCGTCGACCAGTTCCTCCACGTAGTCGGCGAGGTCCTCCGCGGTGGAGATCCCGGCGCCCGCGGTCCACCCCCAGGAGGGGTTGGTGTCGGTGACGTCCATCGGCTCCAGGGTCCCGGCGGTGGCCGCGGCCTGGACCTCGGGTGGGAGCACGAGGCTGTCGATCGTCTCCACGTTCGTGCCGAAGGTGTACATCCGCGGGTGCGGCTCGGGGATCGACGCGTCGGTCCGGGCCGGGAAGGAGGTCTCGTCCAGCCCCAGCGGGTCGAAGATCCGGTCCTGGAAGGCCTGCTCCACCGGGACCCCGGTGAGCTGCTCGATGATCAGGCCCAGCAGCACGGTGTTGGTGTTCGAGTACAGGAACCCCTCGCCCGGGGGGAAGGCGGGCGGCTCGGCGAGGCCGATGGCGAGCAGCTCCTCCGGGTCCCACACCCGGCCGGGGTTGCTGTCCATCTGCTCGTTCAGCGTGAGGTCGGTGGTGTAGTTGGCCAGGCCGCTGGTCATGTCGAGCAACTGGGCGATGGTGATGTCCTCCCCGTTGGGCACGTCGGGGCGGTACCGCGACACCGGGTCGTCCAGGCCGATCCTGCCCTCGTCGACCAGCTGCAGGACCACCGTGGCGGTCCAGGTCTTGGTGTTGCTGCCGATCCGGACGTGGTCGGCGAGCGAGACCGGCTCGGTGCCGTGCCAGGTCCGGGTGCCCGTCGTGGTGGCCCAGTCGCCCAGCTCGGGGGACCGCACCAGGACGACGGCGCCGGTGACCGCCAGGTCCCGCACGATCCGGTCGAGTTCGGGCTGCACGGCCACGGCGTACGCCGGGACCCCCGACGACGCCGTCGCGTTCCCGGGCGACGCGTGCGCCGGGGCGGGGGCCACGACCAGCAGCGCGGCCGCCGTGGCCGCGATCGAGGCGGTCAGCGAGCCGGCCGACCGGGGACGACGCGACCCGCACGAGCGCTCTGCAGCTGTCATGGTCGACCTTCCGAGGGGAGCCGGTCCGGGGGCGTAGCCGACCCTGGCGAGGTCGCGACCGCCGGCCAATGGACCGGGGTGGCCCGCTCACCTGGACCTGGGTACAGGGTCCGGCGGGAGTCGTGGCCGGTGCGACGCCGCACCGGGCGCACGTCGCCGGTGCCATGCTGCACCGGTGGCGCATCGGGGCGGTGTCCGGTCGCCGCTGGCCCGGGCGCTGATGGTGGGCCTCGCGCTGATCGGCGCGTCCGGTGCCGTCGTCGCCGGCGTCGAGATCGCCCTGTTCGCCGACCGGGGTGGCGCCGGGTGGTGGCTGCTCGCCCTGTTCCCGGCCGGGGGGCTCGTCCACCTGGCCGCGGGGCTCGAGGCGTGGCGCCGCCGGCCGAGCAACCGGACCGGCCCGATCATGGTCATCGGGGCTCTCTCGTGGTTCGTGGCCGCCCTCGCCAACACCGGGACACCCGTCCTGGTGGCGGTCGGTGTCGTGCTCGCCACCACCCCGCTCGCCGTGACCGTCTGGCTGCTGCACGCCTTCCCGTCCGGCCGCCTCCGCTCGCGCACCTCCCGCCTGACGGTGGTGGGGGCCTTCGGGGTGTCCCTCGTCCTGCAGGTCCCGACCTACCTCTTCGACGCGGGTGCCAGCCCGGGCGGCGTGCTCTCCGTCGGCCACCGGGTGGACCTGCTCTCCGCCGGGACCTGGCTCCAGCGGGCCGCCGGGATGGTCGTCATGCTCATGACGGCGGGTGTGCTCGCCGGGCGGCTGCGGACCGCGACGCCCGGCCAACGGAGGGTCCTGCTGCCGCTGTACGCCTACGGGATCCTGGCCGTCCTGGCGACGCCGCTGGGTCCTCTCCTGGGTCCGTCCGCCGGTCTCTCGCCCGTGCAGGTGGTCGGGCTCCAGATCGGACTGCTCGCCGGGGTGCCCGTCGCCCTCGCGGCGGCGGTGCTGCGCGGGGGGTTCGCGAGGACCGCCGAGATCCAGGAGCTCGGTGCCTGGGTGGCCTCGCCCGCCGCCACCCCGGAGCGGCTCGCCGAGGCCCTCGGGCGGGTCCTCGGGGACCCGTCGCTGCAGGTCGTCTACGCCTCGCGCGACGGGCGCACGCTCGTGGACGGGAGCGGCGCACCGTTCGACGCGTCGGCGCTGGGCGAGCACCGCGACCTGGTCGACATCGAGCTCGGGTCGCGACGGATCGGCGCCGTCGTCTACGACACGACGGTGGTCGACGACGCCGAGCTGGTCCGCGGGGCGGGGCAGGTGGCCGCCCTCGCCATCGACCACGACCGGCTGACGGCCGAGCTGCGGGCCAGCCACGCCGACCTCCGGCGGTCGCGCGCCCGCCTCGTCGAGGCCGGCGACCGGGCGCGGCAGCGCATCGCCCAGGACCTGCACGACGGTCTGCAGGTGGAGCTCGTCCTGCTCGCCCTGGAGGCACAGCAGCTGGCGCACGTCGACGGGGCGGCCGATCTCCCCGGCGCGGCGACGCGCCTCCGTGTCGGCATCGACGGTGCCGCCCGGCACCTCCGGGGGATCGTGCACGCCCTGATGCCGGCCGCCCTCGTCGAGCGGGGCCTGACCGCGGCGATCGAGGACCTGGTCGACCGCGTGCCGCTGCCCACCCGGCTGGCGGTGGCCGAGGTCGACGGGCGCCTGCCGGCGACGGTCGAGAGGACGGCCTACTTCGTGGTCGCGGAGGCGCTGACGAACGCGGTCAAGCACGCCGCGGCCGCCACCCTGACCGTGACGCTCGAGCACGCGCCGGCGCGGCTCGTCATCGGCGTGACCGACGACGGCGTCGGCGGTGCGACCCAGGAGGGTGGGGTGGGGCTGCGCGGCCTCGCCGACCGTGTCGACGCCCTCGGTGGCCGGTTCACCGTCGACAGCCCGGCCGGCGGGGGCACCCGGCTGCTGGTGGAGCTGCCGTGCGGGTCGTGATCGGCGAGGACGAGGCGCTGTTGCGCACCGGGCTCACGCACGTGCTGCAGGCGGCCGGGTTCGACGTCGTCGCCGCGGTCGGGGACGCCCACGAGCTGGTCCGCAGCACGGAGGAGCACGCTCCCGACGTCGTCGTCACCGACATCCGGATGCCCCCCGACCGCAAGGACGCGGGCCTGCGCGCGGCGGTGAGGATCCGCCGGGAGCACCCCGGGACCGCCGTCCTCGTGCTGTCGCAGCACCTCCAGCGCGCCTACGCCGTCGAGCTGCTGGGCGACCGCTCGTCGGGCGTCGGCTACCTCCTCAAGCAGCGGATCGCCGACGTCGACACGTTCACCGACGACATCCGCCGCATCGCTGCCGGCGGCACCGTCCTCGACCCCGAGGTCGTGAGCCTCATGGTCGCCCGCGCCAGGGGGCACCACGGTGCGCTCGACCGGTTGACCCCCCGCCAGCAGCAGGTGCTCGCCCTGATGTCCGAGGGGCGGACCAACGCGTCGATCGCCCGGACCCTGTCCGTCACCGAACGGGCGGTCGTGCAGCACACGTCCCACATCTACGACGAGCTCGGCCTGGCGCCCAGCGACGACGACCACCGCCGGGTGCTGGCGGTGATCCGCTACCTCTCGTCGTGAGGGGCCCACCGACGAGCGCCGTCGGGGGCTCGCTGACAGGGTGGGCGACATGGCCCCCGTCTCTCCCGTCGTCGTGGTGACCGGTGCGAACGGCCTGGTGGGCACCGCGGTGTGCAGGGCGCTCGTCGAGCGGTCGGCGCGGGTGCGCGCCGTGGTCCGCCGCGCCGGCGGCGCGCCCGCGCTCGACGGGGTCACCGAGCACGTCGGCGACTTCGCCGACGAGTCCCTCGCCCGCGCGGTGACCCGGGGCGCCGACGCGGTCGTCACGACGGTCCACCCGATGGGCTCGCCGCGGGAGGTCCAGCACCGGGTCGGCGTCGAGGGCACGGCGGTCCTCGCCCGGGCCGCCCGCGACTCCGGCGTCGCCCGGCTGGTGCACCTCTCCACGGCGGGGGTCTACGACCGCTCGGCCGGCGTCGGGGACATCGCCGAGGACGGCCCCCTCCTGCCCGAGGGCAGCGGCGACTACCCCGACACCAAGAACGCCGCCGACGCCGCGCTGGCACAGGTCGGCGGGCTCACGACCGTGCTGGTCCGCCCGCCGGCGGTCCTGGGCACCGGCGAGACCTCGGTGTGGAACACGCTGCGACCGCGGGGGATCCGCGACGGCGGGGACCGCCGGGCCGACCCGTCGCAGACCTGGCCCTGGGTGCACGTCGAGGACCTGGCGGCCTTCGTCGCGGACGTCGCCACCGGTGCCGTCGCGACGTCCGACGACCCGGAGCGGGGCCCCGTGGCCGGCGGCACGACCCCGGTCATCGTCGCCGGTGAGCCCGCGACGTGGCGGGACTACCTCGGCGCGGTGACCGACGCGCTGGGCGTCGCCCCGGAGTGGACCGACGAGCCGGTGTGGACCGGGCAGCTGCTCACCGACCGCGCGCGGAGGTGGGGCTGGGTGCCCCGGGTCGGCCTCGCGCAGGCCCTGGAGGAGCTGCGGCGGGGCCTGACGCCGCGCGGGTGACCGTCAGCGCGCGGCCACGCGGAAGACCGGCCAGCCGATCTCGGTCCGCCAGGCCGACGGGTCGGGGGTGTCGCGCGGGCCGGCCAGGTAGGTCTCCCGCACCGGCCCGGCCACCGCGAGGGCGTTGGCCACCACCCAGGTCCCCAGCTCGCCGTAGGTGACGTCGATGTCGTGGTGCTCGCCGACGTGGGTGGTGACGGCCAGCTCGACGGCCGGCAGGGTCACCGGGTGCACGCGGCCGCTGCTCGGCGGCCGGGCCGTCGGCCGGTACACGAGCGCGTGCCCGCGGCCGGCCTCGAAGAGCGCGTTGTCGTACAGCCCTCCGGGGACGCCGGTCGGCTCGCCGACCACGGCGTCCAGCTCGGCCGTGGCGCCGGCGTACCAGGGGAGGAGCTGGTCGTGCGTCACGTCGTCCTCGACCGCGGCCACGGTCGTGGCCGGCACCGCGCGCACCTCGACGTCGAGCGGGGCCGGCTCCGGTCGCAGCAGCCGGCGCAGCGACGCCACCGCGGCCCGGGTGCGGTCCAGTTCGGACTCCAGCCGCTGCAGGTGCTCGGAGACCAGCGCGGCACGGGCGCCCGGGTCGGGGGAGCGCAGGATGCGCTGGACGTCGGACAGGGGGACGTCGAGCTCGCGCAGGCGGTGGACGACCTGGGCGGTCGGGATCTGGTCCGCGCTGTAGTAGCGGTAGCCGGTGGCCTCGTCCACGGTCGCCGGCTCGAGCAGGCCCGCGTCGTGGTACCGGCGCAGGGTGCGCACGCTGAGGTGGGTCAGCCGGGAGAACTCGCCGATCGCCAGCACCGGAGCACTGTGCACCCTCCCCCTGGGGGAGGGTCCACCGCTCGACCCTCCCCCAGGGGGAGGGTGCACCGTCGGGGCGTGACCACACCGACCGGCATCCGGCCCGACCAGCTGCCCGCGACGATCCGCGGCTTCCTCACCGCGCACCGGGCCCGGGAGGCCGACGTCGCGCTGCGCGCCTTCACCCCGACCGCGGTGGTCGTCGACGAGGGCAGGACCCACCGGGGCACCGAGGAGATCCGGCGCTTCCTGTCCGGGGCCGGCGCCGGGTTCAGCTACACCACCGAGCTCGTCGGTGCCGAGCGCGTCGACGACGCGCACTGGGTCGCCACCCACCGGCTGGAGGGCGACTTCCCCGGCGGCGTCGTCGACCTCCGCTACCGCTTCACGATGGACGGCGACCTCGTCGCGGGGCTGGTCATCGCCCCGTGACGACCGCCGTCCGGCGGTCACGCCCCGGCGCTCGGCAGGCTGTGCCAGGTGTCGTACGCGACGGCGGCCGCGCCCTCGACGTCACCGGCGGCGCAGAGCCGGATCAGCTCGTCGTGCCGGGTGACCGACGCCCGGCCGCGGAGGGAGCCGAACCGCAACCGCTCCGCACGGCGCACCGTGGGCGTGAACTGCTCGAGGACGGTCGCGAGCGCCCGGTTGCCGGAGATGCGCACCAGGACGCCGTGCAGCTCGTCGTCGATCCGGAGGGCGGACTCGACGTTCCCGGAGTCGACGGCGGCGGCGAACCGGCGGTTGGCGTCGCGCATGGCGGCCAGGTCCGCCTCGGTGAGGACGGGGACGGCCTCCCGGACGGCGAGCTCGTGCATCGCCGCGACGACGTCGCGGGCGTCCCGGACCGCGCGGACGTCGAGCGGGCTCACGACCGTCGACCGGCCCGGCCGGGCCAGGACCAGCCCGCTGTGCGCGAGGCGCAGCAGCGCCTCGCGGACCGGCGTCCGGCTGACGCCGAGCCAGGCGGCGAGCTCCAGGTCCCTGAGCTGCTCGCCGGGGGTGAACGTGCCGTCGACGATCGCGTCGCGCAGGCGGCGGTAGACGTCGTCGCGCAGCAGGCCGCGGTCGACCCCGGGGCTCGTCGGGGGGATCGGCACGGGTGGACCTCCTGGCGGTACCGGGCGCACGGACGGCGGGACGAGGCGGAACGAGGAAGCCCGGAGGAGACCCTTCCTGCCCATCATCCCTGCATGCAATATATCGCATACCAGAGGCGTTGGCGGGGGACGCAGGAGAGGTGCCACCGGACGGGCGACGTCGGAGCGCCCGCCTGACCGATGAGGAGGAGCCATGACCAGCAGCACGCTCGAGACCCGCACCGCCCCGCCCACGGTGGTGCTGGTCCACGGGGCGTTCGCCGACTCGTCGAGCTGGAACGGCGTGATCGCCCGGCTCCGGCGGGACGGCCATCCGGTGATCGGGGTGGCCAACCCGCTCCGTTCGCTGCACGGCGACGCCGCGCTCCTGCGCGACGTCCTGGAGAGCGTGGACGGGCCGGTCGTCCTGGCCGGCCACTCGTACGGCGGCAGCGTGGTGAGCGAGGCGGCCGCGGGGCTCCCGCAGGTGAGGGCGCTGGTCTTCGTCGCCAGCTTCCTGCTCGACGAGGGGGAGAGCACCGGTGAACTGGCCGGGAGGTTCCCGGGCAACGAGCTGGGGTCGGCGCTGCGCCCGGTGCCCGTGCAGGGTCCCGACGGGCAGACCGTCGACGACCTCTACATCGAGCAGGAGAGGTTCCGGCCGGTCTTCGCCGCCGACGTGCCGGCGGACGTCGCCGAGCTGATGGCCGTCACGCAGCGGCCGATCACCGGCGACGCGCTCGCGGACAAGGCGACGAAGGCGGCCTGGAGGACCGTCCCGTCCTGGACCCTGGTCACGCTCCAGGACCTGGCCGTCCCGGCCGGGGCCCAGCGGTTCATGGCCGAGCGGGCGAACTCGCACACCGTCGAGGTCGATGCGTCGCACGCCGTGACCGTCTCCCGGCCCGACGTCGTCGCTCGGCTGATCGAGGAGGCCGCCCGCGCGACGGCCGCCTGATCGCAGCGGCTGACGTCAGGCCGCTCCGAGGACGCACGGAGGCCCCGTGGTCGGCGACCGCGGGGCCTCCTGCCGTGGCGGGGGCCGAGCACCCACCCCACGCGCGAACCGGCCTGCGGCACACTGCGCGGTCACCGGCGGAGGGGACGCGATGGACAGGCCCGTGCTGATGGCGGTGGACGACGACCCGGCCGCGCTGCGTCCGGTGCAGGAGGAGCTGACCAAGCGCTACGGCACCGACTACGACGTCCGCTGCCTCACCTCGGCGGAGGAGGCGCTCGGCGACCTGGCGCGGGTGCGGGCGGCGGGCGGGGAGGTGGCGCTGGTCCTCGCCGACCAGTGGATGCCCGGGATGACCGGCGTCGAGTTCCTCGACCGCGTGCGGGCGCTGCACCCGGAGGCGCGACGGTCGGTGCTGATCACCTGGCACGACCGGTCGACCGCCCCCGTGCTGCCGGTGTCGGTGCTGCGGCAGATCGACTGGGTCACCAAGCCCTGGCAGCCCGGGGACGAGCACTTCCACCAGGCGATCGGGCAGTTCCTGTACCAGTGGGCGCTGCCGAACCGGCCGCGGTTCCTGGCGGCCCGGGTGGTCGGGGAGCGCTGGACGGCGCGCTCCCACGAGATCCGGGACCTGCTCAGCCGCAACAGCGTGGCCTACGGCTTCCACGACGTGGCGTCCGAGGAGGGCCGGGCGCTGCTGCGGGAGGTGGGCCGGCCGGCCGCCCGCCTGCCGGTGGTCGTCCTCTTCGACGGACGGGTCCTCGAGGACCCGTCCGGTCTCGAGATCGCCGACGCGCTCGGCGTCAGGACCCGGCCGGACCCGCGGCCCCACGACGTCACGGTCGTCGGTGCGGGCCCCGCGGGGCTGGCCGCGGCGGTCTACGGCGCCTCCGAGGGGCTGCGCACGGTCGTGCTGGAGGCCGAGGCGATGGGTGGGCAGGCCGGCACCAGCTCGCTCATCCGCAACTACCTGGGCTTCCCCCGCGGCATCCCCGGCGCCGACCTGGCGCAGCGGGCCTACGAGCAGGCCTGGCTGCTGGGCGCGGAGTTCGTCTACGGACCGCGCGCGGTCGGCCTGGAGACCTCGGGCGACGGCCTCGTCGTCTCGCTGAGCGACGGCAGCGCCGTCACCAGCCGGGCCGTCGTCCTCGCCACCGGGGTGACCTACCGGCGGCTCGGCGTCCCGTCCCTGGACGCGCTCGTCGGGGCGGGGGTCTTCTACGGCGCCGCGGCACCGGAGGCGCAGGCGATGGCGGGGGAGGAGGTGTACGTCGTCGGAGGGGCCAACTCGGCGGGGCAGGCCGCGCTGCACCTGGCCCGCTACGCCCGGCGGGTGACGCTCCTGGTGCGCGGCGCCTCACTGGCCGCGACCATGTCCGACTACCTGGTCCGCGAGATCGACGCGGCGCCCAACGTCACCGTCCGCCACGGCGCCGAGGCGGTCGGCGGCAGCGGTGAGGGGCGGCTGACCCACCTGGTGGTGCGCGACGGGGACGGCGGGGACACCGAGACGGTCCCCGCCGCGGGCCTGTTCGTGCTGATCGGCGCCGAGCCGCACACCGACTGGCTGCCCGGTGCGATCGACCGGGACGGCACCGGCCACGTCCTGACCGGCGCCGACCGGCGCGGCGGCCCCGCCGGCGGTGAGGTCCGCGAGTTCGAGACCAGCGTGCCCGGCGTGTTCGCCGTCGGCGACGTCCGGCACGGGTCGGTGAAGCGGGTGGCCTCCGCGGTCGGGGAGGGCGCGGTCGCCATCCGCATGGTCCACGACCACCTCGGCCGCCTCCGAGGTCCCCACCCGGGACGGTGACGCGGGGGAGGCGTCACGCCGGCGTGACCGCCGGGATCTCGGGCTCTCCACGGCCGGGTGCGGCCTGCGGCCGCGACCCGCGCGCGTCGGCGGCCATGCGGTCGGACAGGGTGGCGGCGTCCGCGCCGACGAAGCCCAGCAGCGCCGAGCCGCGGCACGTCTGCCACGGCAACCCCAGGAAGTACAGCCCGGGCACCGCGGTGACCCCGGCGTCGTGCCGGACCTGCCCGTCGACGACCACGCCGGGCACGTGCAGCCACGAGTGGTCGCTGCGGTACCCGGTCGCCCACACGACCGCGTCGACGTCGAGGGTGGTGCCGTCGGCGAAGCGGGCGGTGCGTCCGGTGACCGCGGTGAGCCGGGGTCGCAGGTCGATGCCGCGGCGGCGCAGGTCGCGGGTGCGGGTGCCGATGACCAGGTCACCGCGGGCGCGCAGCCGGCGGGCGATGCGGGTGTGCGCGGGCACGGTGAAGAACCCGACCGTGTCCAGCCAGGTGAACAGGTCACGGCCGGCGATGCGCTGCGGCAGCTCGGTCGGCCGGGTGCCGACGGCGACGGTGACGGGCTGGGTGGCGGCGAGCTCGGCGGCGATCTGCAGGCCGGAGTTGGCGCCGCCGACGACGAGCACCCGGCCGTCGCCGGGCAGCTGGGTCGGGTTGCGGTACCCGGCGCTGTGGAGCTGCGGTACCGCCGGGTCCACCTGCTGGGCCAGAGCCGGGACGTGCGGGGTCTGGAACGGCCCGGTGGCGACGACGACCTGCTCGGCGCGCACCGTCCCGGTCGGCGTGGTCGCGGTGAAGCCGCCGTCGCCGTCGCGGTGCAACCGCAGCACCGGGGAGTTCGTCCGCACCGGCAGGGCGAAGCGCCGGGCGTAGGCGGCCAGGTAGTCGGCGACGTCGTCCTTGCTCGGGTGGGTGTCCGCGGGAGCGGGGAACGGGAGGCCGGGCAGCGAGTCGTACCGGGCGGGGCTGAACAGCCGCAGCGAGTCCCAGCGGGAGCGCCACGAGTGGCCGACCTCGGGTCCGGCGTCGAGCAGCAGGAGGTCCGCGTCGCGGCGGGCGAGGTGGTGGCCGATGGCGAGACCGGCCTGGCCGGCACCGATCACGAGCACGTCGACGGACCGGTCGGTGGGGACGGGGGTGGGCATGACGGCTCCTGGCAGGGGTGGGGGAGGGGACGGGCGGTGCGGTCAGCCGAGGCCGCGGTGAGCGTGCGCGGCGGTGCTGGTCGTGGAGGCTCCTCGGTCCGGGCTGGCTCTGCGCCGGACGCTAGGAGCGGACGGGAGGCGTCACGCCGGGAGAACCACCGGGTTCCCCGCCGTCCCCGGGAGCCGGGCAGCCGCGCGTCAGTCCAGCGGGAGGGCGGTGAGCTCGGCGCGGGAGGCCACCCCGAGCTTGCTGAACACGTTCCGCAGGTGGAAGTCGACGGTGCGCGGGCTGACGAACAACTGTGCCGCGACGTCCCGGTTGGACAGGCCCTGCCGGACCAGGGCCGTCACCTGACGTTCCTGCGCGGTCAGCTCGGTGGTCGTGGAGACGTCGCGGCGCCGCGCGGTCTCCCCGGACGCACGCAGCTCCTGCGCCGCCCGCTCGGCCCACGGGGTCGCGTCCAGCTCCTCGAACAGCGACAGCGCGGTGCGCAGGTGCTCCCGGGCGTCCACCCGGCGCCGTGCACGGCGCAGGTGCTCGCCGAGGGCCAGCTCGGTGCGGGCCCGGGCGGGCGTCCGCAGCGACGCGGCGTGCGCGTCCAGGGCACGCCGGAAGTGCTCCTCGGCGGCGTCGTCCCCGGCGAGCAGGGCGCGACCGTGCTCGACGACGGCGCGCGCGGCCGGGGCGCCGGTGCCCGCGGCGAAGTCCTCCAGCTCGCCCAGCCAGGTGCGGGCGAGGTCCTCGCGGCCGGCGCGGACCGCGGTCTCGAGCCGGTCGAGCGCGGCCATGCGGCGGTATCCGGGTGAGCTGATCTGCTCGAGGTGGTACAGGGCCGACGCCGGCTGCCGGGCGCGGAGGCCCCGTGCCCAGCGCACCAGGTCGGCGACGAGGAAGTCCGCGAGCCCGACCGGGTGCGCCTCCCGGATCGCGGTCGCCTCGGCCAGGAGGCGGTCGGCGGCGTCGTCCCCGCGCAGGGCGGCCAGCAGCCCGAGCTCGGCGGTCGGCAGCGCGGTCAGGCCGGGGTGTCCCGTGCCGGCGGTCAGCGCCAGCGCCTCGGTCGCGGCGCCGGCGGCCTGGGCCCAGTCGCCGGTGGCGATCTGGAACTGCGCCCCCCGGGTGAGGGCGTGCTCGACCATGGTGAGCGCGCCCGCGCGGCGGGCGGCGGTCAGCTGCTCGGCGTGCAGCCGGAGACCCCGCTCGTCGTCGTCGACGAGCATCGCCGCGACCCCCAGGTTGGGTTGCAGCACGTGGTCGTCGACCGGGTCGGCGTCGGTGAGGGCGAAGGCGCCGCGGAAGCACTCGGCGGCGGTGGCCCAGTCCCGGCAGGCGGTGGCGCGGAACCCGCGCAGCAGGGCGGAGGCCGCCCGCACGCGGGGCGGCGCGTCCGGTGCCGGGGGGCGGACCAGCGCGGCCGGGTCGACGTCCCGGGGCGACCGGGCACCGAAGGCGGCCAGTGAGGCGGCGAGCATCGCCAGCTCCTGCGCCATCGCCTCGTCCGCCTCGGCGGCGACCCGGGCGGCCTGCAGGACGAGGTCGTAGCCGTCGTCGAGCGAGCGGGTGTTCCACTCGATCTGCCCCTGCAGGGTCAGCAGCCGCGCCCGCACCCGCGGCTCGAGCGGCTCGGCCGCGGCCGCGGCGGCCAGCGCCGTGGCCTGGGAGGGGTGCGCCCCCAGCCAGGCCGACGACGCGGCCGTGTACAGCCGCCGGCCACGGGCCGCGCCCGCGGTGGTGAGCTCGGCGGCGCGGGCCCACGCGGCGGCCGCCGCCTCGTGGCCACCGCGGGTGGCGGCGCGCTCGGCCACGTCGTTGAGGGCGGCGACGACGGTCTCGTCCGGCCGGTCGGCGGCGGCGGCCAGGTGCCAGGCCCGGCGGTCCGCGTCGGGGCCGACCGCCGCGGCCAGGGCGCGGTGTGCCGCGCGGCGCTGCGCGCTGGTGGCGGCCCGGTAGACCGCGGAGCGCACCAGCGGGTGGTAGAGGGCGAGCACGTCCCCGTCGACGTGCAGCAGCCCGGCGCGCTCCACCTCGTCGAGGGCGTCGTCACCGGCTCCGAGGTGCTCCGCCGCGGCCCGGACCACCGTCAGCCGGGCGGTGTCGTCGGCCGCGGCCAGCAGCAGCAACCGCTGCGCCGGCTCGCCGAGCCGCCGGTA
This sequence comes from Geodermatophilus arenarius, assembly GCF_042654585.1. Taxonomy (NCBI): domain Bacteria; kingdom Bacillati; phylum Actinomycetota; class Actinomycetes; order Geodermatophilales; family Geodermatophilaceae; genus Geodermatophilus; species Geodermatophilus arenarius. The sequence goes on from NZ_JBHSGR010000014.1 coordinate 49,778, forward strand.
GCGGTCCAGGAAGCCCCGCTCCACCCCACCGGTCAGCGGCAGCTGCGTGGGCAGCGGCGACCGCCCGGCCAGCTGCTCGGGGGTGAGCACCCCGGCCAGCTCGACCAGCGCCAGCGGGTTGCCGCCGGTGGCCGCCACCAGCCGGTCGCGCACCGCCGGGTCCACCGTGGCGCCGGCCCGCGCGGACAGCACCGCCTCGGCGTCCGCCCCGGCCATGCCGCCGAGGACGACGGCGGGCAGGTCGGGTGCGTCGAAGCGGCGGGCGTCGCCGTCGCGGGCGGCGAACAGCACGGCCACCCGCTCGGCCTGCAGCCGGCGGGCGACGAACAGCAGCGCCGCGGCCGAGGCGTCGTCGAGCCAGTGGGCGTCGTCGACGACGGCCAGCACGGGGGAGTCCTCGGCGGCGTCGGCGAGCAGGCTCAGCGTGCCGAGGAACGCCAGGAAGCGCTCGCCCTCACCGGCCGCCTCGCCGAGGGCGGCACCGAGCGCGGCCTGCTGGGGCGCCGGCAGCCCGGTGAGGAGCGTCCGCAGTGGCCACAGCAGCCGCTGCAGGGCGGCGAAGGCCAGCGGCGACTCCGACTCCACGCCCGAGGTGCGCAGCACCCGCATGCCCGCGGCGGCGTCCACCGCCTCGGCCAGCAGCGTCGACTTGCCGGCCCCGGCGACGCCGCGGACCACCAGCGCACCCCCGGTCCCGGCGCGTGCGCCGTCGAGCAGGGCGGCGATCCGCGCACGCTCGGCGTCCCGTCCGGCCAGCACGGCGCCGACCGTACCGAGCGCTGCGGAGCTCCCGTCGCACCGGCGAGACCGCCGGGTGGGTCCCGGCCGCCGACGCGGGCGTCAGTCGAGCGGGTGGGCGGCCAGCTCGGTGCGACTGGTGACGCCCAGCTTGGCGAACACGTTGCGCAGGTGGAAGTCGACGGTGCGCGGGCTGACGAACAGCTGCGCGGCGACGTCCCGGTTGGCCAGGCCCTGACGCACCAACCGGGCCACCTGCAGTTCCTGCGGGGTGAGGTCCACGACCGTGGACGCGTCGCGACGGCGGGCGGTCTCGCCGGACGCGCGCAGCTCCTGCCGGGCGCGCTCGGCCCACGGCTGCGCGCCGAGGTCCTCGAACGTCTCGAGGGCGGCGCGCAGGTGAGGCCGGGCGTCGACCCGGCGGCGGGAGCGGCGCAGGAAGGCGCCGTACGCCAGCTGGGTGCGGGCCCGGTCGGGCGGGCGGTCGCTCTTGGCGTGCGCGGCGAGGGCCTGCTCGAAGTGGCGCTCGGCCTCGGGGCCGTCGGTGAGCAGCGCCCGGCCGTGCTCGGCCACGGCGGAGGCCCAGGCGGAGCCGGTGGCCTCGGCGAAGCCGGCCAGCTCCTCCACCCAGGCGTGAGCCGGGTGCGGCCGCCCGGCCCGCACGGCGGCCTCGATGCGGTCCGTGGCGGCCAGCCGGCGGGTCATCGGATGGCGGATCTGCTCCAGCTGGTGCAGCGCGGCGGCCGGATCGGCCGCGTCGCGCACGCCACGGGCCCACCGCAGCACGTCGGGCACCACCTCGGCCAGGATGCCGAGCGCGTGATCGGCGCAGATCCGCTCCGCGTCGGCGAGGTACCGGTCCACCGCCCCGTCGCTCCGCAGCGCGGCCAGCAACGCCAGCCACGCGGTCGGCAGGGCGGCCAGCCCCCGGTGCCCGGACTGGTCGGCCAATGGCAGCGCCTCGGCGGCCGCGGCGCGGGCCGCGGTCCACCGCCCGGTGGCCACCTCCGCGAAGCCGAGCCGGGCCAGCGAGTAGAGGATCATCAGCACGGCGCCGGTGCTGCGCGCCCGGGTCAGCAGCTGCTCGTGGTAGCGCCGGGTCAACGCGTCGTCGCCCAGGTACATCGCGGCGATGCCCAGGTTGGGCAGCAGGTCCAGGTCCTCCTCGGCCAGGTGCTCGGCGAGGGCGAAGGCCTCCTCCAGCGGCGGCATCGCCCCCTGCCAGTCGCCGTGGACGGCGGCGTCGAGGCCGTGCAGCAGGTCGGAGAAGCACCGGGCGCGCACCGGCGCGTCGGGCCCGGGGCGGGGGACCAGGGCCGGAGGGGCGACGGCGCTGCCGGAGCGCGCACCGAACGCGGCCAGCGCCGCGGCGAACATGGCCATCTCCCGCGCACGCTGCGCGTCGTGCGGCGCCACCTCGGCGGCGGCCTGGAGCACCATCCGCTGCCCGGCGTGCAGCGAGCCGGTGTTCCACTCGATGCGCGCCCGGAGCCGGAGGACGTCCGCGAGCAGCAGCGCGTCACGCGCCTGCGCCGCGGCGGCGTCGACCAGCGCCCGGGCCCGGGCGGGTCGGGCGGCCAGCCAGGCGGAGCGGGCGGCGGCGTAGAGCCGCTCGGCCTGGGCGTTCCCGGCCGGTGAGAGCTCGGCGGCGCGTTCCCAGGCGGACGCGGCCGCCTCCAGACCTCCTCGCGCCCGGGCCCGCTCGGCGGCGGCGTCGAGCTCGGCGACCACGGCCTCGTCCGGCTCCTCGACGGCGGCGGCGAGGTGCCAGGCGCGCCGGTCGGCCTCGTCAGGGCCGGTCAGCACGGCCGCCAGGGCTCGATGGGCCCGTCGGCGCTCGGTGCTGGTGGCGGCGCCGTACACCGCCGAGCGCACCAGCGGGTGCCGGAGGTCGACGGCGGCGTCGCGGACCTGGAGCAGCCCCGAGCGCTCGGCCACCTGCAGTGCGTCCTCACCGGCTCCCAGGGAGGCGGCCGCCTGCCGCACCACCCGCGTCTGACCGGAGTCGTCGGCGGCCGTGACCAGCAGAACCGTCCGGGCCTGCTCCGGCAGCCGCCGGTAGCGGTCGAGGAAGGCCCGCTCCACGCCCTCGGTCAGCGGCAGCCGGGTCGGCAACCGCACCCGGCCGGACAGCTGCTCCGGCGTCAGGGCCCCGGCGAGCTCCACGAGCGCCAGGGGGTTGCCGCCGGTGCTCGCGACCAGCGCGTCGCGCACCTCCGGGGGGACGGGGACCCCGGCGCGGGCGGAGAGCAGGTCACCGGCGGCCTGGGCGTCGAGGGCCCCGACGGCGAGGCGGGGCAGGTCACCACTGTCGAAGGTGCGCACGTCGGCGTCGCGGGCGGTGAACAGGAGGGCGACCCGCTCCACCTGGAGTCGCCGGGCCACGAACAGCAGCGCCGCGGCGGACGCGTCGTCGAGCCAGTGGGCGTCGTCGACGACGGCGAGCACCGGGCGGCGCTGTCCGGCGTCGGCGAGGACGTTCAACGCGGCCAGGAAGACCAGGAAGCGGTCGCCGGGGCCGTCGTCGACCTCACCGAAGGCCGCCCGCAGCGCCCGGGCCTGCGGCTGCGGCAGGTGGTGCGCACAGTCGGCCACGACCGGGCGCAGCAGACGGTGGAGCGCGGCGAACGCCAGCGGGGACTCCGACTCCAGACCCTGCGTGCGGAGCACCGTCATGCCGTCGGCCCGGGCCACCGTGTCGCGCAACAACGCCGACTTGCCCACCCCCGGGTGTCCGACCAGCACCAGCGCCCCGCCCCGGCCGGCCCACGCCTCGTCCACCAGTGCGGCGATGGCTGCCCGCTCGGAGTCCCTGCCGGAGAGCACGCCGAGACCCTAGTGCGCCACCGGACGGAACCGAGCCGCCTTCCCCGCGCGGTTCCCGGCCGGACGGGTCGTCGCCCGCGGGCAGGCCATCCCGGCGGAACCACCGGCGCGACCGGACTCCGCCACGCCGGACGGTGGCGGCACACCCGGACCTGCCTCCCGAGGAGGGAACCCGTGACGACCCACTCCGCCGCCGGACCGGCGGCGCCCGCCCACCCGCACCCGTCAGCCCACCCGACCGTGCCCACCGTCGACGAGCCGCGCCGGCCGTGGACCGTCTTCGGTCTGATGATCACCGCGCAGGTGATGGTGATCCTCGACGTCTCCGTGGTGAACGTCGCACTGCCGTCGATCAGCCGCGGTCTGCACCTCTCGGCCGCGGACTACCAGTGGACCGTCAGCGCCTACGTGCTGCTCTCCGGCGGCCTGCTCCTGCTCGGCGGTCGCATCGCGGACCTGATCGACCGCCGGGGGGCGTTCCTCACCGGCGTCGGCCTGTTCACCGCCGCCTCCCTGACCAGCGCGCTCGCCCAGGCCCCGTGGATGCTGGTCGTCTCCCGCGCCGCGCAGGGAGCCGGCGCCGCGCTGCTCACCCCCGCGGCGCTGTCGATCGTCATGACCGCCTACGCCGGCAGGCAGCGGCAGACGGCGCTCGCCGTGTGGGGCACCGTCGGCAGCCTCGGCATCGCCGCCGGCGTGCTGTTCGGCGGGGCGCTGACCAGCGCACTGGGCTGGCGGGCGGTGTTCTTCGTCAACGTGCCGATCGGCGTCGCCGTCGTCCTCGGCACCCTGCGCGCCGTGGCCCGGGGCGCCTCCCGGGCGGGGGCGCTGCGCCGGCTCGACGTGCCGGGCGCGCTGACCCTGGTGGGCGGGCTGCTGGCCCTGGTGTCCGGCATCGAGGCCACCCGCTCGGCCGGCTGGACGGCGCCCCGCACCTGGCTCGCGCTGGCCGCCGCCGCGGTGCTGCTGACCGCCTTCGCCCGGTTCGAGCGGCGCACCACCGATCCCCTCGTGCCCCCGGCGACCTGGCGCATCCGGTCGCTGGTCTCCGCCTCGGCGGTCATGGCCGGCGTCACCGGCGTGGTGGTCGGCGCCGTCTTCCTGACCTCGCTGTACCTGCAGGACGTCGTCGGAGCCTCGCCGGTCGTGGCCGGCCTGGAGTTCCTGCCCCTGGCCGGCGCGATCACCCTCGCCGCCACCGCCGCGTCGAAGGTGGTCGGCCGGGTCGGTGCCCGCACGCTGGTCCTCGGCGGCCTGGTCGTCATGGCCGGCGGCGCGCTCCTTCTGGCCGCGAACGCCGGCGGCACCTCCTACGCCGCCGACGTGCTGCCCGGCCTCCTGCTCGTCGGCGCGGGCGTGGGGCCGATGTTCGTGGCGATCGCGGTCGCCGCGATGGGCGACGTGCCGGGCGAGAGCTCCGGCGTGGCGAGCGGGCTGATGATGACCGGACACGAGATCGGCGCGGCCCTCGGCGTCGCCGGGCTCACCGCCGTCGCCGGTGACCTCGCCACCTCCGCCGGTCTGGTCGACGGCTACGGGCGCGCATTCGCTGCCGCCGCCGGTGTCCTGGTCGCCCTGTTCGTCCTCACCGCACTCGCCGTGCCCGGCGGCCGGCCGGCCGCCGCAGCCGCCGGCCACGGCGCCCACGGCCACGGCGCCCACGGCCACGGCGCCCACGGCCACTGAGCCACCCGGCGCTCCCGGCCTCCTGGCGAACCCGGCGTGGATCCCGGCGATTTCCCCGGTGAGAGCGACCCACCCCCACGCCGACTCTCGTCCCCGACCCCACCACCACCCCGAGGAGTCCCCGTGCTGTCCAACACGCCCCGCACCTTCGTCGGCTCGACCACCTTCACCGTCACCGGCATGACCTGCGCGCACTGCCAGCGGGCGGTCACCGAGGAGATCTCCGGCGTGGCCGGCGTCCGGTCGGTCACCGTCGACCTGGCCAGCGGCACCGTCACCGTCACTGCCGACCGCCCGGTCGACCGCGCCGACATCGCCGCCGCCGTCGACGAGGCCGGCTACGCCCTCGTCCCGTAGCCCTCATCGCCACCCCGCTGTCCGGGTCGTCCACCGGCACTCCGGCCCCACGACCCGGGCAGCGGCGTCCGGAGTCCACCGTCCGCCACCGCTTGCCAGGAGCCCGCCATGACCTCCACCCACGAGCACCTCACTCGCTCGCGCCAGCAGGAACTGATCCGCGAGGCCGAGCACGCCCGGCTGGTCCGCTGCCTGCGCCCGGCCCGGCCCTGGCGACGCCCCCGCCCGTGCCCCTGCGCCTGACCGCCGCCTCCACCACCTCGACCCGCTTGCCGCCCCCGACGACCCGCTCCTCCCGGGAGAGACGATGACCGTCACCGACACGCAGCCCGCCCCGCCCCCGACCCGGCCCGTGATCGCCGCCCGCGCGGTCGACGTGGTCAAGACCCACGGCCGTGGCGAGGCCGCCGTCCGCGCCCTCGACTCGGCCAGCGTCACCATCCCTGCTGGGGACTTCACCGCCGTCATGGGACCGTCCGGGTCGGGCAAGTCCACCCTGATCCACACCCTCGCCGGCCTGGACGACATCGACTCCGGCCAGGTGTTCGTCGGCGACACCGACCTGGGCGCGCTGTCCGAGCGCGGCCGCACCCTGCTGCGCCGCGAGCGGCTGGGCTTCGTGTTCCAGGCGTTCAACCTCATCCCGGCGCTGACCGCGGCGGAGAACATCGCGCTGCCGCTGACCCTGGCCGGCAAGCGGCCGGATCCGGCGTGGACGGACGAGCTCGTGCACATGCTCGGCCTCCAGACCCGGCTCGACCACCGCCCGGCCCAGTTGTCCGGTGGCCAGCAGCAGCGGGTCGCCGTCGGCCGGGCCCTGATCGCCCGCCCGGAGCTGGTGTTCGCCGACGAGCCGACCGGCAACCTCGACTCCCGCGCCGGCGCCGCGCTGCTGACGTTCCTGCGTGACGCCACCCGCAGCTTCGGCCAGACGATCGTCATGGTCACCCACGACCCGGTCGCCGCCGCCTACGCCGACCGGGTGGTCTTCCTCGCCGACGGCCGGATCGTCGACGAGCTCACCGGCCCCACCGCCGAGACCGTGCTGGCCCGCCTCGCCCGCCTCGACGTCTCCCGCCGCGACGAGCCGGTGGGGGCGTGATCGCGATGTGGCGCCTGTCCTGGTCCAACGCGCTCGCGCACCGCTCCCGGCTGACGCTGACGTGGCTCGCCGTCGCGCTCGGCGTCGCGTTCGCCGTCGGCAGCCTGGTGCTCACCGACACCAGCACCCGCCTGCTCGACGAGCAGTTCCGCACCACCGCCGCCGGGGTGGACCTCACCGTCCGGGATGCGGCCGCCTTCGACGCCGCGATGGGCGTGGAGGTGGCGCGCGACCCGCTGCCGGCCGACCTGGCCGACCGGATCGCCGCCGTCGCCGGCGTCGGCCGGATCCGCCCGGTGGCCTCCGGACCGGGGCAGCTGCAGGTCCGCGGCACCGCCGTGGAACCCGCCGGGCCGACGATCCTCGGCACCTGGGCCGAGGCCCCGTTCACCGCCTACGAGCTCAGGTCCGGGCACGCCCCCCGTGCGGCCGACGAGGTCGTCCTGGACGCCGCCACCGCCGATGAGCAGGGCATCGCCCTCGGTGACACGGTCACCGTCTCGGCCACCGCGACCCGGCAGCTGCGCGTGGTCGGGCTGACCGGCGTCGGCGACCGCGACGGGCTGGCCAACAGCACCGTGGTGCTCGTCGACCTGCCCACCGCCCAGACGCTGCTCGACCTCGGTACCGGCCTCACCTCGGTCGACGTGATCGCCGCCGACGGTGTTGCCGTGACCGACCTGCGCGGCGACCTCGCCGCCGCGCTCGGCGCGCAGTACGCCGTCACCGGCGGCCAGGACGCCGCCGCCGCCAGCGCCGACGCGGCGAAGGAGAGCATCGGCTACCTGCGCATCGTGCTCCTCGCGCTCGCCGCCGCCGGGCTGGTGGTCGGGGCGTTCCTGATCGCCAACACCTTCGCCATCGTGCTCACCCAGCGGGCCCGGGAACTGGCGTTGCTGCGTGCCGCCGGGGCCACCGGCCGGCAGGTGTTCGGCTCGGTGCTCGGCGAGGCGTTGCTGGTCGGCCTCACCGGCGCGGCCGGCGGCACCGCGGCCGGCATCGGTGCCGCGCACGCGCTGCGCGGCCTCGCCCGGGGCGCCGGACTGGCGCTGCCCGACGGCCCGCTCACCGTCACCGCCCGCACGCTGGTCGTCGGTCTGGCCGCGGGCACGCTGATCACGCTGCTGGCGGCGCTCGGCCCGGCCCGCCGCGCGGCCCGCACCGCCCCCGTCGAGGCGATGCGGGCCGCCGCGCCGGTGCCCGCCGGTCCGCGGCGGGGCCGTCTGGTCACCGGCTGGGTGCTGCTCGGCCTGGGCCTGGTGCAGCTGGTCGCGGCCGCGCTGCTGGGCAACGTCACCGGCGTCGGCCTCGGCGCGGTGCCGCTGCTGGCCGCGCTGGTCGTGCTCGCTCCCGTGCTCGCGCCACGGCTGGCCCGCGCGGTCGGCCGACCGCTCGACGGGCTGGGCGTGCCCGGGCGGCTGGCCCGGGAGTCCACCGTGCGCGACCCGCGGCGCACCGCGGCCACCGCGACGGCTCTCGCCCTGGGCCTGGCGCTGATCGTGTTCGTCACGGTGGTCGGCAGCTCGGTGAAGGCGATCGGCGCCAGCTCGGGCGAGGCGATCACCGCCGACCTGCTGGTGCAGAGCAGCGGCGACGAGATGCTCGGTGGGCTCTCCCCGGAGGTCGCCGCGCGCGTCGCCGCCCGACCGGAGGTCGCCGCGACCTCCCCGGTCCGTTTCGGCCACTGGCTGGACGCCGGGACGACCAGCGCGCTCACCGCGGTCGACCCGGCAACCCTCCCGTCGGTCGCCGACGTCGAGATGGCCGCCGGCAGTCTGGCGGCGCTCGACGGCGGGGGGATCGTGCTCGCTGCCGACGTCGCCGCCGAGCGCGGCCTGTCCGTCGGCGACACCCTGGCGATGACCTTCTCGCGCGACGGCGAACAGCTGCTGCCGGTCGTCGGGCTGATGGCCGACGACTCGGCCCGGGCGCTGTCCACCAGCTACGTGCTCTCCCTCGGCACCTACGCCGCGCACTACAGCGAGAACGTCGACGCCACCGTCTACGTCGCCCTCGCCGACGGGGTCGACCCGGGCGAGGCGCGGACGGCGGTGGAGGCCGCGGTTGCCGACTTCCCGAACGCCGAGGTCCTCGACCAGGCCGAGGCCGCCGCCGACCGCGCCGCCGCCGTCGACCAGGTGCTCGGGCTGATCACCGTGCTGCTCGGGTTCGCGGTGCTGATCGCGCTGCTGGGCATCACCAACACCCTGGCGCTGTCCATCGTCGAGCGGACCCGGGAGATCGGACTGCTGCGGGCGGTCGGTATGACACGGGCGCAGCTGTCGTGGATGGTCCGCGCCGAGGCGCTGCTCATCGCCGCGGTCGCCGTGGTCACCGGCGTCGCCCTCGGTCTGGGGTTGGCGGCGGCCACCCTGGCCGGACTGTCCGCGGACGAGCCCCTGGTCATCGAGGTGCCCGTCGGACAGGTGGTGGCCGTCGTCGCCGCCGCAGTCCTCGCCGGTCTGGTCGCCGGGCTCGTGCCCGCCCGACGCGCCGCCCGGCTCGACGTGCTCACCGCGATCGCCACCCAGTGACTCGGCGCGCCGGCCCGCCACCGGGCGGGCCGGCGCCCCGGAGTGGTCCGCGCTCACGCCCCCGCCTGCCCCCGACCGCCCGTCCGACCAGGAGCTGCCATGACCGACGCCCCGATGACCGCCCCCACCGCCGCGGTCGTGATCCGCCGGGCCACCCCGGCCGACACCACCGAGGTGGCGGCGATGGTCCGCGAGATCGCCGCACACGAGGACCAGGCCGCGTCCGTGCACGTGCCCGACGACCAGTGGCACGGGCTGCTCGAGCGGCCCGAGGTGGTCGTGCTGCTCGCCGAGCGCGACGGCGCGGCCGTCGGCTACGTCTCGGCGATCCGGCGGCTGCACCTGTGGACGGGCGGTGACGTGCTCGACCTCGACGACCTCTACGTCCGGCCCGGACACCGCGACACCGGCGTCGGCCGGCGGCTGATGGCTGCACTCGCCACCCTGGCCGCACCCGAGCAGCTGCTCATCCGGTGGGGCACGGAGGTCGACAACATCGACGCCCAGCGGTTCTACCGCCGCCTCGGCGCCACCCTCCGGCCCAAGATCCTCGCCGCCTGGACGCCTGCCGTGTACGGCGCGCTGGTCCCCGGCCGTTGAACCCGCTGGTCCGGGGATCCGCCGGGTCGGAGAACCCGGCGAATCCACCGGTCCGAGCCTGCGCGCCACCGCCGACAGTCAGCCGTAGCCGACGACCCGATCGACCCCAGGAGTCCGGGATGACCACCACCGCGCCTGGCAGTGCCGCGCCGACCGCCGCCGCCGGACCGAGCGCCAGCTGCACCCTCGACATCGGCGGCATGACCTGCGCCTCCTGTGTCGGCCGGGTCGAGAAGGCGCTGAACCGGGTCGACGGCGTGGCGGCCGCGGAGGTGAACCTGGCCACCGAGGTCGCCACCGTCCGCTTCGACCCGGCACGGGTCGGACTCGAGGAGCTGACCGCCGCGGTCGCCCGCGCCGGCTACACCGCCACCCCCCGCCGCGAGACCCCGCCCGCCGACCAGGACACCGGCACCGGTCCCGGGACGGCGGCCGGAGGTGGCGACGACGAGACGCGGCTGACCGCGCTCAGGCGCCGGTGGCAGATCACCCTCGCCACCGGCCTGGGCCTGATGGTGCTGATGTACGTGCCGCTGTACCTGGACACGATGGACTGGCTGATGCCGGCCGTCCTCGTGGTCGCCACCGTCGTGCAGTTCTGGGCCGGCCGGGACGTCTACCGCGCCGCCTGGGCCGCCGCCCGCCACCGCTCGACGAACATGAACACCCTCGTCGCCCTCGGGACCGGCGTCGCCTACGGCTACAGCGCCTTCGTCACCCTGTGGCCGGCCGCCGCCGAGCGCTGGGGCCTGCCGCTGCACGTCTACTTCGAGACGTCCCTGGTGATCCTCGCCCTGGTCCTGGCGGGCCGGTGGATGGAGGCCCGGGCGAAGAAGCAGACCGCCGCGGCGATCACCGCCCTGGTCGGCCTCGCGCCGAGGACGGCCCGCGTGCTGCGCGACGGCGCCGAGGTCGACGTCCCGGTCGAGCAGGTCGCCGTCGGGGACCTCGTGCGGGTCCGGCCCGGCGAGAAGGTCCCCGTCGACGGCGTCGTGACCGAGGGCGCCACCGCGGTCGACGAGAGCATGCTGACCGGCGAGAGCCTGCCGGTGGACAAGACGGTCGGCGACCAGCTGATCGGCGCCACGCTCAACCGGACCGGCACCGTCGTCGTCCGGGCCACCGCGGTCGGTGCCGACACCGCGCTGGCGCAGATCGTCCGCCTGGTGGAGGACGCGCAGGGCGCGAAGGTCCCGCTGCAGCGGCTGGCGGACCGGGTCTCGGCCTGGTTCGTCCCGATCGTGCTCGGCCTGGCCGCGGCCACCTTCCTCGCCTGGGCGCTGTTCGGCCCGGACAGCGGCCGGCTGACGATGGCGATCACCACGACGATCGCGGTGCTGATCATCGCCTGCCCGTGCGCGCTGGGCCTGGCCACGCCGACCGCGGTCATGGTCGGCACCGGCCGGGCCGCGGAGCTCGGCATCCTGATCGGCAACGGGGACGCGCTGGAGACCGCCCGCCGGGTCACCGCCGTCGTGCTGGACAAGACCGGCACGATCACGCGCGGCAGGCCGGCCCTCACCGGCGTCACCACCACCGGCGGGTGGGCCGAGGACGACGTCCTGGCGCTGGTGGCCGCCGCGGAGACCGGCAGCGAGCACCCGGTCGGCGAGGCGGTCCTGGCCGCCGCCGCCGACCGCGGGCTGGTCCTGCCGGCGCTGCGCTCCTTCGACGCCGTGCCCGGCCACGGCATCGACGCCGTCGTCGACGACCGGCACGTCCTGGTGGGCAACGCCGCCCTGATGGCCGCCCGCGGGACCGACGTCTCCGCGCTGCAGGCCACCGCCGCCCGCGAGGCCGCCGCCGGCCGCACGCCCATGTTCGCCGCGGTCGACGGGGCCGCGGCCGCGGTGCTCACGGTCGCCGACACGGTCAGGCCCGAGTCGGCCGAGGCGGTCGCCCAGCTGCAGGCGCTCGGCGTCCAGGTGTGGATGCTCACCGGTGACAACGCCGCCACCGCGGCCGCGATCGCCGGGCAGGTCGGCATCGAGCACGTGCTGGCGGAGGTGCTGCCGGCGGACAAGGCGGCGCAGGTGCGCCGGCTGCAGGAGCAGGGCCACGTCGTGGCGATGGCCGGCGACGGCATCAACGACGCCGCGGCCCTGTCGGCCGCCGACGTGGGCATCGCCATCGGGACCGGCGCCGACGTCGCGATCGCCGCCTCCGACGTCACCCTCGTCGGCGGCGACCTGCGCGGCATCGTCTCGGCGATCGCGCTGTCCCGGCGCACCGTGACCACGATGAAGCAGGGCCTCGGCTGGGCGTTCGGCTACAACCTGCTGCTGATCCCGGTCGCCGCCGGCGCCCTGTACTGGTGGAACGGCCTGCTGCTGGACCCGGTGCTGGCCTCCGCCGCGATGGCGATGAGCTCGGTCAGCGTCGTGACCAACGCGCTGCGGCTGCGCCGCTTCCGCCGCCCGGCCACCGTCGCGGAGATCCTGCGCCCGCCGCTGCGTGCCCGGATCGGCCAGTACGCCTACCTGACCGGCATCGCGGTCGTCGCGCTGGCCCTGGGCGCGGGGCTGACCGCGGTGTCCCGGATGGACTTCGCCGAGCGCGGCATGAACGGGACGCTCGCCTGGATGCAGGGCACCGGCATGCCGATGCGGCCGGCGATGAGCGACATGATGACCGCCGAGGTGCCGCCGACCGAGGCCGCCGACGCCGGGCTCGACGTCCGGCTCGACCTGCCCGCCGCCGTCCGCCCGGGGGAGCCGGCCCGGCTGGTGGCCACCGTCGTCGACACGGGCACCGGGGAACCCGTCGAGGACCTCACCCGCAGCCACGAGGCGTGGATGCACCTCATCGCCACCCGCGAGGACCTGGGCACCTTCGCCCACGTCCACCCGCAGCCCACCGGCCGGCCCGGGCAGCTCGCCGTCGACGTCACGTTCCCCACCGCCGGCCGGTACGTCGTCGACACCGAGTTCCGGCGGCAGGGCGAGATGGCCGACGTGCACTCGCGGCAGGTGCTCACCGTGGCCGGTACCGCGCCGGAGCCGGTGGCCCTGACGGCCGGGCCGCGGACGGTCGTCGTCGACGGCGTGCGGGTCGAGCTGGGAGGGACCGCCGAGGCCGGGGGCGTGAGCGACCTGCACTTCACGTTCACCGACGCGGGGACCGGCCGGCCGGTCGACGACCTGCAGCCCTACCTGGCCGCCGCCGGGCACGTCGTGGTCATGCGCGCCGACGGGCAGACCTTCGCCCACGAGCACGCGGAGGTGGACGACGGGAACGGCCGGCCGGTGTTCGCGCTGCCGGGCCAGACGTTCGGTCCGGAGCTCGACGTGCACGCCGAGTTCCCCACCGCCGGGGTCTACCGGCTGTGGGCGCAGTTCCGCCTCGCCGACGGGGACGTCATCACCGCCCCGTTCACCGTCCGGGCCCGCTGACCGGAGGAGCACCCGATGAGCACGCCCACCCCGACGCCCCGCCCGGCTCGGGCGCGGCACCCCCGGTCGCGGGTGATCGGCAGGCGCGACCAGCCGCTGGTCCAGCGGCTCGCCGACGGACCGGCTGCTGACGACGTCGGTGCCGTCGCGTCGGCCGCGGACCGCGCGCACGGCAGGACCGGAGGACCGGACGGGCCCCGCTCACCGAGAGAGGAACGGATGACCGTGCACGTGCGCCCGGCGACACCCGAGGACGTCCCGGCCGCCGCCGCGGTGCTCGCCGACGCGTTCACCGACTACCCCTGGACCCGGTGGACGGTCGACGCCGACGACCACGGCGGGCGGCTGAGGACGCTGTTCCGCCTCGATCTCTCCGCCGTCGCGGTGCCCTTCGGCCGGGTCGACCTCGGCGAGACGGCGGACGGGCTCGTGAGCGTCGCGGTCTGGATCCGCGGCACCGCGGTACCCGCGGACGTGTGGGCACGGGTCGGTCGGGCGACCACCGAGCTGGCGGGGGACCGGGCAGCGGCCGCGGCCGAGGCCGAGGCGGTGCTCGCCGGACGCCGCCTCGACGAGCCGCACGTGGCCCTCGCCAGCCTCGGCGTCGCGCGGCGTCGGCAGGGGCGGGGCCTCGGTGCCGCGACCCTGGCCCCGGGACTCGCGTGGGCCGACCACGAGGGACTGGCGGTGCACCTGGAGACCAGCGCGGAGCCCAACGTGCGCTTCTACCGCCGCCTCGGCTTCGCGGTGGTCGACGCCGTCGACCTCCCCGACGGGGGTCCGCGCACCTGGCTGATGCGCCGTCCGCCCCGCGCGTCTGCCGCTGCCCAGGGGACCTCATCCGTGGGGTTCCCGGACGGACGGGACCGGTGAACGTCGTGCTCCTGCGGCCCGGTACGTCCTGCGCCTGCGCCGCACCAGCGCCGCCATCCCGGCCGGCGCCCCGGTCCTCGACCTCGTCCTGCTCACCGCGCGGGTCGTGGCTCCCCGCTCCTGCCGGGAGGCCCGCGGGGCGTGGGACGGGCGGGCGACGGGACCAGCTCACGAGCAGGCGGGCGATGTAGTACTCGTCGACCGGTAGTACTCGTCGACCGCCTGCCCACCGCGGTCCAGGGCGCGGCGGCGCAGTCCCTCGACGTGGGACCCGCCCGCCGGGTGGAGCCGGACGGCGCGTCGGGAGGGAGGACGTCGACGGGAGTCAGCCCCCGAGGTCCGAGCCGACGGCGGCCCCGAGGTCAAAGGAACCTCCGGCGGTGTGGCCGGCGAGCCGTTCGGCCAGGGGCCCCGGGGACTCCTCGCGTTCTCCCGGTTCGAGGAGCATGCACGGCGACTGACGGTCCCGGCGGAGCTGCAGTGCCAGCAGTGCCAGCCGTGCCGGCAGCGCCGGGGCGTCCTCCGGGCCGGCGCGCCGGACGGCGGACCCGGGGGAGGTCGCTGCGTCGGCGCGCCCGCCGGTCAGGGGATGTCCCGGGGGAGGACGAACCGGCCGGCGACGACGGTGGCGATCACCGCGTAGGCGGCCAGGGCGATCGCGCCGTGGACCGGGTCCCCGCTGCCGGCCAGGCCCACGGTCGCGTTGACGGCGCCCATCGGCAGGTAGGTGGACGGGACGAGGAGGCCGGCGAGGTTCTCGCCGACCACCGCCCAGACCATGAGCCCGACGATCCCGGCGACGGTCGACCGGGCCGCGTAGCCGACGCTCACGCCCAGGACGGCGGCGAGGGGGGCGGCGAGCGCGGGGGTGGCGACCAGCCCCACCGCGTCGGCGGTCGGTCCGGCCGGCAGGCCGCGGGCGTCGCCGATCGCGGAGGCGAGGACCCAGGACAGCACCCCGGTGAGGGCGCCGGTGACGGCGGCGAAGGCCGCGTAGGTCACCTGCCGGGCGGCGAAGACGTCGAGGCGCCGCGGGCGGACGAGGAAGGTCGACTCCGCCGTCCGGTGCTGGTGGTCGCTGGAGCCGCCCAGGATGCCGAGCACGAGCACGGTGACCGCGGCCAGGACGCCGGGGATCCGGACGGCCTCGGCGAGGTCCTCGGCCACGTCGTGCGGGGCCGTCCCGAAGGCGAGGCCGACCAGCAGGCCGGTCAGCGTCAGGACCACGGCGACCGCGATCAGCGGTGCGGGGACGGTGCGCAGCCGGATCTGCTCGGCGCGCAGGAGAGCGGTCATCGGGGGTCTCCGGTCCGGGTGGTGCCGTGCTCGGACACGAGGGAGAAGAAGAGGTCCTCGAGGGACGCCGTCGACGACCCCAGCGCGTACAGCGGGATCCCGGCTGCGGCCGCTGCCTCGGCCACCGCCTCCTGGGAGAGACCGCGGACCTCGATCCGGTCCTCGGCCGGCGAGGTGGCCATCGCCCCCGCGGTCGCGAGGAGGGGGACGAGCCGGCCGGCCTGCGGTGTCCGGACGGTCACGACCGTCTCCGGAGCCCGCACCAGGTCGGCCAGCGGTCCCTGGGCGACCAGGCGGCCGGAGCGGATGACGACGATGTCGTCGACGGTGGACTCCACTTCGGCGAGCACGTGGCTGGAGACCAGCACGGTGCGTCCCTCCGCGGCGAGGTGGCGCAGGAAGCCGCGCAGCCAGCGGATGCCGTCGGGATCCAGGCCGTTGGCCGGTTCGTCCAGGACGAGGACGCGGGGGTCGCCGAGCAGGGCCGCGGCCAGACCGAGGCGCTGCTGCATGCCGAGGCTGTAGCCGCTCGCCCGCCGGTCGGCGGCGTCGGTCAGTCCGACCAGCTCCAGGACCTCGTCGACCCGCTCGGCGGGGAGGGAGGCCATCGCGGCGAGCACGCGCAGGTGTCCCCGGCCGGTGCGGCGCGGGTGGAAGGCCCCCGTCGAGAGCACCGCACCCACCGCGCGCACCGGCTCGGGCAGGTCACGGACGGCCACACCGTCGACCGTGGCCCGGCCCGACGTCGGCGTGACCAGGCCCATCAGCATGCGCAGCGTGGTGGTCTTCCCCGCGCCGTTGGGGCCGAGGAAGCCGAGGACCCGCCCGGCCTCGGCGGTGAACGTGAGGTCCTCCACCGCCGTCAGCTCGCCGTACCGCTTCGTCAGCCCGCGCACCTCGATGACCGCCATCGCAGCGCTCCTCCCGCTCGTCGCTCGTCCGTCAACGGCCGGGAACGCTAGGAGCGGTGCCGACGACGGGGCATCGTCCAGCGGTCGGGTCCTCGGGGTCACCGACGGGAGCAGCCGGGCGCTCGGACTGCCCCGGCGGTCGTAGCCCTCGCTCCTCCGCCGGCCCGGACACCTGCGCGGGCAGCCGGTGAACCGCGACGGGTCAGACCCGCGGCGTACGCCGATCTCCTCCCGGCGGGGCAGGCAGAGCGCCCGCCGGCGTTCCTACAGTGGCCGGGTGCCCGGAGGACGTCCCGATCGTGTGCGCCGGGCGCTGCCCTGGGCGGTGGACGGGGTCCTCACCGCCGCCCTGGCCGTCCTGCACGCCGGCCGGCTGCTCGGCGCGCCGACGGCCGCGGTGGGGGAGCGGCCGATCGACGCACTCGCCTGGGTCCTGGGGGCGGCGGCCACGCTGCCCGTCCTGGCCCGTCGGTGGGTGCCGTGGACCGTCCTGGTCCTCACGTCCTCGGCGATGGTCGGCTTCGTCGCGCTGGGCTACCCGCCCTCCCTGTCCGGGTACGCGGTGCTGGTCGCCCTCTACGGCGTGGCAGCGCAGTGTCCCCGGCGGCTGTCCGTGCCCGCGGTGCTGTTCGCGGCCCTGCCGATGCTCGTCGTGTACCTGCAGTGGAGCGCGGAGTACACCTGGGGCTCGGCGCTCCAGGACGCGCTGCTGGCCGGCGCGGCCTGGTCGCTGGGCGACGCCGCGCGGACCCGCCGGCTGCAGGCCGACGCGCTGGCGGAGCGGGCCAGGGAGGCGGAGCTGAACCGCGAGGCCCACGGTCGCGAGGCGGTGGCCCAGGAGCGGCTGCGCATCGCCCGGGAGCTGCACGACGTGATGGCGCACAGCATGAGCGTCATCGCCGTCCAGGCCGGGGTCGGCCGGCACGTGATGGACCGGGACCCGGAGACGGCCCGCAAGGCGCTCGGTGTCATCGAGGACAGCAGCCGCCGCACGCTCACCGAGATGCGGCAGCTGCTGGGCGTCCTCCGTGTCGACGACGGATCGGTGGCGGGGTCCGGCGGCACCGTGCCCGCCCCGGCCGACCGCGCACCGCAGCCGGGTCTGGACCGGCTCGAGGAGCTCCTCGCCGGTGCGCGGGCGACCGGGCTGGTGGTGACGCTGACGGTGACCGGGACGGCCCGGTCGTTGTCGCCGCAGCTGGACCTCGCCGCTTATCGCATCCTGCAGGAGGGGCTGACCAACGCCGCCAAGCACGCGGGCCCGGCGGAGATCCGGGTCGTCCTCGACTGGCAGGGCACCGACCTGGTCATCGACGTCAGCGACGACGGACGCGGCCCGGTCGGTGGGCGGAGGAGCCGGACCCCCGGCGGTGGCTACGGGCTGATCGGCCTGCGGGAGCGCGCCACGTCCGTCGGCGGCGAGCTGCACGCGGGGCCCGAGCCCCGCGGGGGCTTCCGGATCCGCGCCCGGCTGCCCCTGGAGGCGGAGAGCGCGACCACCTCCGGGAGCGGTTCGTGACCATCCGGGTGCTCGTCGTCGACGACCAGGAACTCGTGCGCGCCGGCTTCAGCGCGCTGCTGCGCAACGACGGCATCGAGGTCGTCGCCGAGGGCGGGAACGGGCGGCAGGCGGTGGAGCTGGCGCAGCGGCACCGGCCCGACGTCGTCCTGATGGACGTGCGGATGCCGGTCATGGACGGCATCGAGGCCACCCGGACCATCCTCGGCAACTGGCCGGCCGCCGACGGCGAGCCGCCCCGGATCATGATGCTGACGACCTTCGACCTGGACGACTACGTGTTCGCGGCGCTGCGCGCCGGCGCCGCCGGGTTCCTGCTCAAGGACACCCGGCCGGCCGAGCTGCTGGACGCGGTCCGGGTCATCGCGCGCGGGGAGGCCCTGCTCTCGCCGGGGATCACCCGCAAGTTGATCGCCGAGTTCGCCCGGCAGCCGGCTCCCGCCGCGCGGCCGACCGGGGGGCAGCTGCGGGAGCTCACCGAGCGCGAGGTCGACGTGCTGCGGCTGGTGGGGACCGGCCGCAGCAACCAGGAGATCGCCGCCGAGCTGTTCGTCAGCGAGGCCACGGTCAAGACCCACCTCGGCCGCGTCATGGCCAAGCTGCACCTGTCCAGCCGCGCACAGGCCGTCGTGGTCGCCTACGAGAGCGGCCTGGTGAGGGCCGGCTCGCAGGGCGGGTAGGACGCGATCCGACCGCCGTCACCCGCTGGTCGTACACCTCCGGAGGCAGGGCGACGCCCTTCGTGATCAACCGCGGGGGCGACGCGCGCCGGGCCGCGGATCGGCAGGGTCTGTCGTCGAACTCGATCACCGGGAGACGACAGTGGACGTATCGCGCAACCTCGCCGGCCGGATGGGGCGGTGGAGCGCCCGGCACCGGAAGACGGCGGTGCTCGGCTGGCTGGCCTTCGTGGTCCTGGCCGTGGTCCTCGGCGGCCTGCTGCCGCGGGGGGAACTGACTCCTGCGGAGGAGCTGCTGGGGGCGCCCGCGCAGGCGCAGCGGATCCTCGACGACAACGGCTGGGAGGAGCCGGCGTCGGAGATGGTCCTGGTGCAGCGGGAGGACGGCGTGTCCGAGGCCGCCGCGACCGCCGCGCTGACCGACCTGGTCGCGGTCCTCCAGCACACGCCGTCGGTGGAGAGCGTGCACAGCCCGCTGGACGGCGCGCCACTCGTGTCCGCCGACGGCCGGTCCGCCCTGGTGACCTTCGACGTCGCGGGCGACCCCGAGGACGCCGACGCGAGGATCGGTCCCATCCAGGGCGCGGTCGCCGCGGTGGCCGCCGAGCACGACGACGTCCGGGTGGAGCAGTTCGGGGGCACCAGCGCGGGGGTGGCGCTCGACGAGACCATCGCCGGCGACTTCCAGCGCGCGGAGCTGCTGTCGATCCCGATCACGCTGGCCGTGCTGCTGCTGACCTTCGGCGCCCTGGTGGCCGCGGTCCTCCCGCTGGTCTTCGCGCTCACGGCGTTCGTCGGGGCGCTCGGGCTGCTCAGCCTGACCAGCCAGATCTGGCACGTCGACCAGAGCGCACAGATCGTCATGCTGCTCATCGGGCTGGCCGTCGGCGTGGACTACTCGCTCTTCTACCTCAAGCGGGAACGCGAGGAACGCGCGCGGGGTCTCGGGTCGGTCGACGCCCTCGACGTCGCCGCGGCCACCTCCGGACGGTCGGTGCTGGTCTCCGGCATCACGGTGGTGGTGGCGATGGCCGGCATGTTCCTCACCGGCTTCTCGGTCTTCACCGGCATGGCCTCGGCCACGATCCTGGTCGTCGCCACGTCCGTGGTCGGCTCGCTGACCGTGCTCCCGGCGCTGATGAGCTGGCTGGGCGACCGGGTGGAGAAGGGGCGCCTGCCGTTCCTCCGCCGCCGCGAGGCCGGCCCCGGCCGGTTCTGGCCGCTGGTGCTCGGGGCGGTGCTGCGCCGGCCGCTGGTCGCCGTGGTGACCGCCGGGGCGGCGCTGGTCGCCCTCGCCGTGCCGGCGTTGTCGATGGACCTGCGCAGCGAGGGCATCGAGGACCTGCCGCGGGACCTCGCGGTCATGCAGACCTACGACCGGATCACCGCGGCCTTCCCCGGCGGCCCCGCGCCGGCCGAGGTCGTCATCGAGGCGGCCGACGTCACCGCTCCCGAGGTGCAGGGGGCGATCGCCGACCTCCGGGAACGGGCGCTGGCCACCGGGCGGATGAACGAGCCGGTCGGGGTGGAGACCGACGAGGCCGGCACGGTGGCGGTCGTCAGCGTGCCGCTGGTCGGCGACGGCGAGGAACAGGCCTCCCGCGACGCCCTCGCCACCCTGACCGAGGACGTCGTCCCGGCGACGGTCGGCGCGCTCGACGACGTCACCGTGGTCGTCTCCGGCAACACCGCGTACTCGGTGGCCTTCGACCAGCTCATGGCCGAGCGCACCCCGTGGGTCTTCGGGTTCGTGCTGCTGCTGGCCTTCGTGCTGCTGCTGGTGTCGTTCCGGTCGGTCGTCGTGGCCCTGACCGCGATCGTGCTCAACCTGCTCAGCGTGGCCGCCGCCTACGGCGCGCTGGTGCTGGTGTTCGAGGAGGGCTGGGGCGCCGGCCTCATCGGGCTCGACCGGACCGGGGGGATCGTGAACTGGATCCCGCTGTTCCTCTTCGTCATCCTCTTCGGGCTGTCGATGGACTACCACGTGTTCATCCTCAGCCGGGTCCGGGAGGGCTACGACCGCGGCGCGGACACCCGGGAGGCGATCACCCAGGGCATCACGAGGTCCGCGGGAGTGGTCACCAGCGCCGCGGTGATCATGGTGTTCGTCTTCCTCACCTTCGTGACGCTGTCGCTGACTAGCATGAAGCAGATCGGGCTCGGGCTGGCCATCGCGGTGCTGCTGGACGCCACCGTCGTCCGCGCGGTCCTGCTGCCGGCGGTCATGCGGCTGCTCGGGGACGCGAACTGGTACCTGCCCCGGTGGCTGCGCTGGCTGCCGACCCTGCGGCACGACGTCGACCCGCTCCCGGTGCCGGCTTCCGTACCCGCTCCTCGGGACCCCGAGGAGGAGCAGGCCCTGGCCCTCAGCAGGGACTGACCCGTCGCGCCGGGGCGCCGTCCGTGGCCGGACGGCGCCCCGGTGTGCGTCGGGTCAGGAGCGGGGGAGCGCCTGCGGCACCGGTGCGGTCCACGCGTGCAGGGGCGAGGGGATCGGCATGGAGTGCTGCGTGAGGTCGATGCCGTAGAGGAAGACGCTCATGTCCCGCTCGGCCTGCAGCAGCGGGTGGTCGGAGGTGCGGATGGTCTCCAGGAGCCGGGCCACCTCGCCGCGCACGTAGATGAGGTAGAGCTCGCCGATCCGGGTGCGTTGCACGAGGTGCACCTCCCGCCGGGAGCCGGTGAGCTCGTGGCGGACGTCGTCGAACCGGTCGATCGTCAGGCGGCGCTCGGCGATGCCGGCGGAGACCCCGGGCAGCAGCACGGTGGCGAAGGCCATGACCTCCGGGAACCCGTCCGCGGTGCCGGCGGCGGAGAACCGGCGCACCTCCACGGGGAGGGCGTCCCCGGGATCCCACGGATCCGTGCCGAGGGCGGCGGTGATGCGGGCGTGCACCCGTGCCGTCACCTCGTCGGTGGGCTGCGCCAGCCGGCGCGCCACGGTCCACGGGTCGCAGGCGCGGAGGTGGACCAGCAGGACGTCCGCCTCGTCGAGGTGCTGCAGCCAGAACGTCTGGGCCTCGGCGCCGGCCGCGAGCCGCTCGGCCGTCAGCACGTCCTGGTGCTCGCGCAGCAGCCCGGCGAGCAGGTCGACGCGGTCCGGGTCGGGGCCCCGGCCGGGCAGGGGGACCGCGTACAGGACGTCGGTGGCGGAGGCCGGAGTGGCGGTGGGGAGGGGATCGGGGTCCGTCCGCGGGGCGGGCACCCAGCGCCGCCAGCGTGCGATACCTGCCACGCCCACCAGACTACGGGCGGCCGGAGCGGTTGCGGATCCGCGCACCGTCGGCCGGAGCGTCACCGTCCGGGACCCGCGCGTGGTGGGCGGCACCGACGGCGCGCATCCGCGCCCCGACCGGTTCTCCCGCCGCTCCGGTCCCCAGATCGTGCAGGTCCTCCAGGCGCTGGGCGGAGACGGGCCGGCCGGTGCCCTCGTCGCGGGCGGCGCTGCCGGAGGTGTGGACGCCCGGTCCGACGGGAGCTGTTCCGGACCTCGTCCGGGACGAGGGCGGCGGCGTCGATCTCGCGGACGAACCCGGTCCCCTGGCAGGTGGTGCAGGCGCCGGCGCTGTCGTGGGCGAGGTTCTCGGCGGCCGGGAGATCGAGCACGACGCTGCACTCGGGGCAGGTCAGTCGTGCCCCGGTGGCGACTCCCGCGTCGGGCTCCTGACGGTGCCCGCTGGGGCACCACACCTTCGAAGACCGGTCCGTGTCCCCGCACCTGCTGGACGCCGACCCACAGCTGACCCCGGTCATCGACCGGCTCGAGCAGGAACACCACGCCATCCACGACGTCCTCGAGGGCGTCGACCGCGCGCTGGTCGCCTTCGTCGCCACCGCCGACAGCACAGCCGGACTGCGCGCCGCCGTCGACCTGCTCAGCGACACCCTGCTCTATCACCTCGCCTACGGGGGGAACGCGACATCGTCTACCACGGCCCACCCGAGAAACGGGTGATCCCGTTCCCCTCCGAGAGGACCGGGCGACGAGCCCGGACGCGGCACGACAGACCCACCGGTCCGCTCCTGCACGGACGGCTCGGCGGGCTCGTCGCCCCGCTGTCCGGGGTGGGCCGCCGGTCGGGCACTACCCGCTCGGTGTGATGCGCGAGGGAGTCGTGTCGTCGGGGGACGGCAGGATCCCGTCGGCCTGACGGCTCCGCAGACGCGTGACCAGGACGGCGACCTGGGTGCGGCGTTGCAGGCCCAGTTTGGGCAGCAGGTTGCTGACGTAGTTCTTCACCGTCTTCTCCGCCAGACCCAGCCGGTTGCCGATCTGGCGGTTGGTGAGCCCGTCCCCGATCAGCTGCAGCACGGCACGCTCCCGCTCGGTGAGGTCGGCCAGCGGATCCGGCCGCCCGGCGCCGCCGTCGGCGTCGAGCACCGCGGTGACCTCGGGGGCGAACACGGTGCCGCCCGCCGCCACCCGGCGCACGGCCGCCCGCAGGGCCGGACCCCGCACGTGCTTGACCAGGTATCCCGACACCCCTGCCCGCACGGCTGCTGCCACCGTCTCCGGGTCGGCGTACTGGCTGAGCACCAGGCACCGCACCCCGGGGACGTCCGCGCGCAGCCGGGTGCAGGCCTCCGCCCCGGTGCCGTCGGGCAGGCGCATCCCCATCACGGCCACGTCCGGGCGCACGGCCCGGCCGCGGACCACCGCCTGGTCGACCGAGGCCGCCTCGGCGACGACGGCGAACCCGGCGTCGCCCTCGAGCACCTGGATCACGCCGCGGCGGACCACCTCCTGCTCGTCGAGCACGAGAACCCGTACGACGGCCGTCTCTGCCGGCACCGGAACCAGCTCCCCGGGGTCGAGGGGTGCGGCACGACGTCGTCGGCGTGCAGCCGGAACGCTATTCGGCCGCGCGGGAGTTCGGTACCCGCGCCGGCACCCTAGAGCCGGCGCTCCCCGAGCTGCGGTCGAGGGCCGGCCGACCGCAGGCGCTGCCCGCCGTCCGGGGGTCACCGGCGCGGCTGGGCCGGGAGCGGCTGGAGCACGCCAGCGCCACCGTCACGCTCACCGTCCACCGGCACGTGCACCCCGGCATGGGCCGGCAGGCCACTGACCGCTTCACCACCCTGCTGGAGGGCTGAGACCGGGCGATGGGTGTCGAACGGGCACCACGAGGGCCCCGGAGACCCGAACCTGACGCGCCCCGGGCTCTCGACCTGCGGGAACACCGGGGCGGTGCTGTGTCCGAGGGGGGCTCGGGCACCGCGAAGTGCGAGCCGTCCCACCGGCGTCTCCCACCGGGGGAGTGGAGCGCGGTGTGCGCGACTTCGTGGTCATCGTCGGAACGCGGCGCGGCGCACGGACGAGATCGTCTGTCAGGCCGACGGCGGTGCAGCCACACGTGGGTGCACCTGCTCCCGACACCAGATGCCGTCAGTGCGCGCTGTCCGACGCTCGGCACGCTCGGACTCGCGGACCCAGTGCCGGTCCGACGACAGCCGAAGGCTCGTGCCGTTGGGCCGGCCGAACGCGGGGCCGAAGCAAGCGCGAGCGTGTTGTCGTGGTCGCGCACGGTCCGGCCGGCGAGTTCCAGCGTCTCGACCCGCGCGGCCGGGGCGGTGAGCGATGCCTCGGCTCTCAGCGGGGCGACGTGATCGCAGACGCCCCAGTGCGGTCCGAACGCGAAGCCCAGGTGGGCAGACGCGTTGCGGGACGGGGCGAAGTGGTCGGGTTCGGTCCAGCGGCAGGGTCGTGGTCGGCCGTGGTCGGAACATCGAGATCTCGCGCCGTCGAGGACGACGATCCCGGGCGACCTGGACGTCGGCCGTGGCAGTGTGGAGGGAGGTCGGCACGGGCACTCCTGGCACACCACCCGGTCGGAGGCGGCCCGGGTCAGGGACGGGTCCTCGCGGAGCCCGTACGCGCTGGTAGGAGTGGGTGGCGAAGGCGCGAGGACGACGGTCAGCCCGTGCGCAGTGGTGTCCACCCCGGCCGGAACGGGAAGCGGGACGACGAGCGGGGCCTGCCCGGCAGGATGCCGCCGCGGTCGGCGGTTGGTCATGCGCGGCGAACTCTCCCCGCCGCTCGGGCCTGCCCCGGCTGCGCGAGTGGACACCCAACGGTCCGCGGGGAGCTGGGACCCGGACGAGACCGCCGGAGCGCGGAGCGGATCACCGGTGGTCGTGCCAGGCCGTCGGCCGCGGTCTCGCGCTGAGGTGGCCGGGCTTCGTACCATCTCGTCCAGGTGTGCCGGGAAGTCTGGTCGGCGGTTCCTCAGCCGACCCCGACCGCCGGAGTTGATGGCCGTGACCACGACCGCCTCCGGTGGGACGGGACCCGACCCCCGGGCCGTGGACGCCGTGGTGGCGCAGGTCGCCGCCGCGTCGGCCGGCGAGCACGGGATGCCGGCCGCGCTCCTGGACGGCTACCTGACCGCTCTCTGGGCGGTGGCGTGCACCGGTCGTCGGCTGAGCCGGGACGAGGAGGCGGCGTGCCGACGCCTCGGTGGAGAGGCAGCGGCCACCGGTCTGGCGCTGCCGGCCCTCGTGGACATCTACATGACGGCGTCCCGGCGCCTGTGGCCCCGTCTCCCGGACCTGGTGGCGGAGGTCCGGCGCAGACCGCTGCGGCCTCCTGAGTTGATCAGCATCGGCGAGGCGGTGTGGCGGGCCGCGGACACCGCTCTGGCAGCACTGGCCGCTGGGTACGTCGAGGCCCAGCGCCAGGTGGTGCGGCGCGAGGAGGCGTTCCGGCGGGAGTTCGTCGAGGACCTCCTCAGCGGTCACGCCGACGTCGGATCACTGGTGGAGCGTGCCGGACCGTTCGGGCTCACTCTGACCGCTCCACACTTCGTCGCGGTCGCGGCCACCGACCGGCCGGTCGACTCGGGGATGCAGCTGACCGGCGGGTTGACCGACGACGTCCGCTCCCGCTTCGGGGACCGCGGGCTGCTCACCGCCGCGAAGGACGGGCAGCTCGTGTGCGTGTTCTCGCTCCCCCCGAGGGCCGGTGGCCACCCTCCGGGGCCGGACTGGTACGACCTGGCGGAGCTGGTCGGTCGGGCCGCGGCCCGGCTGACCCGCCGCTCCGACTGGCGGGTCGGGGTCGGCCGCGTCCACCCGGGCCCGGGAGGGGTCCGGCGCTCGTACCGCGAGGCGCTGGAGGCCATCGACCTGGCCGAGCGCCTGTCCCTCCCGCAGCGGGTCGCCCACGCCCGTGACCTGCTCGTCTACCGGGTCCTCGTCCGCGACGAGGCCGCGATGGCCGACCTCGTCGAGGCTGTCCTGGGCCCGCTGGCGACCGCGCGGGGCGGAGCGGAGCCGCTGCTCCGCACGGTGGAGGCCTGGTTCGCCAGCGGCGGCAACACGGCCGAGGCGGCGCGCCGACTGCACCTGAGCGTCCGTGCCGTCACCTACCGGTTGCAGCGGGTCGCGGAGCTCACCGGCCACACAGCAGGTGACGCGGAGCACCGGCTCGCCCTGCACGTCGCCGTGACCGGGGCCCGGCTGCTCGACTGGCCGCGTCGCCCGCTCGTCGCCGACTGACCCGCCGATTGCCGGGACCCGGCAATCGGCGGGTCCCAACTCGTCCGCAGGCGGGCGCTGCCGGCGAAGGGGACCGGTTCCTAGCCTCCTGGCCATGCGCTCCCGACCTGCCCTGTACCCGATCCCCGACGCTCCCGCGCCCGGCGACGCGGCGCTCGCAGCGCAGGTCGAGCCCGCCGATCCGCCCACCGGCGACGGTGTCGGACGTGAGGGCGACCTGACCGTGTACGTCGACACCGACCCGCGGCCTCCGGTGGTGTCCGTCGTCGGCGCCCTGGAGGGCCACGGTCACGCCCTCCTGGCGGCGGTGCTCGACCACGTGCGCGAGCAGGTAGGGCAACCGATCGTGGTTGACCTGCACGGTGTCTCCCGGACCGATCAGCGCGCCCTGACCCCGGTCCTCACGGCCGACGTGGTCCTCACGGACACCTCACCAGCGGTCGACGAGGTCCTGCTCGACCTCACCAGGCGCGCGCAGGCGGCAACCGGCCGGGTCGGGCGAGCCCGCCGACCGCCTGCCGGGGCCCGGCGGAGCGCCTCACCGACTCCCCGTCCTCACCGGAGGTAGGCGTGTTCTCACTGCTCTGGTTGCTCGTCGTCGGGCTGGTCGCCGGGCTGCTCGCCCGCGCCATCGTGCCCGGCAGGGACTCGATGGGATGGCCGGCCACGATCCTGCTGGGGGTCGCCGGGTCGGTCGTCGGCGGACTGCTGCTCGGCCTCCTCACCGGCGGGCTGCGCGACCGCGGCTTCGGTCCCGCCGGGCTCGTCGGCTCGGTGATCGGGGCGGTGATCGTGCTGGTCGTCCACAACCGGCTGGCCGCCCGCCGACGGATGCCCCCGGGGGCGTCCCGCGGCCGGCTGTGACCGCAGGCGCCGGCGTGTCCTCGGTCCCGCGCGCGGGGAGCGGCGCCGCGCGCCGGCTCCCCCGCTCCCTGTGGCCCCCGACCCTCCGGATCTGCCGCGGCGTGCTCCTCGTGGGAGCGGTCTGCTGCGCCCTCGTCGGGGCGCTGAGCGCACCTGCCTACGTCGTCCTGGCGGTGACGCCGGCCTTCGGGCTCCTCGTGGCCGGCCTGGTCGGCCTCATGGACCCGGCCTTTCCGAAGGCCCCGTCGGCCAAGCGCAGAGCGGTCCTCGCCGGAGCGGGAGCATCCCTCGTCGTGCCGTGCCTCGCCGGCCTGGCGCAGCTGGGCGACGCCGGAACGGTCGCCGGGCTCGTCCTGCTGTTCCTGAGCTGCCTCCTGGCCGAGGCCTGGATCACCCGGTCCCTCGGCTCCGCCGGCCGGGACGACGAGGCGGAGGTGGACGTCGAGGAGCTGCAGCGGCTCCTGCGTGCCCTGCCGACCTCGGTGCTGGTGCGGGAATGGCGGTCGACCGGCGAACTCGTCCGGACGGCCGCGGACCCGGACCGCCGGGCCCGGGGCCTCCTGGTGCGCACCGTCCTGCTCGAGGAGATGACGCGCCGGGATCCGGCGGGAGTGGCCCGGTGGCTGCGAACCGGCGACGACGACGCTCCCGAGCAGTACCTGAGCGGCGACCGGGACACCGCCCCGTGAGGGCCCGGACCGGTCGGGTCCCCGCGCTCCGGCTCACCGCCGGGTGCCGGCGGTGGCGGGATGCCACCGCTGCGCCCGCCGGGCCCTGACCGGCCGAGCCGACCCAGGCCCGGACGGCCTGGCCCGGTACCTCCGAGGGCAGGTGTGCCGGGAAGTCCGGTCGGCGAGCTCGCCGCCGACCCCACCGCCTCTCCGGAGTTGATCTCGTGTCCGCCCCTGCCCCCACCTCGTTCCGGCTGTTCGACCGCGGCTCGTGGCCCGAGACCCGCCGCATCGCCGGCATCCTGCGCAAGGAGACCGTCGGCGGCATCCTGCTCATCAGCGGCGCCGTCCTCGCTCTGGCCTGGGCCAACAGCCCCTGGTCGGCGGCCTACGAGACGCTGCGCGACACCCGGGTCGGCCCGGCCGCCCTGCACCTGGACCTCACGTTGGGCACCTGGGCCGCCGACGGGCTGCTGGCGGTCTTCTTCTTCGTCGCCGGGCTGGAGCTCAAGCGCGAGTTCGTCGCCGGCGACCTGCGCGACCCGCGCCGGGCCGCGCTGCCGGTCGCCGCCGCGCTCGGCGGCATGGCCGTGCCGGCGCTGCTGTACTGGGCGATCAACGCCGGCGCCGGCGGCGGGGCGCTGGCCGGGTGGGCGATCCCGACCGCCACCGACATCGCCTTCGCGCTCGCCGTCCTCGCCGTGATCAGCACGCACCTGCCCGCGGCGCTGCGCACCTTCCTGCTCACCCTCGCCGTCGTCGACGACCTGCTGGCGATCACGATCATCGCGATCTTCTACACCTCCGCGCTGGCGGTCGCGCCGCTGCTGCTGGCCCTGATCCCGCTGACCGTCTTCGGAGTCCTGGTGCAGAAGCGGATCCGCTCGTGGTGGCTGCTGTTGCCGCTGGCCGTCGTGACCTGGGTGCTGGTGCACGAGTCCGGGGTGCACGCCACCGTCGCCGGCGTGCTGCTGGCGTTCACCGTGCCGGTGGTGCGCAGCCAGGCCGCCGGCGGACCGGATGCCGGCCCCGGGTTGGCCGAGCACTTCGAGCACCGGTTCCGCCCGCTCTCGGCCGGCGTCGCCGTGCCGGTGTTCGCGTTCTTCTCCGCCGGGGTCACCGTCGGCGGGCTGTCCGGGCTGGGCGCGGCGCTCACCGACAGCGTCGCGGTCGGCATCGTCGTCGGCCTGGTCGTCGGCAAGGTGGTCGGCATCACCGGGGCCACCTGGCTGGTCGCCCGGTTCACCCGCGCCGAGCTCGACCGCGACCTCGGCTGGCCCGACGTCGTCGGGCTGTCGCTGCTGGCCGGCATCGGGTTCACCGTCTCGCTGCTGATCGGCGAGCTGGCCTTCGGCGCCGACACGCTCCGCGACGAGCACGTCAAGGTGGGCGTGCTGGCCGGCACCCTGCTCGCGGCGCTGCTGGCCACCGTGCTGCTCCGGCTGCGCGACCGCCGCTACCGGCGCATCGCCGAGGCCGAGACGCGGGACGTGGACGCCGACGGTGTCCCGGACGTCCACCAGTCCGGCCGGCGAGGATGAGCCCGCCCCGCGGCGACGCCGTGGGGCTCGGCGATGACGTCCGCCCCGACCGACACCGGCGCTGGACCCGCGTACGGCAGCTGCCGCCACGCCCGATGCCGCAACCGACCGCCAGCAGGACGCCCATGACCGGGATGGGCCAGAGCGCACTGGCAGACGGGCGGCGACCACGCGGATCGCTCGGTTGCCGCCTCCTCGGCCGCCCACAGGGCAGTCCTTCCGGCACGTCGGGCACGGACGGTCCGAGGGTCCCGCAGTGAGACGCTCCGTGCCTGCGCACGCCGGCCGGGGAGTGCGGTTGCGCTGCTCCGGGCCGGCGACCTCCGTCCTCGTCCGGCCGGAGGGAGCGCCGAGCCTGGATGGGCTGGACGTCGCTCCTCCGGGGAAGCCGGCCTCACCGGACGGCAGCTGCTGTGCGGTGAGGCGGTGCCCGCCGGGCCGGACCAGCGGGTACGGCGTCGCGCGTGCCGGCCCGCGGGCGAGCTCCGACACGGCCGGGCGGCGCACGGGATCCGGACGACGGCGGGCAGCGTGGATCGACGAGGTGGCGGTCCACGCCACGGCGGGGGAGGGACCGTTGCCGGGACGGGGTCTTACCGACTGCCTTCCGCGGCGATGAGCTCGGCGACGTCTTCGGGCATCTGCGAGCAGTCGTCGTCGGTGTCCGGCTGGTCCTGGGCGAGCCCCTCGACGCCGGCGTCCTCGACCGGCTGGAAGCCCCTCTCCGCGATGTGCCGCGGCACCCGGTTCTGCGCGTTGACGACGTGCGAGCGCGACAGCCAGCCGAGGCCGTCGTCCACGTCGAAGTCGAGCCCGCCGCCGGGCGCTCGCTGGACGTGTCCCGGAGACGGCAGGAGCCCGACCAGCTGGACGGCCTGATCGACGGACAGCGTGGACGGAGGGGTGTCGAAGTAGTACCAGCTGGCCGAGCAGATGCCGTAGACCTGCGGACCGAGCTGGGCGTGGTTGACGTACAGCTCGAGCATGCGGCGGTCGTCGAGGACCAGCGCCAGCTCCACCGACAGGCCGGCCTCGACGGCCTTGCGCCAGGCGCTCATCTCCTGGTTCAGGAAGAGGTTCTTGGCCACCTGTTGCGGGATCGTCGACCCGGACGGGTCCTCCTCCCCGCGCAGGTGCGCTTCGGCGCGGCCGGACAGCTCGTCCCAGGTGAAGGCACCGTCGCGGTAGGGGAGCGGCTGGTCCTCGTGCGCGATGACGGCGGCGAGGAAGTTGCGCGACACGTGCTCGACCGGCACCGACTGCTGGACGGCGCCCTGGTCGTTGGCCAGCATGAACGCCGTCGTCGGCGGGTCGATCCAGCGCAGTGACACCAGGACCAGCGCCTGGAGCAGGAAGGCGATCACCAGGACGCGGGCGGTGCAGCGGCGCAGGCGACGACGCCGTTCGCGCTTCGGGTCCTCCCGGGGTGGGACCTCGTCCGCTCCCGGCCGGGTGCCCGGCCGACGGCGCTGGTGCGGAGGCGTGGTCCCCGGACCGGGCGGCGGTGGCGGCGGCCACGGTCGGGACCGAGGAGGGGGCGCAGCCCATGGGTCGGACGGCGGAGGTCCTGGCCACGGATCGCCGTACCGCGCGAGCGGGTCGTCGGCCACCGGCCGCGACGTGCGCCGGGAGGACTCCCGGTCGGTCCGCTGCTGCTCGTCCGGCACGTCAGCCGGCGGGCGACGGCGGCGCGGCGCGAAGGGCATGAGGTGTCGTCCTCCTGTGACCCGCTGACCGGATCCCCAGGTTACCGGGGATCAGCGGCGAGCCGATCGTCCGACGGGTAGCGCGCGCAGGCGCCCGTTCCCGGCCGCCTCGGTCGAACTGGCTGCCCGTGTCGGCGGTCCGCCTCCGGTCCGGGCTCCACGCCACGTCGGCGTCCGACATGTCGGTCCCGGAGTGTCCCGTCGTCCCGCCCGTCGTGGTCTCACTGCTGCGGGCGGGCACGGGCGCACTCCACGGTCCCACCTGTCGACCGTCGGTTCCCGGTGGTGCGGTAGCGCGGAGTGCGCGGACCCAGGTGCCGCACTGCTCGACGGCGGACCGGGCAGCGGCCCGCCACGGGGGCATCCCAGGCCCCAACACGGAGACGCCCCGGGCTCCTGACCTGCAGGAACACCGGGGCGGTGCTGTGTCCGAGGGGGGACTTGAACCCCCACGCCCGATAAAGGGCACTAGCACCTCAAGCTAGCGCGTCTGCCATTCCGCCACCCGGACGAGTGCGGGGCCAAGACTACCCGACGCACTCCGCCGCCCGGCACGGGTACCCCGCCGTGTCGCATCGCCCGGTCGTCCGTGCCCGTCGGAGGCCGGGGCGGGCCCGTAGTGTCGCCGGGGTGGAGAACCGAGGTCCCGTCCAGGCCCAGGCCGAGGTCGCCGAGCTGCTCGGCGAGCTGATCCGGATCGACACGACCAACACCGGCGACACCGCCACCAGCGCCGGCGAGCGGACGGCCGCCGAGTGGGTCGCCGGCAAGCTGGACGAGGTCGGCATCGCCTCCCAGGTCCTGGAGTCCGAGCGCGGGCGGGCCAGCCTCGTCGCCCGCGTCCCCGGCGCCGACCGCAGCCGCCCCGCCCTGCTGGTGCACGGGCACCTCGACGTCGTCCCCGCGGACCCCGCCGAGTGGAGCGTGCACCCGTTCTCCGGCGAGGAGCGCGACGGCTACGTGTGGGGCCGCGGCGCGGTCGACATGAAGGACATGGACGCGATGGTCCTGGCGCTGGTGCGCGAGTGGGCCCGCACCGGCGTGCAGCCACCGCGCGACGTCGTCCTCGCCTTCGTCGCCGACGAGGAGGCCGGCGGCAGGCTCGGCGCGCGCTGGCTGGTCGACGAGCACCCGGACCTGTTCGCCGACTGCTCCGAGGCGATCAGCGAGGTCGGCGGCTTCTCCATCACCGTCCGCGACGACCTGCGCCTCTACCTCGTCCAGACGGCGGAGAAGGGCCTCGCGTGGATGCGCCTGACCGCCGGCGGCCGGCCCGGGCACGGCTCGTTCGTCCACGACGACAACGCCGTCACCCGGCTGTGCCAGGCCGTCGCCCGGCTGGGCTCGACCCGGCTGCCCACCGTGCTCACCCCGCCGATGCGCCAGTTCCTCGCCGCGGTCGAGGAGGCCTACGGCATAGAGATCGACCCGGACGAGCCGGAGGAGGCGCTGGCCCGGCTGGGCAGCATCAGCCGGATGATCGGCGCGGCGCTGCGCAACACCGCCAACCCCACGATGCTCGACGCCGGCTACAAGACCAACGTCATCCCCGGGACGGCGAGCGCCACCGTCGACGGCCGCTTCCTGCACGGCCAGGAGGAGGAGTTCGAGCGCCAGCTCGCCTCCCTGGTCGGCGAGGGGGTCCAGCGCGAGTGGATCGTCCACGACCAGGCCGTGGAGACGACGTTCGACGGCCCGCTGGTCGACATGATGGTCGAGGCGCTGAAGGCCGAGGACGACGGTGCGCGGCCGGTGCCGTTCACGATGAGCGGCGGCACCGACGCCAAGAGCTTCGAGCGCCTGGGCATGCGCTGCTTCGGCTTCTCGCCGCTGCGGCTGCCCGCCGACCTCGACTTCGCCTCGCTGTTCCACGGCATCGACGAGCGGGTGCCGGTGGAGTCGCTGCGCTTCGGCGTCCGGGTGCTCGACCGCTTCCTGCGCGGCGTCTGAGCGCGGTTCAGCGGGCGGCCCGAAGCGCTTCGAGCGCCGCGGCCACCGCGGGCACCCGCCGGGCGTCGGGGCGGACGAGGGTCTCGACCACCCGCCCGTCGACGTCGGGCAGGTCGACGGCGGCCACGCCCGGCTGCGCGCTGATCGCCAGCGCCCACGCCGGCAGCAGTGCCACCCCGAGTCCGCGGGCGACCAGCCGCTGCACGACGACGTGGTCGTCGGTGGCGAACCGGACGTCGGGGGAGAACCCGGCCCGCCGCGCGCAGCGCAGCAGGTGCCGGCGGCAGCGGGGGCAGCCGGCGATCCACGGCTCGTCGCGCAGGTCGGCCAGCAGGGCGGGCGCCGGCCGGCCGGCGGGCACGACCGCCTGCACCGCGTGGCGGGACAGCGGCTCGCGCAGCAGGTCGCCGGGGACGTCCTCCCCGTCGTCCTCGTGCCGGAAGACGACGGCCAGGTCGGCGGCGCCCTCGCGGACCGCCGCCTCGGCCTCCGGCGGCTCCAGCTCGGTGAAGTGGACCTCCAGGGCCGGCGCCCGCTCCCGGAGCGCGGCCAGCGCCGGCGGGACCAGCACCGCGGCGGCGGTCGGGAAGGCCGCGATCCGGACGACACCGGTGGCCAGCCCGGTCAGCGCGGCCACGTCCTGCTCGGCCGCCGCCAGCCGGTCGGCGATCGCCTCCGCGTGGCGCAGCAGCCGCCGGCCGGCCTCGGTGAGCGCCACCCCGCGCCCCTCCCGCACCACCAGCGGGGTCCCGGTCTCGGCCTCCAGCCGCCGGACCTGCTGGCTCACCGCCGGCTGGGTCCAGCCCAGGGCGCGCGCGGCGCCGGCGAGCGAGCCGGCGTGCGCCACCTCGCGGAAGACCAGCAGCCGGCGGGAGTCCACGCCGACATGAAAGCAGCGCTTGGGTCGGCCGGTCGACCCCGCGCTCTGGTGGGGGAGCTCGGCGCCGGGGAGCCTGACCGCATGAGGACGATCGGGCTGCTGGGCGGCATGAGCTGGGAGTCGACCGCGCTGTACTACCGGGTGGTCAACAAGCTGGTCCGCGACCGGCTCGGCGGGCTGGCCAGCGCCTCGCTGCTGGTGCGCAGCCTCGACTTCCGCGCCGTGCGCGCCTGCCAGGTGGAGGACCGGTGGGACGACGCCGCGGCCCTGCTCGCCGCCGAGGCGCGGGCGCTGGAGGACGCCGGCGCCGGCCTCGTGCTGCTGTGCACGAACTACATGCACAAGGTGGCCCCGGCGGTGGAGGCCGCCCTGACGGTGCCGTTCCTGCACATCGCCGACGCGGTGGCCGCGGCCGCGCCCGGGCCGGTGGTCGGCCTGCTCGGCGCCGCCGGCACGGTGCGCGAGCCGTTCTACCGGGACCGCCTGGCGGCGCGGGGGCTGACGGTGCTCACCCCGCCGGGCGACGACGTCGCGCGCGTCGACGCCGCGATCTTCGGCGAGCTGTGCCGCGGCGTGCTCTCCGACGGCACCCGCGCCGAGCTGCGCGCCGTGGTGGCCCGGCTCGCCGGGCGCGGGGCGCAGGCGGTGGCGCTGAGCTGCACCGAGCTCGAGCTGCTGCTGGGCCCGGACGACTCCGCGGTGCCCCTCCTGCCCTCGGCCCGGCTGCACGCGACCGCCGCCGTCGACCTCGCGCTCGGCGTCCCGGCCGCCGTGGTGTGATGCCGGGGTGACCTCTCCCACACCTCCCGGCCCCGGTTCCGTCGCGCTGATCACCGGAGGGACCGGCGGCTTCGGCCGCGCCCTCACGCAGAAGCTGCGCGAGCGGGACGTCACCGTCGTCGCCGCCGACCTCGACTCCGAGCGCAACCGGTCGGTGGCCGAGGAGCTCGGCGCGCACTTCGTCGCCCTCGACGTCACCGACCGCGCCGCCAACGAGGCCGTCGTCGCGCAGGTGGAGGCCGAGCACGGCCGGCTCGACGCCGCCTACCTCAACGCCGGCATCTCCGCCGCCAAGAGCGACGACGCCCTCGACCTCGACGAGTTCATGCGCGTGGTCGACATCGACCTGTTCGGCGTCGTCTACGGCGTGCAGGCCGCGCGCCCGGCGATCAAGCGGGCCGGCGGCGGGGCGATCGTGGTGACGGCGTCGCTGGCGGGCCTGTCGCCGATGCCCACCGACCCCGGCTACAGCGTGGCCAAGGGCGGCGCGATCGCGTTCGTCCGGTCGATGGCGCCGCGGCTGACCCGCGACGGCATCACCATCACCGCGATCTGCCCCGGCTTCGCCGACACCGCGATCATCGACCGCATCCGCCACGAGTTCGAGGCCGCGGACTTCCCGGTCATCCCCGCCGCCGAGGTCGCCGACGCGATGGTCATGGCCTGGACGTCGGGCGAGCCCGGCGCCGCGTACGTCATCCAGCCCGGCGTCGGCACGGTGCCCTACAAGTTCAAGGGCGTGCCGAGCGCGAAGACCGCGACCGGTGAGACCGCCGTCGTCCCGGAGGCGCTGCGGCCGCCGTCCATGCTCTGACCGCTCCTGCCGGGGCCGGTGACCGCCGTTCCCCGGCCTCTGGCAGGGTCGGCGCATGCGTGCATGGCGGGTACACGAGCTCGGCGACCCCTCGGAGGTCATGCGGCTGGAGGACGTCGAGGAGCCGACCCCGGCCGAGGGCCAGATCAAGGTCCGGGTCCGCGCGGCGGCGCTGAACTTCCCCGACGTCCTCATGGCGCAGGGGAGGTACCAGGAGCGCCCGCCGCTGCCCTACACGCCCGGCATGGAGCTGTGCGGGGAGACCGAGGACGGCCGGCGGGTGATCGGCCCGCCGGCCGGCGGCCC
Source organism: Geodermatophilus arenarius (assembly GCF_042654585.1). Lineage (NCBI taxonomy): Bacteria > Bacillati > Actinomycetota > Actinomycetes > Geodermatophilales > Geodermatophilaceae > Geodermatophilus > Geodermatophilus arenarius. The sequence goes on from NZ_JBHSGR010000014.1 coordinate 85,301, forward strand.
CGGCGCCTTCGCCGAGTACGCGCTGATGGACGCCCGCGACGCCTGGCCGGTGCCGGACAGCCTGTCCGACGAGAAGGCCGCGGCGCTGTGGATCACCTACCAGACCGGCCACGTCGGCCTGCACCGCCGGGCACACCTGCGGGCGGGGGAGTGGCTGCTGGTGCACGCCGGCGCGGGCGGCGTCGGGTCGGCGGCGATCCAGCTCGGCAAGGCCGCCGGCGCCAGGGTCATCGCCACCGCCGGCGGCCCGCACAAGGTCGAGGTGTGCCGCGAGCTCGGCGCCGACCACGTCGTCGACTACACGGCCGAGGACTTCGTCCCCGTCGTCAAGGAGCTCACCGGCGGCGAGGGTGCCGACGTCGTCTACGACCCGGTCGGCGGCGACGTGTTCGACAGGTCACGGAGGTGCATCGCCTTCGAGGGCCGGCTGGTCGTCGTCGGGTTCACCAGCGGGCGGATCCCCGAGGCGCCCGCCAACCACGCGCTGGTCAAGAACTACAGCGTCGTCGGCCTGCACTGGGGCCTGTACAAGAAGAAGGACCCGGCCGTGATCGGGCAGACCCACGACGAGCTGGTCCGGCTGGTCACCGCGGGCGCGATCGACCCGCTCGTCGGCCAGGTCCTGCCGCTGGACCGGGCGCCGCAGGCGCTGGCCGCGCTGGCCGACCGCGGCACCGTCGGCAAGGTCGTGCTCGTCCCCTGACCGGCCGCGCCGGGCGGCCGTGGACCGCCCGGCGCACCGGGGTCAGGCGTGGCGGAAGGCCGCCCGCTCCCGCCGCCGGAACGGGCGCCGCAGGGCGAGGCGCCAGACGGCCACGAGGGCCCGGCCGCGCTCCTGCCGCTCCAGGGCGGCCACGCCCTCCGGGGGCATCTCGTGCAGGACCCAGGCGACCAGTTCCAGCAGCCGCGGGGTGGTGTACGCGGTGTCGAAGAACCGGGCGCCGACCCACTCCCAGTCGGCCGGCTGCAGGTGGTCCTGCAGCACCCGCATGCCGTCGCGCTCCTCGTGGGCCAGGTGCCGGTCGACGTGGACGCGGGCGGCCGCGACGGCCGCGGCCAGCGCCTCCCGCGCGGGCCCGTCGGCCACGCCCGCCAGCCGCGCGAAGCCGTGCGAGCACTCCCCGAGCAGCGGGTCGATCGCCGCGTGCTCCGCCGCCATCGCCTCCAGGATCGCCCGGCCCTCCGCGTCCCCGGCCGCGGCCGCCCGCTCGAGCAGCAGGGGCCACAGCCCCGCGTCCTCCCCGGTGTGGTGGTGGTGGAGGACCGAGGCGAAGTAGTCCCAGCGCCGGCGCAGCAGCTCCCACGTCCGGCGGTCCTCGAGCGGCGTGCGCTCGACCGCGCGGCCGAAGGCGGCGAGGTCACGGCGGAAGCCGTGGTGCATCACCCACATGAGGGTGAGGTCGACCGGGCCGTCCGGCGCGTCGGCCTGGCCGGGGAGGCGGAGCCGGCCGGGGGCGGGTCGCTGCGGGGCCAGGGTGGTGGTGGACATGGCGTCCTCCGGTGGGTGAGGGGTCAGGCCGGCGTCCGCCGGTCGTCGGAGGTGCCGGTCCCGGCGCTGCGCTCGATCTCGTCGACCAGCGGGGAGCCGGCGGCCTCGGCGCGGATCCGGGCGCCGAGCGACCGGGCGCCGCGCCGGTAGCGGGGATCGGCGAGCAGCCGCCGCACGGCGGCCGCGATCCGGTCGGGTGAGGCGCCCGGCCGGAGGCCCAGGACCGCACCGTGCCGCCGGGCCCGGACCACGTTGTCCCGCTGGTCGCGGCCCATGGGCAGGCACAGCGCGGGGACGCCGGCCGCGAGGGCCTTCAGCAGCGTCCCGTGCCCGGCGTGGGTGACGACGACGTCGGCGGCCGCGAACAGCGGGGCGTGTGCCGCCGAGCGCACCACCACGACACCGCCGGTCCGCGGGACGCACGCGGGGTCCACCATCGGGCCGGTGGTGACGACGGCGCGCACCGGCAGGCGGCCGAGGGCGACCCCGACGCGGCGCAGCACGTCCTCCTGGGCCTGGTAGGTGCTGGAGAACCCCACGACCACCAGCGGCCCGTCCCCGGGCGGCGGCTCGACCGGCGCCGCCCAGACCGGGTCGTCGAGCACCGGCCCGACGTGCCGCACGTTCGGCGGCAGCCGCGCGGGCAGGTCGAAGGCCGCGGAGGTGAGCACGAGGACCCGCGCGGCGCGGTCCCACTGCTCCCACACGTCGCGCAGCGGGGCGAGGCCGAGCCCGGCGCGGGCGGCGTCGAGGTCGGGGAGGCCCCGGTCCCACGCGCGCCGGACCAGGGGGTGCAGCGACCGGTCGCGCGCCCGGCCCAGGGGCCCGCGCGCCGGGGGCAGGCCCGACCCGAACGGCGGCAGGTCCGGCGTGGGCCGGTTGTAGGCGTTGGGGCAGAGCGCCACGGACGGGGTCCCCGAGGCCTCCGCGGCCACCAGCGCGCCCATGAGCACCCCGCTGGCCACGAGCACGTCGGCGGGCCGCGCCGCCAGCGCCGCCCGCACCTCGGCGGCGTAGGCGGCGGCGGGGCCGGTGACGACCCGGGTGAGCAGCCGGTCGAGCACCTGCAGCGGCGTCCGGCAGGCCGTGTCGTCGACCAGGTCCCGGTCGGCCGCGGACCGGCGGTGCGGCGCCTGCCGCCAGGGCTGGAACGCGGCGCCGGCCGCGCGGACCTCGGGCTCCAGCGTGGGATCGCCCAGGACGCTGACCGAGTGGCCCCGGGACACCAGCCGCCGGACGACCCCCACCTCCGCCGGCACGGTGCCGCCGCCGTCCCACAGCGCGACCTGGACGTGCACGGCACGCCTCCTCAGGACGGGGCCGTCGCGAGGGCGGCCCGGAGCAGGTGGGTGAGGACCGCCGTGGTCTCGGCGCGGGAGTGACCGAGGTCGCGGCGCAGGAGCTTCCACGTGTGGACGTCGGTGACCGCGTAGAGCGCGGCCAGGGCGCGGCGGCGCGCCCGCGGCTCGTCCGGCAGGTCCGCGGCGAAGGCCTGCTCGAGCAGCGCGCGGTGGTGGGCGCGGGCGCGCGCGACCGCCTCAGCGAGGTCGGCGATGCGCTCGGCCACCGCCTCGAGGCGGACGTTGGCGTCGCCGAGCGCCTCGTACTGGCGCATCAGCCCGCGGACGAACCCGGGGACGTCCCCGGGGACCACCCGGCCGCGCAGCGCCTCGACCTCGGGCCGCAGCACCTCGGCGACGGCGAGGAACAACCCCTCCTTGGACCGGAAGTGGTTGAGCAGCGTCTGCTGGGTCACGCCCGCGGTCGCGGCGACCTCGGCGATGCGGACCTCGTCGTAGGGCCGGTCCACGAAGCGGTCGCGGGCCACGGCGAGGACGCGCTCCCGGGTGCGCTCGACGGCTCCCGCCCGCGCCCCCGACGTGCTCTGCGTCACAGGCAGAGCGTGGCCCTCGTTTGACCTGTGGTCAAGCGAGTTCTTGACGTCGACTCAAACGGGAGTCGGCGTCAGGTGACCGGCATCGGCAGGTAGGACAGCCGCGCGCGGCGCCGCAGGACGACCTTGCGGGTGCCGTCCGCGTGCAGCTGGAGGCGGGCCAGCTCCCACCCACCGACGTCGGATTGGAGGCTCAACATGGTCGCCGCTGCGGAACGGGACGTGCCCGGGGGGATCCGCAGCGGCGCGTACTCCCAGTCGGCGGCGTTCACCCGCCCGATGTTGCCACGGTGGACACCTGCCGGTCACCCGGGCGCCGGTCCCCGGACTGCCGCCGCGGGGGACGGGCGGCAGGATGGACGGCGACCCGATCCGCACCCGAGGGAGGACGACGTGACCGATCCCGGTTCCGCCACCGACGCCGACCGCGCCGAGCAGGAGGCCCTCCTCGAGCCCGTGGCCCCCGCCGGGGCCGGCGACGCGGGACCGGTCGGCGACCTCGACGCCAACGAGGCCGACGCGCTGGAGCAGCAGCTGTCGACCGCGCCGGGCTCGGCCGGCCCGCTGCGCCCGGTCGGCGACGTCGACGCCAACGAGGCCGACGTGCTGGAGCAGGAGGCGGACGTCCCCTTCGACGACGACGACCGCACCGCCTGACCGGGGGATCGTCAAGGGGGCGAGCGGACCCCCGGCACGGCGGTCGGGGTGACTCCGCCCACCGGCGACGTCGGCCCGCGGCTGACGCGGCTGCTGGTGCAGGCCGGCGTCCGGCCGCGGGTCCTGCCGCGCGACCCCGCGCGGCTCGACGGCGGGCTGCGCGACCACGGGGACGCCGTCCCCGCCGACCTCACCGACCGCGACGCCGTCCTGCGCGCCCCTGGGGGCGCCGCCGCCCTGGACCGGGTCTGCCCGCCCACCGGCGCCGGCGACCCGGCCGCCGCGGCCGCAGCGCTCGGGGAGGCTCAGGCGCCGTCGAGCCCCGGGTAGTCCGCCCCGGGCGCCTCGGCGGGCGGCCGCAGCAGGGTCACCGTGGCCCACCCCTCCCGCAGCAGGGCGTCGTCGGTGCCCGGGGCCGGCCCGTCGGGGCTCTCGCGGAAGGTGAGCGCCACGAAGTCCTCGCCGGTCTCGCCGACCTCGACCTGCACCGCGCCGAAGGGCGCCAGCCGGGCCGGGCGCAGCCCGCGCAGCCGCTCCGGCGGGACGTCGGGGACGTTGACGTTGACCACCACCGGTCCCGGCGCGAGCCCGAGGGTCCAGCGCAGCGCCCGGCGGGCGACCTCCTCGGCGGTGGCCCACGCGTGCTCCGCGGCCGGGTCGGCGCTGCCGGCCAGCGACACCGCCAGGCCGGGGAGCCCGTGCAGGGTGCCGGTCAGCGCGGCGCCCACGGTGCCCGAGTGCAGCACCGCCGTCCCGGTGTTGGGGCCCCGGTTGACGCCGGAGAGCACGACGTCCGGCCGCGGCCCGAACGCGCCGCGCGCCCCGGCGAAGGCGATGAGCGCGGGGGAGGCCCCGACGGCGAGGGCGCGGACGGCGCCCACGCCGGGCAGCCGGCGCTCCCGGACCGCCAGCCGGTTGCCGTGCAGCAGCGCGGTCATCGACGCGCTGGACCCGCTGTGGTCCTGGTCGGGCGCGGCCAGCGTCACCTCCAGGCCCGCCTCCGCCGCCACGCGGGCCAGCAGGTGCACCCCCGGGCTGTCGATCCCGTCGTCGTTGGTCACCAGCGCGTGCACGCGGCCCCCTCCCGGTCCGGACGGCGCCCCCGTGCCCCGCGGAGGCGCCGCGCACACGCGTCCCCGTCCGGGACGGCCGCGCCCCGGGGCGGGCGGACGCCCGGCATGCTCGCCGGGTGCCCCTCGTGCTGGTGTTCCTGCTCCTCGTCGCGCTCGTGCTGCCGCTGCTGGCCTGGTCGCTCGCCGGCCGCCGGTTCTGGGCGGACCTGCGCGGCCCGGGCACCCGCGACCTGCGCGCCGAGGTGGTCGCCCGGCACGGGCTCAGCGGCGCCGAGGCCGACACCGTGCAGACGGCGGTGACCCGCGGCCGGCCGGTCGACGACGCGCGGCTGCGGCCGGCGGCCGCGGACTGGGCCGGCACCACGCTGACCGTCCTCGACGGGCAGCACGCCGCGCACGCCGGTCGCGACCGCGCGGCCTCCGTCGTCCTCGGCCTGGCCGGGCTGTGCCTGCTGGCCGCGGTGGTGCTGGCCGTCGTCCTCGACGCCGGCGCGGTGGTCCACCTGCTGGTGCTGCTCGCCGCCGGGGCGGTCGCCAACCTGGCGCTGCTCCCGGCGACGGTCCGGCGCAACCTGCGGCGGGCGCGCGCCGCCAACGGGGGATGACGCCCGCTTCCCTCCGCCGGTGGGTGTGGTTAGGCTTCCCTTACCGTCGTCTCGAGGGGGAGCCATGACCACCTGCCCGGGTTCTCCGGCGCTCTCCGTCGCCGGCGCCCCCGAACGGGCCCGCACCGCCGCGACCCGCCGCGCCGCGGCGCTGTGCGTCGCCGGCCGCGAGCCGAGCCGTCCCCTCGCGCACGCCACCACCGCCGCCGGGCAGGTGCTCGTGCTGGTCCCCGCCGACGGCGAGGTCACCGCCGCCCTCGACGACGCGCCGGACCGGGAGGTCTCGGCGCTGCTCATGGTCAGCGACCGCGCGCCGGTGCCGCTGCGCGACCCGGTGCGGGCGACCCTGTGGCTGGCCGGCTGGCTGACCCCGGTGCCCGAGGTCGACCGGCGGGCGGCCGCGGTCGCCTTCGCCGAGGTCCGGCCCGAGGGCGCGCTGCTCGACGTCGGGACGTCGGCCACGCTGCTGCGCCTGGACCTCGCCGAGGTCGTGCTGCGCGAGGGCGACGCCTGCACCGAGGTCTCGCCGGGCGGGTTCGCCGCCGCCCGCCCCGACCCGCTCGCCGCCGTCGAGGCGCGGATGCTGCAGCACCTCGACCGCGACCACCCCGACGTGCTCGCCGTCCTGCGCAGCCGCGTGCCGGCCGGGCCGGGGGAGACCGTGCGCCCGCTGGGCATCGACCGGTTCGGCTACCGGCTGCGGGTGGAGCGGCCGGGCGGGCACCGCGACGTCCGGGTGCCGTTCCCGCGGCCGCTGACCTGCCCCGGCCAGCTGCGCGCGGCGACGTCCCAGCTGCTGTGCGCCCTCCGCGCCGGCCTCCCCCGCCGCGACTAGCACGCTCTCGCGCGGCAGGCGGCGCTCAGGCGTCCAGGTTCTCGCGCAGCAGCCGGGCCAGGCGGGTGCGCCGCGGGCGGACGTCGACCTCCCGCACCGCCCGCGCCAGCGCCGCGCCGGACGCGTGCACGATCGACAGGTGCTGCTGCGCGCGGGTGAGCGCGGTGTAGACCAGCGGCCGCGACAGCATCCCGCCCGCCTCCGGCGGCAGCACCACGACGACGCCCGGCCACTCCGACCCCTGCGCCCGGTGCACGGTGATCGCCCACCCGTGCCGCAGGTCGGGCAGCGCGTCCCCGGTCACCGTCACCGGGCCCGAGGAGAAGTCGACGGTCAGCGAGCCCTCACCGGTGCCGGTGACCACGCCGACCTCACCGTTGGCGAACCCGATCGGCTCGAGGTCGAGGTGGTTGGCGGTGGCCACCACCCGGTCGCCGACGTCGAAGCCGAACACCGTGCCGTCGCCGGGGTTGAGCCGCTCCTTGAGCGCCTTGTTCAGCTCGATCGTCCCGGCCGGCCCGCGGTGCACCGGCGTCACGACCTGCACGTTGCGCGGGTCGATCCCCAGCGCCCGCGGGATCGAGTCGGTGACCAGCTGCACCACCCGCCGGGCCGCCTCGCCGCTGCCGGCGGCGGGCACGATGACGACCTCGCGGTCGGGGGAGTCCACCGGCGGCAGCTGCCCGGTGCGCACCGCCGACGCCAGCCGGGCGATCGCGCCGCCCTCGGCCTGCCGGTAGAGCGTGGTCAGCTCGGTCACCGGGACGACGCCGGAGTCGATGAGGTCGCCGAGCACGTGGCCGGGGCCGATCGAGGGCAGCTGGGCGGGGTCGCCGACCAGCAGCAGGTGGGTGCCGTCGGGGCAGGCCTCGATCAGCGCCGCGGTCAGCTCGACGTCGAGCATCGACGCCTCGTCCACCACGACGACGTCGGCGTCGAGCGGCCACTCCTCGTTGCGGGCGAACCCGCCGCCGAAGCCCTGCGCGCCGAGCAGCCGGTGCACGGTGACCGCGGGGTGGTCGGTGAGCTCCTCCAGCCGCTTGGCCGCCCGGCCGGTGGGGGCGGCCAGCGCGACCTCGGTGCCCTTGGCCCGCAGCAGGCGCACGACGGCGGCCACGGTGCGGCTCTTGCCGGTGCCCGGGCCGCCGGTGAGCAGCGAGACCCCGGCGCCGAGCACCTGCGCCACGGACTGCTTCTGCGCCTCGTCGAGGCCCTTGGACACCGAGCGGACGGCGGCCGGGTCGGCGATCCGCTCGGCGGTGGCGGCCAGCCGGGCCACGCCCTCGGCGACGGCCTCCTCGGCCATGCCGAACCGGGCCAGCGACAGCATCCGCAGCGCCGGGTCGGGCTCGGGCGGCTCGGCGTCAGGATCGCTGTCGGAGGACTCGTCCCACTCCGGCTCCGGCGGCTCGTGGTCGAGCACCTCGCCGGACTCGACCGCCGCGACGATCGCCGCCGCCGGGTCGGTGACGCCCTCGGCGCGCAGCGCGGCGACGACCAGGTCGGCGGGCAGCACGGTGTGCCCGTCGCGGCCGGCCGTGCGCAGGGTCATGACGACGATCGCGCGGCCGCGGCGGGAGTCCTGCCGGTCGGCGCCGGGCAGCAGCGAGATCGCCAGCCGGTCGGCGTCGGTGAGGCTGACGCCGTGCAGACCCAGCAGCGCCCACGGGTCGTCGCGCAGCCGCCGCGCGGCGTCCTCGCCCAGGGCGTCGGCGGCCGAGGACGCCAGCTTCGCCTCCAGCCCGGCCCGCACCAGCAGCTCGACCACGCCGTAGGTGGGCCCTGCTGCCAGGAACGAGGAGAACAGCCGCTCGGCGCGCTGCTTGCCGACCCGCGGCATCTTCAGCAGCTTCGCGGCGGTGACGTCGTCGGGGGAGGTGATGCCGGCCGCGGGCAGCTCGGCGGCCGCCCGCTTGCCCAGGCCCGGCCACAGGCCGGCGGCGACGAAGGCGGCGAAGACGGGGTCGGGGGCGGGTGCGGTGCTCACGGAGGTCGTCGTCATCGGGCGGTGCGCTGGTCCGGGTAGGAGAAGTGCGGCGCGGAGACGTCCTCCAGCGCCGTGCGGATGGCCGCGGGCAGCCGGACGCTCTCGGCGTCGAGCGAGGCCTGCAGCTGGACGGCGGTGCGGGCGCCGACGACGGGCGCGGCGACGCCGGGGCGGTCGCGCACCCAGGCCAGCGCCACCGCCAGCGGGGTGGTGCCCAGGCCGTCGGCGGCGGTGACCACGGCCTCCACGATCCGGTCGGCGGTGGCCGAGCGCAGGTCGTCGATGAACCCGGCCCACTGCGGCGAGGCGCCCCGCGAGCCCTCCGGCGTCGCGGCCCGGTACTTGCCGGTGAGCAGCCCCCGGCCCAGCGGGGACCAGGCGAGCACCCCGAGCCCGAGCGCCTCGGCGGCGGGCACGACCTCCCGCTCGACGCCGCGCTGCAGCAGCGAGTACTCGACCTGGGTGCTCACCAGCGGCGCGCGGCCGGGCCAGGCGCGCTGCCAGGTGGCGGCCTGCGCGGTCTGCCAGCCGGTGTAGTTGCTCACCCCGACGTACCGCACCCGGCCGCTGGCCACGGCGGTGTCGCAGGCGGCGAGGGTCTCCTCGACGGGGGTGTGGTCGTCCCAGGCGTGCAGCTGCCACAGGTCCACGTGGTCGACGCCCAGGCGGGCCAGCGACGCGTCGAGCGCGGCCAGCAGGTGCCCGCGGGAGGCGCCGCGGCCCAGCGGCCCCGGTCCGGTGCGGCCCACGGCCTTGGTCGCGACCAGCACCTCCGACCGCGGGACGACGTCGGCCAGCAGCCGGCCCAGCGTGCGCTCGCTGTCGCCGTCGCAGTAGACGTCGGCGGTGTCGACGAGCGTGCCGCCGGCGTCGACGAACGCGGTGAGCTGCAGCGCCGCCTCGTCCTCGTCGGTGTCCCGGCCCCAGGTCATGGTGCCCAGCGCCAGCCGGGAGACGACCAGGCCGCTGCGTCCCAGCGCCCGTTGTTCCACGACCGGCCAACCTACCGTCGCGGGCCGACAGCGGCCGGTGGGCGCGGCGGTGTGAGGACGGCGACCCGCGTGGTGCCGGGCCGGCCCCGGCGGGCCGACCTAGGCTGTCCTCCCGTGCTCCGACGGAACCCGCGCACCGCGTCCCGCCCGACCCCCGGAACCCGGGGCTGAGCGCCCGTGGGGTGGTTCGAGGCCGTCGTCCTGGGGCTGGTGCAGGGGCTGACGGAGTTCCTGCCGATCTCCTCCAGCGCGCACCTGCGCGTCGTTGGGGAGGCCGCGGGCTGGGGTGACCCGGGCGCGGCGTTCACCGCGATCACGCAGATCGGCACCGAGGCCGCGGTGCTCCTCTACTTCCGCAAGGACATCGCGCGGATCGTCGTCGCCTGGGTGCGGGCCCTGGTCGACCGGACGCGCCGCTCGGACGCCGACGCCCGCATGGGCTGGCTGATCATCGTCGGCAGCGTGCCGATCGTCGTGCTCGGCCTGCTGTTCCAGGACGACATCGAGACGACGTTCCGCGACCTGCGGATCGTGGCCATCTCGCTGGTCGCGTTCTCGCTGGTCCTGTACTGGGCCGACCGGGTCGGCCGGAAGAAGCGCGAGCTCGCCGACCTCAGCGTCCGCGACGGGCTGCTGTTCGGGCTGGCGCAGGCGATGGCGCTGGTCCCCGGCGTGTCCCGCTCCGGCGGCACGATCACCATGGGCCTGTTCCTCGGCTACACCCGCGCGGCCGCCGCCCGGTACTCGTTCCTGCTGGCGATCCCGGCGGTGCTCGGGTCGGGCTTCTTCCAGGTGTACGAGGCGCTCACCGGCGACGTCGCGGGGGAGACCGTCTCCTGGGGGCCGACGGTCCTGGCCACGGTCATCGCGTTCGGCGTCGGCCTGTCGGTGATCGCCTGGCTGCTGCGCTACCTCGACCGCGGCACGTTCACGCCGTTCGTCGTCTACCGCGTGGTGCTCGGACTGGCGCTGCTGGCGCTGGTCGGCGTGGGGGTGCTCGCCCCGCGCTAGCGCCTAGGCTTGGGCGTCGTGACCACCGTCATCCTCCTGCGGCACGGCCGGACGACGGCGAACGCCGGCGGCGTGCTGGCCGGCTGGACCCCGGGCGTGCGGCTCGACGAGACCGGGCAGGAGCAGGCGGCCGCGGTGGGCCGGCGGCTGGCGCCGGTGCCGCTGGCCGCGGTGGTCAGCAGCCCGCTGGAGCGCTGCCGGCAGACCGCCGAGGCCGTCCTCGCCGGCCGCGACCTGGAGCTGCGGTCCGACGACCGGCTCGGCGAGGCCCGCTACGGCGACTGGACCGGCCGGCCGCTGAAGGAGCTGGCCGAGGAGCCGATGTGGAAGGTGGTGCAGCAGCACCCCTCCGCCGCGGTCTTCCCGGGCCCGGAGGGGGAGGGGCTGGCGCAGACCCAGGCCCGCGCGGTGGCCGCGGTCCGCGAGTGGAACGCCCGGCTGGGGCCCGACGCGGTGTGGCTGGCGTGCAGCCACGGCGACGTCATCAAGGCCGTCCTCGCCGACGCCCTCGGCCTGCACCTGGACGCCTTCCAGCGGATCGTCGTCGACCCGGCGTCGATCTCGGTGGTCACCTACACCGAGACCCGGCCCTTCGTCGTCCGGATGAACGACACCGGCGGCGACGTCGCCGCGCTCCTGCCGAAGGAGGGCTCGACCGACTCCGACGCCGTGGTGGGCGGCGGCGCCGGGGCGGCCACGACCTGAACGCAACCGTCCGCCTCCCCGCGTAACCTGGGCGCGTGCCTCGCCAGGTCTTCCGCTTCGACCGCCCGTCCCGGTTCGTCGCCGGCACGGTGGGCCAGCCCGGGGACCGCACCTTCTACCTGCAGGCGTCCGACGCCGAGGGGCGCGTGGTCAGCGTCGCGCTGGAGAAGTCGCAGGTGCAGGTCCTCGCCGAGCGCATGGACGAGCTGCTCGACGAGATCGCCACCCGCCCCGGTACCGCCGTCCCCGCCACCGCCGACGTCGACGACCTCGAGCCGCTCACCGCGCCCGTCGACGAGGAGTTCCGCGTCGCGGCCATGGGCCTGGCCTGGGACGGCGAGGCGCAGGCGGTGGTCGTCGAGGCCGTGGCCGCCACCGACGAGCCGGTCGACGAGGACGCGATCCTGTCCGACGCCGAGGAGGGCCCCGACGCGCTGCGGGTGACCATCACCCCCGGCGCCGCCCGCTCCTTCGTGGCCCGCGCCCGCCGCGTCGTCGCCGCCGGCCGGCCCTCGTGCCCGCTGTGCTCGCTGCCGCTGGACCCGACCGGGCACGTCTGCCCCCGGCAGAACGGCTACCGCCGCTGATCCGCGGACGACGGCGATGAGCGAGCCCGCGGAGGACCTCCGCGCCCCGGCCGGCGCCGCCGAGGCGCGCGCCCTGCTGCGCGAGGGCGAGATCGACGTCGAGGGCCGCATGCTCGACGCGAGCAACGTGACGCTGTTCGGCACCGTCCGCACCGGCACGCTCGAGGCCGAGTGCGTCTACAAGCCGGTTGCCGGCGAGCGGCCGCTGTGGGACTTCCCCGACGGCACCCTCGCCGGCCGCGAGGTGTCGGCGGCGCTGGTCAGCGAGGCCACCGGGTGGGACGTCGTCCCGCCCACCGTGCTGCGGGAGGGCCCGTTCGGCCCCGGCATGGTGCAGCTGTGGGTCGACGGCGACCCCGACGTCGACCTGGCCGCGTTCGTGCGCTCGGACCACCCGGGGCTGCGCCGCATGGCGGTGTTCGACGCCGTGGTCAACAACGCCGACCGCAAGGGCGGGCACATCATCCCGACGCCGTCGGGCCACGTGTACGGCGTCGACCACGGCATCTGCTTCTCGACCGACCCGAAGCTGCGCACCCTGCTGTGGCGCTGGGCGGGCAAGCCGCTGCTGCTGGAGGCGCTCGCGGTGCTCGAGCGGCTGGCCGACGACCTGCGCGGCGACCTCGGCGAGGCGCTGCACGAGCACCTGACCCGCCGCGAGGTCCGGTGCACGCAGCAGCGGGTGGCCGAGCTGCTGCGCACCCAGGTGCACCCCGAGCCGTCGGGGGACTGGCCTGCGCTGCCCTGGCCCCCCTTCTGACCCACCGGCAGCCGGGCCGTTGCCCGTACCGGGTTCAGGACAGGTCGACCGCGGCGATCATCGCGGCCGCCTGGAGGCCGTCGCCGTCGACGGTCAGCACCTCCAGCGGCACCCGCCGCCAGCAGGCCAGCAGCAGGTCCCCGGCGGTGCCGCGCAGCGTGGCGACCGGCTGGGGCCGGGTGCCGGCGAACAGCGTCCGCTCGACGCCGGCGTCGACGGCGTGCAGCACCACCGGGTGCGCCCCCTCGGGCGGGCCGTCGGGCAGCGCGCCGGGCACCATCACCTCCAGCCACTCGTCGATGCCGTCGAGGCCGACGTCGGGAGGGATGGGCCGCACGTCGCCGAGCACCTGCTCGACGTCGACGGTGTGGACGACGGCCTCCTGCACCTGGCGCCGGAGCACGAAGCCGACGTCCTGCCGGGGCGCCCAGGTCCACACCCGCTCGGCGGGGTCGGCGCCGGCGAGCGCGGTCTCCAGCTCCGCGGACTGCCCGGCCGCCCAGCCCAGCAGCTCGTCGTCGGGACGGCGGCGCGGCGCCACGTACCCGCCGGGGTCGGGCGCGCGGGTGCGCACCACCCAGGCCCAGAAGTGCTGGACCTCGCCGAGGTGCCACACCAGGTCGGCCAGCGTCCAGCCGGGACACCCGGGCACCGGGGCGGTCCAGCCGCCGGCCAGCACGGCCTCGGCGGCGGCGTCGGCGAACCGGGCGTCGGTGCGGCGCAGCACCGGCAGGTAGCCCGACAGCTCCATCGCGGCCTCCTCGCGCGGGGACGGGCCCCGACGCTAGCCCGTCAGCGGGCCCACAGGGCGGGCACCGGGCGGGGCGCGGTGCGGCGCAGCAGCAGCGCCGCGGCGGTGCGCTCGTCGAGCACCAGGTCGGTGACCAGCCCGCCGGCCAGCGCCGCGGCCAGCGCCGTGACCTTGTTGACGCCGGCGACCGCGCACACCCGCCGCGGGATGCGGCGCAGCGCCGGCGGGACCAGGCCGCTGGTGCGGGCGTTGATCGGGATGCCCTCCCAGGTCCCGTCGCCGCGCAGGAAGACGGTGCACACGTCGCCGACCACCGAGGCGGCGGCGAGGTCGGCGCGGTCGGCGGGGCCGAGGTAGCCCTCCGCCCAGACCCGGCTCGGCACCGGGCCGGCCATCGCGCCGACGCCGAACAGCGCGACGTCGGCGGACTGCTGGATCGCCAGCACCCGGCGCACGCTGCGCTCGCGCCACATCGCCTGGCGGGTCTCGGACCGGTCGAAGAACGCCGGCACGGGGAAGTGGTGCACCTGCGCGTCCCAGGCGGTGCCGAACCGGCCGAGCACGTCGCTGCCGTACCCGACGCCGCTGCTGTGGGTGTTCATCGCGCCGTTGAGCTGGACGACGTGCGCGTCGCGCAGCGGCCGGGCCCGCAGGTGCTGACCCACGGCGCTGGTGGTGGTGCCCCACGCCAGCCCGAGCGTCATCCCGTCGCCCATCGCCTCGTCGAGGACCGCCGCGGCTCGGCCGGCGACCAGCTGCAGCCGGGCGACGTCGGGCGCGTCCTCGGGCACCGCGACCACGCGCGCCGTCACGCCGTACCGTGCGCCGAGCTCGCTCGCCATCGAGGCTGCACGTCCGTGCACGGCGCTGACCGAGACGGTGACGATGCCGAGCGCCCGCGCGGCGTCCAGCATCCGGGACACCGTGGACCGCGAGACCCCCTCCTCGGCGGCGATGTCCTCCATCCGCACGCGGTCCAGCCAGTACCGGCGGGCCACCCGCTCGAGGTCCTCGTCGGCCGCCACGGTCCCGCTCCCTCCCGGCGCGGGCGACCCCGCGGTCCGGCTCCCACGCTAACGCCGCCGTGCACGGACGTGCAGGTGGTTGCCCTGCGCGGCCAACGGGTGCAGGTTGACCCTCGTCCCCGGGTGCCGGCACCCCGCCGGCGCCCCGCACCGCCCCCGCACCACCCCCAGGAGTGCCCGGTGTCCACAGCCCTCTCGCCCGAGGTCCGCACCTCCGCCCTCGACCGCATGTCCCGGGACGTGCTGGACGTCCTGGTCATCGGCGGCGGTGTCACCGGGGCCGGGGCCGCGCTCGACGCGGCCAGCCGCGGCCTGACGGTCGGCCTGCTCGAGCAGCGCGACTGGGCCTCGGGCACCTCGAGCCGGGCCAGCAAGCTGGTGCACGGCGGGCTCCGCTACCTGGAGATGCTCGACTTCGCGCTGGTCCGCGAGGCGCTGCACGAGCGCGGCCTGCTCGTCGGCCGGCTCGCCCCGCACCTGGTGCACCCGGTGCCCTTCCTCTACCCGATCCGGCACCGCGTGTGGGAGCGCGCCTACATCGGCGCGGGCATCGCCCTCTACGACGCCCTCGGCGGCCTGCTCGGCCGCCGCGACGGCCACGGCGTGCCGCTGCACCGGCACCTGTCGAAGAAGGGCCTGCGCCGGGTCGCGCCCTCGCTGAGGGACGACGTCGCCGTCGGCGCCATCCGCTACTGGGACGCCAAGGTCGACGACGCCCGCCTCGTGCAGGTGCTCGTGCGCACCGCGGTCGGGCACGGCGCGCTGGCCGCCAGCCGCACCCAGGTCACCGGCTACCTGGAGGAGGACGGCCGCGTCGCGGGCGTGCGGGCGGTGGACCTCGAGACCGGCCGCGAGATCACCGTCCGCGCCCGCCACGTCGTCGGCGCCACCGGGGTGTGGACCGACCAGACGGAGGAGCTCTTCCGCGCCCAGGGCCTGACCGTGCGCGCCTCCAAGGGCGTGCACATCGCCGTGCCGCGCGAGGCGATCGCCGGCGAGGACGGCTTCATCCTGCGCACCGAGAAGAGCGTGCTGTTCATCATCCCGTGGCCGACGCACTGGGTGATCGGCACGACCGACACCCCGTGGGACCTGACCAAGGACCACCCGGTCGCCTCGGCCGCGGACGTCGACTACCTGCTCGACCACGCCAACGCGGTGCTCGAACGCCCGCTCACCCGCGACGACGTCCTCGGCGTCTACACCGGCCTGCGCCCGCTGCTGCAGCCGGTCGACGAGGAGGCCGGGGGGACCACCCGGGTCTCCCGCGAGCACACCGCCGCCACCGTGCGGCCGGGCCTGACGATGATCGCCGGCGGCAAGTACACGACCTACCGCGTCATGGCCCGCGACGTCGTCGACATGGCCCTGCGCGACCGGGCGCCCGGCGAGGACCCCGACGCGCCGATCCCCCAGTCGCTCACCGAGGAGCTGCCGCTGGTGGGCGCCGACGGCTACCGGGTCCGCTGGAACCGCAAGGCGCACCTCGCCGCCGCGCACGGCTGGACCGAGAAGCGCGTGGAGCACCTGCTCGACCGCTACGGCAGCCTGGTCGACGAGGTCCTCGCCCTGGTCGACGCCGACCCCGAGCTCGGGCGCCCGCTGGAGGGCGCGCCGGACTACCTGCCGGCCGAGGTCGTCTACGCGGTCACCTCCGAGGGTGCCCTGCACCTGGAGGACGTGCTCACCCGCCGCACCCGGCTGTCCTACGAGCAGGCCGACCGGGGCACCGCCTCGGCCCGCGCCGCGGCCGACCTCATGGCGCCGCTGCTCGGCTGGGACGACGCCCAGCGCGAGCGGGAGATCAGCACCTACCTGGCGCGGGTGGAGGCCGAGCGCGCCGCCGAGGCCATGCCCGACGACACCTCGGCCGAGCGGGCGCGGCTGCGGGCGCCGGAGATCCGGCCCTTCGCGGACGCGTCGTGAGCCCCGCCTGAGGCAGCCGGCCGGCGAGCGGTCCCGCCGGCCCGGCCGCAGACCGAGAGCACGCACGAAGGAGGTGGAGGCAGGCACCCCGCACCACCCGCCCGGACCGGGCGGGCCCCCATCACGGCACAACCGGACACAGAGAGGTGTCTCAGCGTGTCACTGACCTCCGTCTTCTTCTCCGAGGTGCTCGGCACCGCGATCCTGCTGCTCTTCGGCGTCGGCGTCGTCGCCAACGTCCTGCTCACCGACTCCAAGGGGCACGGCGGCGGCTGGCTGCTCATCAACTTCGGCTGGGGCCTGGGCGTCTTCGCCGGCGTCTACGCGGCCTACCGCAGCGGTGCCCACCTCAACCCGGCGGTCACCGTCGGGCTGTGGGCGTTCGGGGCCGACGAGTACGCCCCCGGTGTCGACGTCACGTTCGGCAGCACCCTGGTCTACTTCGCCGGCGAGTTCGTCGGCGCGTTCCTCGGCGCGGTCGTCGCCTGGCTCGCCTACCAGAAGCACTACGCCGCGCACGACGAGCCCGGCGAGATCCTGGCGACCTTCTCCACGGGCCCGGCGATCCGCAGCCTCCCGTGGAACGCCCTCACCGAGGCCATCGGCACCTTCGTGCTGGTCTACATCATCCTGAAGTTCGGTGACACGCCGAGCCAGATCGGGCCGCTCGCCGTCGCGCTGCTGGTCGTCGGCATCGGCAACTCGCTCGGTGGACCGACCGGGTACGCGATCAACCCCGCCCGCGACCTGGGGCCGCGGATCGCGCACGCCGTGCTGCCCATCGCGAAGAAGGGCGGCAGCGACTGGGGCTACGCGTGGGTCCCCGTCGTCGGCCCGCTCGTCGGCGGTGCCCTGGCCGGCCTGCTCGCCCAGGGCTTCTGACCGCCCGCCGGCCACCCGCACCGGCCGTCCGCACCCGTCCCCTGCACCGTCCCCCTGCACCGTCGCACCCGGAGGAACCGTGAGCAGCTACATCGCCGCCATCGACCAGGGCACCACCAGCACCCGCTGCATGGTCTTCGACCACGACGGCGCCGTCGTCGCCGTGGCCCAGAAGGAGCACGCGCAGATCTTCCCGCGCGCCGGCTGGGTCGAGCACGACCCGCTGGAGATCTGGAGCAACGTCCGCGAGGTGGTCGGGCAGGCGCTGGCCCGCGCCGACCTGGTCGGCTCCGACCTCGCCGCCGTCGGCATCACCAACCAGCGCGAGACCACCGTCGTGTGGGACAAGAACACCGGCGAGCCGGTGTACAACGCGATCGTCTGGCAGGACACCCGCACCGACCGCATCGTCACCGAGCTCGGCGAGCTCGGCGGGGGAGCGGACCGGTACAAGGAGAAGGTCGGCCTGCCGCTGGCCACCTACTTCGCCGGCCCGAAGGTGACCTGGATCCTCGACAACGTCGAGGGCGCCCGCGAGCGCGCCGAGCGCGGCGACCTGCTCATGGGCACGATCGACAGCTGGCTGCTGTGGCAGATGACCGGCGGCACCGACGGCGGCCTGCACCTCACCGACGTCAGCAACGCCTCGCGCACCATGCTCATGGACTACAGCACCCTGGCGTGGGACGAGTCGATCGCCGCGGACATGCGCATCCCCGTGTCGATGCTGCCGGAGATCCGCTCGAACTCCGAGGTCTACGGCGAGGGCCGCAAGGCCGGCGCGCTGGCCGGCGTGAGGATCGCCGGCTCGCTCGGTGACCAGCAGGCGGCCACCTTCGGGCAGGTCTGCTTCCAGAAGGGCATGGCCAAGAACACCTACGGCACCGGCAACTTCCTGCTGCTCAACACCGGCGAGGAGGCGGTGTCCTCGCGCAACGGCCTGCTGACGACGGTCTGCTACCAGATCGGCGGCCGCAAGCCCGTGTACGCGCTGGAGGGCTCGATCGCCGTCACCGGCTCGCTGGTGCAGTGGGTGCGGGACAACCTGCGCCTGATCGGCGGCGCCGGGGAGATCGAGGCGGTGGCCCGGTCGGTGGACGACAACGGCGGCGCCTACTTCGTGCCGGCGTTCTCCGGCCTGTTCGCCCCGCACTGGCGCTCCGACGCCCGCGGCGCGCTGGTCGGGCTCACCCGGTACGTCAACCGCGGCCACCTGGCCCGGGCGGTGCTGGAGGCCACGGCCTACCAGACCCGCGAGGTCGTCGACGCCATGAACGCCGACTCGGGGGTGGCCCTCACCGAGCTGCGGGTCGACGGCGGCATGGTGGTCAACGAGCTGCTGATGCAGTTCCAGGCCGACATCCTCGGCGTCGACGTCGTCCGCCCGAAGATCGCCGAGACGACGGCGCTGGGCGCGGCCTACGCCGCGGGCCTCGCGGTCGGGTTCTGGGCCGACGAGGACGAGCTCACCAGCCAGTGGGCCGAGGACAAGCGGTGGAGCCCGGAGATGGACCAGGCCACCCGCGACCGCTACTACCGCAAGTGGCAGAAGGCGGTGACCCGGACCCTCGAGTGGGTCGACGACGACGACGACGACCAGTAGGCGACCGGCCCCGCGGGCGCCGTTCCCCAGGGAGGGACGGCGCCCGCGGGCGCGCCGGGAGCGCAACTAGGCTCGCTGACGTGCTCAGCTGGCCCGCCCCGCTCCTGCCGACCCTCCCGGGCCCCGGTCCGGTCCTGCGGCTCTACGACACCGCGCGCGGGCAGGTCGTGGACACCGAGCCCGACGCCGTGGCGCGGATGTACGTCTGCGGGATCACCCCCTACGACGCCACCCACCTCGGCCACGCCGCCACCTACCTGGCCTTCGACCTGGTCAACCGGGTGTGGCGGGACGCCGGGCACGCGGTCCACTACGTGCAGAACGTCACCGACATCGACGACCCGCTGCTCGAGCGCGCCGAGCGCGACGGCGAGGACTGGGTCGTCCTGGCCATGCGCGAGACCGCGCTGTTCCGCGAGGACATGACCGCGCTGCGGGTGCTGCCGCCCGAGGACTACGTCGGCGCGGTCGCGGCGATCCCGCTGATCGTCGCGCACGTGGAGACCCTGCTGGACGCGGGCCTGGCCTACGTCCTCGACGACGGCACCGGCGACGTCTACCACGACGTGGCGCAGGCACCGGGCTTCGGCGAGGAGTCCGGCTACGACGAGGCCACCATGCTCGCGCTGTCCGCCGAGCGCGGCGGCGACCCCGACCGCCCGGGCAAGCGCAACCGGCTCGACCCGCTGCTGTGGCGCGGCGCCCGGGAGGGCGAGCCGTCGTGGCCCGGCCCGCGCGGCATCGACGGCCGGCCCGGCTGGCACGTCGAGTGCGCCGCGATCGCGCTGGACACCATCGGCATGGGCTTCGACGTCCAGGGCGGCGGCAGCGACCTGGTGTTCCCGCACCACGAGTACTCCGCCGTCCACGCCGAGGCGCTCACCGGGACCAAGCCGTTCGCCCGGGCCTACGTGCACGCGGCGATGATCGGCCTGGACGGCGAGAAGATGAGCAAGAGCCGGGGCAACCTGGTGTTCGTCTCCAAGCTGCGCGGCGAGGGCGTCGACCCGATGGCGATCCGGCTGGCGCTGCTGTCGGGTCACTACCGCACCGACCGCGCCTGGACGCCGGACCTGCTGTCCGCCGCCGAGGCGCGGCTGGCCACCTGGCGGCGGGCCACCGCCCGCGACGCCGGCGCGCCCGCCGCACCGGTGCTGGCCGCGCTGCGCGAGCGGCTGGCCGACGACCTCGACAGCCCCGGCGCGATCGCCGCCGTCGACGCCTGGGCGGCCGCCACGCTGGCCGGGGAGGGCGAGAGCGACGACGGCGCCCCCGCGGTGGTGGCCGACGCCGTCGACGCGCTGCTCGGGATCGAGCTCGACACCGCGCTGCAGGAGGGCTGATGGGCGGGGGCTTCTGCTTCACCGACCGCGCCACGCGCGAGCGGGAGGAGCAGGGCCTCGCCCCGGCCGCGGCCCGGTCGGCGGCCACCCGCGGCCGCGCCGTCGACGAGCCCGAGGACCGGCTGCGCACCGCCTTCGAGCGGGACCGCGACCGCATCCTGCACGCCAAGGCCTTCCGCCGGCTCAAGCACAAGACCCAGGTCTTCCTCAACCCCGACGGCGACCACTTCGTCACCCGGCTCACCCACACGCTGCAGGTCACCCAGGTCGCCCGGGCCATCGCCCGCGCACTGGGACTGAACGAGACCCTCGCCGAGGCGATCGCGCTGGGCCACGACGTCGGCCACTCGCCGTTCGGCCACATCGGCGAGGACGCGTTCGACCCCTACGTCCCCGGCGGGTGGCACCACGCGGCGCAGGGGGTGCGGATCGTCGAGGTGCTGGAGCACCTGAACCTCACCTGGGAGGTGCGCGACGGCATCCGCGCGCACAGCTGGAAGATCACCCCGCCGCCGGCCACGCGCGAGGGGGAGTGCGTGCGGTACGCCGACCGGATCGCCTACCTCTCCCACGACGCGCTCGACGCCGTCCGCGCCGGGGTGCTGCGCGTGCCCGACCTGCCCGCCCGTGCCTGCGAGCTGTTCGGCGAGCCGGGCAGCGCGATGGTGGGCGCGATGGTCGACGCCGTCGTCGCCGGCTCCCTGGCCGACGGCGGCGCGGTGGTCATGGCCGACGAGCCGCTGGCCGCGATGGACGAGCTGCGGACCTTCATGTTCCGGCGGGTCTACCTGTCCGAGACCGCCGCGGGGCAGAAGCAGCTGGCGGTCGACGTCATCCGGCGGCTGGTCGACCACCACCTCGCCGCGCCCGGCCTCATCCCGGCGTCCTACCGGGACACCGAGGCCGATGTCGTCACCCAGGTCGTCGACTACGTCTCGGGGATGACCGACCGGTACGCGCTGGCCACCCACGACCGGCTCTTCGGCGACGACGCCGCCGCCCGCATGGCCCCGCTGCTGCGCCGCGAGTGACCCTGCGGCCCGGGGAGCGGGCCGTCGCCGGGTTCCCTCGTGCCCTGCCGGGCGGGCAGCACCGCCAGGGCACGGGGAACGCCCGCACGGCCGTCGCCGCGACCGTTATCCCCAACTCTGGTGCGCTAACGGACGGTGGGCGCCGCCGTGGGCGGAGTCGGTTGCCGGGAGGGGGCGCTCAGTTGGGGGAGGAGCCGCGGCGGCGGAGGTAGCGCTCGAACTCGCGGGCGATCTGGTCGCCGTCGGCCTGGGACAGGTCGGTCTCGGTGGCGCGCTCCTCCAGCGAGCGCACGTACTCGACGACCTCGGCGTCCTCCTGCGCCATCTCGTCGACGGTCTTCACCCAGTCGTCGGCCTGCTGGGGGAGCGCGCCGAGCGGCACCGCCAGCTCCAGCACCTCCTCGACCCGCTGCAGCAGCGCGACGGTGGCCCGCGGCGAGGGCGGCTGGGAGACGTAGTGGGGGACCGCCGCCCAGAAGCTCACCGCCGGCAGGCCGGCCTGCACGCACGCGTCCTGGAAGACGCCGAGGATGCCGGTGGGTCCCTCGTAGCGGGAGGTCTCCAGACCGTAGGTGCGCGCGGACTCCTGGTCGTAGGCCGAGCCGGAGACCGGGGTGGGCCGGGTGTGCGGGGTGTCGGCGAGCAGGGCGCCCAGCGCCACCACCGTCTGGACGCCGAGCTCCTCGCACAGCTCGATCAGCTCGGCGCAGAACCCGCGCCAGCGCATGTTGGGCTCGATCCCGCGGATCAGGACGACGTCGCGGTCGCTGCCCGGCGGGCGGGCCACGGAGATGCGCGTCGTCGGCCACTCGACGCGCCGGCTCACCCCGCCCACGAGCGAGACGGTGGGCCGGTTGACCTGGAAGTCGTAGTAGTCCTCGGGGTCGAGCGCCGCGAGGGGGGTGGCGTCCCAGATGAGCTCCAGGTGCTCGAGCGCCCCGGTGGCGGCGTCCCCGGCGTCGTTCCAGCCCTCGAAGGCGACCACCGCCACCGGCCGGTTCAGCTGGGGCAGGTCCTCGGGAGCGGACTTCGGGTCGATCACCCCTGCGAGCCTACGTCGGTCGGGCCGCCCGACCGGGGTGGCGCGGGATGGGAAGATGTCCCGGACGTCCCGGGTTGCTCCCCGGACCACCCGGCGTCGGTGTCGGGCACGCTCGCACAGGAGATCCCGGCACCGTTCCGAACGCACCCCGAGGATGCCCGTGACCGACGCCCCCGACCTCCGGCCCGACGCGACGGCGGAGCTCACCTCCCTGATGGAGCAGCGGATCCTCGTGCTCGACGGCGCGATGGGGACCGCGATCCAGCGGGACCGCCCGAGCGAGGCCGGCTACCGCGGGGAGCGCTTCGCCGACTGGCCGGTCGACGTCCAGGGCAACAACGACCTGCTGGTGCTCACCCGGCCGGAGCTGGTGGCGGGCATCCACCGCGAGTACCTCGACGCCGGCGCCGACCTGGTCGAGACCAACACCTTCAACGCCAACGCCGTCTCGCTGGCCGACTACGGCATGGCCGCGCTCGCGCGGGAGATCAACGTCGCGGCGGCCCGGTTGGCCCGCCGCGAGGCCGACGCGGCCACCGCGCGCACCCCGGGGAAGCCGCGGTACGTCGCCGGCGCGATGGGCCCGACCACCCGGACGGCGTCCATCTCGCCCGACGTCAACGACCCCGGCGCCCGCAACGTCACCTTCCCCGAGCTGGTCGAGGCCTACCTCGAGCAGGCCGGCGGCCTGGTCGACGGCGGCGCGGACGTGCTGCTGGTCGAGACGGTCTTCGACACGCTCAACGCCAAGGCCGCGATCGTCGCGCTGGAGACGCTGTTCGAGCAGCGCGGCCGCCGCTGGCCGGTGATGGTCTCCGGCACGATCACCGACGCGTCTGGCCGGACGCTGTCGGGGCAGACGACCGAGGCGTTCTGGCACTCGGTGCGCCACGTGCGGCCGCTGGTGGTCGGGCTCAACTGCGCGCTGGGCGCCGCGGAGATGCGGCCCTACGTCGCCGAGCTGGCGCGGATCGCCGACGCGTTCGTCTCCTGCTATCCCAACGCCGGGCTGCCCAACGCCTTCGGCGAGTACGACGAGGCGCCCGCCGACACCGCCGGCGTGCTGCACGGCTTCGCCGAGGACGGCTTCGTCAACGTCGTCGGCGGCTGCTGCGGCACCACGCCCGAGCACATCGCCGCAGTGGCCGCGGCGGTGGACGGGCTGCCGCCGCGCACGCCGCCGGCCGTCCGCCCGGCGCTGCGGCTGTCGGGCCTGGAGCCGCTGACCGTCGACGCCGACTCGCTGTTCGTCAACATCGGCGAGCGCACCAACATCACCGGCTCGGCCCGGTTCCGCCGGCTGATCCGCGACGGCGACTACCCGACGGCGCTGGCCGTCGCCCGCCAGCAGGTCGAGGCCGGCGCGCAGGTCATCGACGTCAACATGGACGAGGGCATGATCGACGGCGTCGCGGCGATGACCCGCTTCACCCGCCTGATCGCCGCCGAGCCCGACATCTGCCGCGTGCCGGTGATGGTCGACTCCTCCAAGTGGGAGGTCATCGAGGCCGGCCTCCAGCAGCTGCAGGGCAAGTCGATCGTCAACTCGATCTCGCTGAAGAACGGCGAGGCGGAGTTCGTCGAGCACGCCCGGCTGTGCCGCCGGTACGGCGCGGCCGTCGTCGTCATGGCCTTCGACGAGGACGGGCAGGCCGACACCCTCGAGCGCCGGCAGCAGATCTGCCGCCGCGCCTACGACATCCTCGTCGACCGGGTCGGCTTCCCCGCCGAGGACGTGATCTTCGACCCCAACGTCTTCGCCGTCGCCACCGGCATCGAGGAACACGCCCGCTACGGCCTGGACTTCATCGAGGCCACCCGCTGGATCAAGGAGAACCTGCCGCACGCGCTGGTCTCCGGCGGCGTCTCCAACGTCTCGTTCTCCTTCCGCGGCAACAACCGCGTCCGCGAGGCCATCCACGCGGTGTTCCTCTTCCACGCGATCGCCGCCGGCATGGACATGGGCATCGTCAACGCCGGCGCGCTGGAGGTGTACGAGGAGGTCCCCGAGCGGCTGCGCGAGCGCATCGAGGACGTCGTCCTGGCCCGCCGGCCCGACGCCACCGAGCGGCTGCTGGAGATCGCCGGCGAGTACGCCGCCTCCGGCGCCGCCGAGGAGGCCGCCGCCGAGGAGTGGCGGGCGCTGCCGGTCGAGGAGCGGATCACCCACGCGCTGGTCAAGGGCATCGACGAGTTCGTCGAGGCCGACACCGAGGAGCTGCGGCGGGAGATCGCCGCGCGCGGCGGCCGGCCGATCGAGGTCATCGAGGGCCCGCTGATGGGCGGGATGAACGTCGTCGGCGACCTGTTCGGCGCCGGGAAGATGTTCCTGCCGCAGGTGGTGAAGTCCGCGCGGGTGATGAAGAAGGCCGTGGCCCACCTCGTGCCCCACATCGAGGCGGAGAAGCAGCCCGGCGACACGGGGAGCGGGGACGAGCGCCGCACCAACGGCACCGTGGTCATGGCGACGGTGAAGGGCGACGTCCACGACATCGGCAAGAACATCGTGGGCGTCGTGCTGCAGTGCAACAACTACGACGTCGTCGACCTCGGCGTCATGGTGCCGGCGCAGAAGGTGCTCGACACCGCCAAGGAGGTCGGCGCCGA
Organism: Geodermatophilus arenarius; assembly: GCF_042654585.1. NCBI lineage: Bacteria > Bacillati > Actinomycetota > Actinomycetes > Geodermatophilales > Geodermatophilaceae > Geodermatophilus > Geodermatophilus arenarius. The sequence continues at coordinate 110,106 of NZ_JBHSGR010000014.1, forward strand.
CGTCATCGGCCTGTCCGGGCTGATCACGCCCTCGCTGGACGAGATGGTCAACCTGGCCGGCGAGATGGAGCGGCAGGGCTTCGAGGTGCCGCTGCTCATCGGCGGGGCCACGACGTCGCGGGCGCACACCGCGGTCAAGGTCGCCCCGCGCTACCACGGCCCGGTCATCTGGGTGAAGGACGCGTCGCGGTCGGTGCCCGTCGTCGCGGCGCTGCTGTCGGACGAGCAGCGCCCCGGCCTGCTGGCGGCCACCGAGACCGAGTACGAGACGCTGCGCGAGCGGCACGCCGCGCGCACCGACACCCGGACGCTGCTGCCGCTGGCCGCCGCCCGCGCCGCCGCCCCGGCGCTGGACTGGTCGGCCTACACCCCGCCGCGGCCGCGGATGCTGCTGCAGCAGACCCGCGACGTGTGCACCGGGCCCTCCTGCGACCACGCGCACGCCGAGGTCGGCTACACCCGCGTGCTGCGCGACTACCCGCTGGAGGAGCTGCGCGGCTACGTCGACTGGCAGCCGTTCTTCACCGCCTGGGAGATGCGCGGCCGGTTCCCCGACCTGCTGAACAACCCGGCCACCGGCGACGCCGCGCGGCGGCTGTACGCCGACGCGCAGGCGATGCTCGACCGGATCGTCGCCAAGCGCTGGCTCACCGCCTCCGGCGTGTTCGGGCTGTTCCCGGCGGCCCGGGTCGACGGCGAGGACATCGAGGTCTACACCGACGAGTCCCGCACGCGGGTGCGCGCGGTGCTGCACCAGCTGCGGCAGCAGACCGAGGGCCGCGACGGCACCCCGCGCAGGTCGCTCGCCGACTTCGTGGCGCCGAAGGAGACCGGGCTGCGCGACCACGTCGGCGCCTTCGCCGTCACCGCGGGCCTCGGCTCGGCCGAGCGGGTCGCGGCGTTCAAGGCCGCCCACGACGACTACTCGGCGATCATGCTCGAGGCGCTCGCCGACCGGCTGGCCGAGGCGTTCGCCGAGCGGCTGCACGAGCGGGTGCGCCGGGAGTTCTGGGGCTACGCGGCCGACGAGCGGCTGGACAACGACGCCCTGATCGCCGAGCGCTACCGCGGCATCCGCCCCGCGCCCGGCTACCCGGCCTGCCCCGAGCACACCGAGAAGCAGACGATCTGGGACCTGCTCGACGTCGAGGCCTCGATCGGGCTGCAGCTGACCGAGTCCATGGCGATGTGGCCGGGCGCCGCGGTCAGCGGGCTGTACTTCTCGCACCCGGAGGCGCGGTACTTCAACCTGGGCCGGCTGGGCCGCGACCAGGTCGAGGACTACGCCCGCCGCAAGGGCTGGACGCTCGCCGAGGCCGAGCGCTGGCTCGCCCCCAACCTGGGCTACCGCACCGACGACGACTGACGAAGGCCCCCGTCCTCCTCAGCGCCCGCACGCTCGGGACGAGCCCCGGGACGGGGCCGTCCCGGTGCTGCACCGGGGCCGTTCCGGCACGTCGCGGGGTCAGCGCTGGGGGACGGTGATCTCGTACTGGGCGATCTTGCGGTAGAGGGTCGCCCGGCCGATGCCGAGCTCCTCGGCGACGCGGGTCATCGTGGTGCCCGGCTCGGTCAGGCACCGCACGATCTCGTCGCGCTCGAGCCGCTCCAGGCGGGACAGCGCCCGCGCGCCGCCGTCGAGCACCTCCGGCGCCAGGTGGCGCACGTCGACGACGTCGGCGCGGGCCACCGCCTCCCGCACACCCGCCGCAGCTGGGCGACGTTGCCCGGCCAGCCGCAGGCGGCCAGCGCCCGGGCCGCGCGCGGGGTGAACGACACGTCCCGGTGCCGCTCCTGCCGCGCGGTACTCCGGCGCGGTGAGCACCGCGGGCTGCGGGCGCCCGGCGCGGCGGACCGTGGCCAGCCCCTGCGCCAGCTCGCCCGCGGCCCACGCCGGCAGCCGGTGCAGCCCGGAGACGATCACGCAGTGTCGCCGTCGCGCAGCTCGGGGGTCCACAGCTCCAGCCGCGGGGCGACGTCCCGAGGTGTCGTCGCCGATCGGGGCCAGCACGAACCCGGCGGGGTCGGCGAGCATCAGGCCCACCGGCTTGTCGGCGATCGTCGTCTGCAGGTCGGTGAGCACCCGGTGCGCGCACTCGTACAGCGGGGGGCCGGTGTCCGGCGTGCCGGTGAACACGGGCACGACCTCGTCGGACGGCACGCCGTAGCCCTGGCTGCGCCGCCACGACGCGCGCACCCGCGGGGCGCTGCCCCGGCCGGCCGGCACGGGGTCGGGCAGCGGCTCCGGTGCCGGACCAGCTCGTCCACGGGCACCTCCGGACGGCAGGACGCCGGTGTCCCGTGCCACGGGGAGGTACCCGCCGCGGCGGCGGGCGCGGCGTCTCCAGGTGAGACGCCGGGCCCGCTCGCGGCGGTCGCGTCCCGCGCTAGCGTCGGCGGCGAGCACGTGACCCAGCTCACGCCCGGAGCCGACGGAGGCCGACGGATGTACACCAGGGACGGCGAGCAGTACGACCGTCCCCCGCTCCCGCTGGAGGTGCGCTAGATGAAGGCCGTGCGCGTGCACGAGTACCACGCCGACCCCTCGATCGACGAGATCCCCGAACCGCAGCTCCGGGGCCCCCTCGACGTGATCGTGAAGATCGGCGGCGCCGGGGTGTGCCGCACCGACCTGCACATCCTCGAGGGCCAGTGGGCCGACCTGCAGAACCCGGACCTGCCCTACGTGATCGGGCACGAGAACGCCGGCTGGGTGCACGCCGTGGGGGAGGGGGTCACCAACGTCGCCGTCGGCGACACGGTGATCCTGCACCCGCAGCCCAGCTGCGGCCTGTGCGCGGCCTGCCGCGCCGGCCGGGACATGCAGTGCGAGAACGCGTTCTTCCCCGGGCTGAGCAACGACGACGGGGGGATGGCCGAGTACCTGCGCACCACCGCCCGCGCGTGCGTCAAGCTCGACCCGTCGACCGACCCGGCCGGCGTCGCCGCGCTCGCCGACGCCGGCATCACCGCCTACCACGCGGTGCGCAAGGCCCTGCCGCTGCTGTACCCGGGCACGACGGCGGTCGTCCTGGGCGCCGGCGGCCTCGGCCACATCGGCGTGCAGTGCCTGGCCGCGCTCTCGGCCACCCGGGTCGTCGTCGTCGACCGCAACCCCGACGCCCTGGCGCTCGCCCGGCAGATCGGCGCGGACGAGACCGTCGTCGCCGACGGCGGCCAGGTGCAGGCCGTCCAGGAGCTGACCGGCGGGGGCGCGGACGTCGTCTTCGACTTCGTCGCCGAGCAGGGCGCGGAGATGGACGGCTGGCGCATGACCCGCCCGGCCGGCTCGTACTACGTCATCGGGTACGGCGGCGAGCTGCGCATCCCGACGCTGGACTTCGTCGCCGGGGAGAAGAACGTCGTCGGCAACATCGTCGGCACCTACACCGACCTGGCCGAGCTGATGGTGCTCGCCCAGGCCGGGAAGGTCACCCTGCACACCCAGCGGTACCCGCTGGACCGGGCCGTGGACGCGCTCCGCGACCTCGAGGCCGGGAAGGTGCGGGGACGCGCGATCCTCGTGCCGTGAGCGGGCGCGGCCCCCGGCCCGCCCCGGCCGGGGGCCGCGTCTACCCCTCCCCGCCCACCTGCTCGAGGTCCATCCGCGACACCAGGTCGCCGCTGAACCGGTAGACGTGGCGCACCGTCTCCCGCGAGAGCACGGTGCCGCCGGGGTCGCGCACGGTCAGCGCCACGGTGACCGCGACCGAGCCGTCCGGGCGCTCCTCGACGCCGGTCGGCCGCACCAGCGGGCGGACCTGCGCCCACTGCCGCTCCCAGTAGTCCCGCACGCCGTCGTGCCCGTGCACCCGGCCGCCCTCCCAGCCGTTGGGCCAGTCCACGTCCGGCGCCATGGCGGCCACCACCGCGTCCAGGTCGCGGGCGGTGAACGCCCGGTAGAGCGAGCGCAGCAGGGCGGGGCGGTCCGGGGTGGTCACGGGGAGCGACGGTGGCACACCGGACCTCCCTCCGGGAGGAGCGCGCGTCCGCGCGATGCTGGTCGTCCGCCCACCCGACAGGAGTGACCATGACGCTCGCCGCCCCGCGGCCCCCCGCCACCGGCTCGGACGACGCCGCGCTGCGCGAGATCGAGCAGCGCGTGCTGTGGCTGGCGACGGCGATCGTCGACCACGCCAACCGGGTGCGCCCCAACCCGAGCGGTCTCAAGGTGGGCGGGCACCAGGCGTCCAGCGCCTCGATGGTCACGATCATGACCGCGCTGTGGCTGGAGCAGCTGGCCGCCGACGACCGGGTGAGCGTCAAGCCGCACGCGAGCCCGGTGCTGCACGCGCTGGAGTTCCTGCTCGGGCAGCTGGACGCCTCGTGGCTGACCACGCTGCGCGAGTTCGGCGGCCTGCAGTCCTACCCGTCGCGGCTGAAGGACCCCGTCCCGGCGGACTACTCGACCGGCTCGGTCGGCATCGGGGCCACCGCGCCGATCTGGGGCGCGCTGGCCCGACGCTACGTCAACACCCAGTTCGGCGCCGGCGGCACCGGCCGGCAGTGGTCGCTGGTGGGCGACGCCGAGCTGGACGAGGGCGCGGTCTGGGAGGCCGTGCTCGACCCGATGGTCGCCGAGCTCGGCGAGGTGAACTGGATCGTCGACCTCAACCGGCAGTCGCTGGACCGCGTCGTCCCGACCATGGGCGCCACCCGGCTGCAGGGCATGTTCACCGCGGCCGGCTGGCAGGTGCTCACCGTCAAGTACGGCGCGCTGCTGGAGGAGCTGTTCACCCGGCCCGGCGGGGCCGCGCTGCGCGACCGCATCGACGGGATGAGCAACGCCGAGTACCAGCGGCTGCTGCGCCGCACGCCCGCGGAGGTCCGCCGGGAGCTGCCGGGGGACGGGCCCGGCGCGGCCGCGGTCGCCGGGCTCGTCGCCGACGTGGCCGACGCCGACCTGGTCGCCGCCGTGCGCAACCTCGGCGGGCACGACCTCACCGCGCTGCGGCAGGCGTTCGCGCGGATCGACGACACCCGCCCCACCGTGGTCATCGCCTACACGCTCAAGGGCTACGGGCTGGCCACCGAGGGCCACCCGCAGAACCACTCCGCGCTGCTCACCGAGGCCCAGCTGCACGAGCTCGCCGCCCGCGTCGGCGTCGACCCGGCGCAGCCGTGGGCCGGGTTCCCGGCCGGCAGCCGCCCCGCCGACCTGCTCGCCGCCGCGGCGCGGCGGCTGACCCGGCCCCCGGTCGACGACGCCGTCGCCCCTCCGGTGCCGGCCGACCTGGGCCGCACCCCGTCGGGCACCGCGACGACGCAGGCGGCGCTGGGCCGCACGCTGCTCGACCTCAACCGCGCCGCCCCGGAGGTGGGCCGGCGGGTGGTCACCGTCAGCCCCGACGTGTCCAGCTCGACCAACCTCGGCGGCTGGGTGAACAAGGTCGGCGTCTGGTCGCACGAGGACCGCCGCGACTGGTTCGCCGACGACGCCGAGACGATCCTGCACTGGCGGGAGAAGCCCTCGGGCCAGCACGTGGAGCTCGGCATCGCCGAGACCAACCTGGTCGGCGTCATCGGCGAGCTCGGCGCCACCTGGTCGCGGTGGGGCCAGCCGCTGCTGCCGGTCGGCGTCCTCTACGACCCGTTCGTCGAGCGGGCGCTGGAGCCGTGGTCGTTCACCATCTACGCCGGCGGGCAGTCGCTGCTGGTCGGCACGCCGTCGGGGGTGACGCTGGCGCCCGAGGGCGGCGCGCACCAGTCGGTGACCACCCCGTCGATCGGGCTGGAGCAGCCCGGCTGCCTGTCCTACGAGCCGGCGTTCGCCCTCGACACCGAGTGGTGCCTGCTGGCCGCGCTCGGCCAGATGGGCCGCCCCGGCGGGCAGTCGGCGTACGTGCGGCTGTCCACCCGCCCGGTGGACCAGGCGCTGGCCGCGGTGCCCGCCGACCCGGCCGCCCGGGAGCGGCGCCGCCGGCAGGTGGTGGCCGGCGGCTACCCGCTGCGCCGGGTGCCGCGCCCGGCGGTGACGCTGGCCGCGATGGGCGCCGTCGTCCCCGAGGCCCTGGCCGCCGCCGAGCGGCTGGACGGGCTCGGCTTCCCCGCCGACGTCGTCGTGGTGACCAGCCCCGGCCTGCTGTTCCGCGCCGTGCAGGCCCGCCGCGGGCTGGACGACGCCGCGCCGTGGGTGCTCGACGGCGCGTTCCCCGCCGACCGGGCCGCGCCGCTGGTCACCGTGCTCGACGGGCACCCGCACACGCTGGCGTTCCTCGCCGGGGTCCGCGGGGTGCCGGCGGCGCACCTGGGCGTCACCCGGTTCGGCCAGAGCGGCGACCTCGACAGCGTGTACCGCCACCACGGCCTCGACGTCGACTCGCTGGTCGGCGCGGCGCTCGACCTCGTCGACTGAGCGGAGCGCGCCGCGGCCCGTTCCGCGGGCCCAGGAGATCCAGTCGACATGACGTCCTGACGACCGGGGTGCCGCGCGCAGCGGCGGTGCCCCGGTGTGGGAGCGTTGACCCTCGTGATCGGACACCAGGACCTCGCCGTGCGGACGTTGGGTCCGTGCCGCATCGACTCGCCGCTGGCGGAGCGGCTGGCCGCGCGGGAGACCACGCAGCACTCGGTGGAGGAGGACGACCGGATCCTCTTCGACGACACCCTGTCGATGGCCGGCACCCGGGGCGTGCCGGTCGACCAGCTGCCCAGCCTGGAGCCCGGCGGGCCGCGCAAGCGCATCTACTTCGACCCGGCCAAGACCCGGGTCGGCATCGTCACCTGCGGCGGGCTGTGCCCCGGCCTCAACGACGTCATCCGCGGGCTGGTCCTCGAGCTGTGCCGCCACTACGGCGTGCGCCGGATCGTCGGGTTCCGCAACGGCTACCGCGGCTTCATCCCGCACTACGGCGAGGACGTCGTCGACCTCTCGCCCGAGGTGGTCCAGCACATCGACGACGAGGGCGGCACCATCCTCGGCACCTCGCGCGGCGTGCAGGACCCCGAGGAGATCGTCGACGCCCTGGAGCGGCTGGCGATCAACATCCTGTTCGTCATCGGCGGCGACGGCACCATCCGCGGGGCGATGGAGGTCGTGCGGGTCATCCAGGAGCGCGGCCTGAAGATCGCCGTCGTCGGCGTGCCCAAGACGATCGACAACGACATCCCCTACATCGACCAGAGCTTCGGCTTCCAGACCGCGATGGCCGAGGCCACCAAGTCGATCCACGCCGCCAGCGTGGAGGCCCGCTCGGCCCCCGGCGGCGTGGGCCTGGTCAAGCTCATGGGCCGCCACTCCGGCTTCATCGCCTGCTACTCGGTGCTGGCCAAGGACGACGCCGACTACGTGCTCATCCCCGAGGTGCCCTTCGCGCTGCACGGCGAGCGCGGCTTCCTCGAGCACCTGCGCCGCCGGGTCGAGGACCGCGGCCACGCCGTCGTCGTGGTGGCCGAGGGCGCCGGGCAGGAGCACATCGAGGAGCACGAGCCCGGCCGCGACGCCTCGGGCAACGTCCGCCTCGGCGACGTCGGCCGGCTGCTGCGCCGGCTGATCACCGAGCACCTCGACGACGCGAAGGTCGAGAACAACGTCCGCTACTTCGACCCCAGCTACGCCATCCGCAGCGTGCCGGCCAACCCCTACGACAGCGCCTACTGCCTGCGGCTGGCGCACGCCGCGGTGCACGCGGCGATGGCCGGGCGCACCGAGGTGATCGTGGCCCGGCGCCGCCGGCGGTTCGTGCACATCCCGATGCCGCTGGCGGTCAGCCGCCGCAACCACGTCGACCCGCTCGGCGACCTGTGGATGTCGGTGCTCGAGGCCACCGGGCAGCCGGTGCGCTTCGAGTAGGGCTCACCCGCCCGGGTGGGATCCCGGGATCCGGCTCCCCGCCGCCCCCGCGTCTGCCGATGGGCCCGTGTCAGGTGCAGCTCACCAGCGACACGAGGGACGGCATGGACACGACGGGACGCTCGACGACGCGACGGGGCCGCCTGGCGCGGGGCCTCGCGGCCACCGCGGTCGGCGCGGCCGTCGCCCTCACCCCCGGCGTCGCCGGGGCGGCGCCGAACCGCGCCGACCCGCCCGACGTGGTGCCGCTGGTCGACTGCGTCGTCCGGCACGCCGACGGCAGCTGGACGGCGGTGTTCGGCTACGACAACCGCACCGGGGAGACGGTGGACATCCCGGTCGGCCCGGCCAACCAGGTGACGCCGGCCCCGCTCGGCGAGCCGCAGCCGACCACCTTCGCCCCCGGGGTGCGGCACGGCGTGTTCTCCGTGACCGTCGGAAACGGCGGCGGCCCGATGTGGCACCTGGGCAGCACCGACCTCGCCGCCCGCAAGGCCGACGCGGCGTGCCCGCCCTCGACGCAGATGCCGGCCGAGGGCAACGGCACCGGGCTCGCGATCGGCGTCGCCGTGGCCGGCGGGGTCGGCGCGGTGGTGCTGCGGCGGGCCCGCCGCCGGGCCTGAGCCCTCCCGCGCCCGGCCCCGGCCGGGCCAGGATCACCCCGGGACGGCGCCGCCGTCCCGGGGAGGAGACCGCCATGGCCAACCACGTGTACCGGCTGACCGAGGTCGTCGGCAGCAGCCCGACCGGCATCGACGACGCGATCCGCACCGCGATCGGCAAGGCGTCGCAGACCATCCGGCACGTCGAGTGGTTCGAGGTCCAGGAGGTGCGGGGCCAGGTCGTCGACGGCGACGTCGCGCACGTCCAGGTGACGCTCAAGATCGGGTTCCGCGTCGAGGACTGACCGCCTCGCGTGCGGGCGCCGGTCCGGTCCGGCGCGGTGGGACACTGGGGACGTCGGCCGGCGCGGGCCGTCGCACCCCTGCCGTCTGCCCGAGAGACCTGCCGTGATCCTCCCTGAACCCGACACCCGATCCGCCCTGCGCGCGGTGCTCTTCGACATGGACGGCACGCTGGTGGAGTCCGAGCAGCACTGGGGACACGCCCTGTTCGCCCTCGCCCGGCGCCTGGGCGGTGAGCTGAGCGCCGCCGCCCGCGAGGCCACCGTCGGCACCAGCATGGCGACGTCGATGCGGATCCTGCAGGCCGACCTCGGGATCGAGCGCACCGCCGAGCAGACCCGCGCGGACGTCGCCTGGGTGGAGGAGACCGTCGCCGGCCTGCTCGCCACCGACCTGCACTGGCGGCCCGGCGCACGCGAGCTGCTGGCCGAGGTGCGCGCCGCCGCGCTGCCCACGGCCCTGGTGACGACGACGCCGCGCCGCCTGGCCGACGTGGTCATCGCGCACGTCGAGGGCGCGTTCCCGGACGTGCCGCCGTTCGACCTCACCGTCTGCGGCGACGAGGTGCCCGCCCGCAAGCCCGACCCGGCGCCCTACCTGCAGGCCGCCGCCGCGCTCGGCGTGGACCCGGCGGACTGCGTCGTCGTCGAGGACTCCGCGGCCGGGGTGGCCGCCGGGCTGGCCGCGGGCGCGACCGTCCTCGGCGTGCCCGCGCTGCAGCCGCTGGAGCCCGCGCCGGGCCTGGTGCTGCGCGACACGCTGGCCGGCGTCGGGCTCGCCGACCTGGAGGGGCTGCTGCTCGGGCGGGACACCGCGCCGCGCCGCTGACCCCTCAGCCGGCCGGCACGACCTCCCGGCCGCGGGAGACCACCACCCGCACCCGCGCCAGCGCGGCCACGTCCACGGTGGGGTCGCCGTCGACCAGCAGCAGGTCGGCGTCCAGGCCGGGCGCCAGCCGCCCGGTGCGCCCGCCGAGGCCGCAGGCGGCGGCCGCCACGGAGGTCGCCGTCGCCAGCGCCTCGGGAGCGGGCACCCCGCCGTCGGCGAGCGAGGCGACGGCCCGCGGCAGGAGCCCGTGCGGCTTGCCCGGGGCGATGCCGCAGTCGACGCCGCTGACGACCCGGACGCCGGCGCGGTGCAGGCGGGCCGCGTCGGCGGCGCGCGCCTGCTCGGTCATGTCCAGCCGGTCGATGAGCTCCTGCACCCGAGGCGGCGGCACCGCGCCCTCGGCCAGGCCCAGCGTCGGGCAGACGGCGGTGCCCGCGCGGGCCAGCTGCTCCGCCAGCGCCGGCGGGACGCCCCAGCCGGTGGCGGTCAGGCACGAGCAGTGCTCGATGCCGTCGACGCCGGCGCCCAGCACCTGCCGGACGGCGGTCAGCGCGTGCGCGTGCGCGGTGACCGGCAGCCCCAGCCGGTGCGCCTCCTCGACGACGGCGCGCACCTCGGCGGCGCTGAACTGGCAGGCGGCCATGTCGGTGCCCGCGGTCATCGCCCCGCCGCTGGCCATCAGCTTGACGACGTCCGCGCCCCGCTCGGCGCGCTCGCGGACCGCGGCCCGCAACGCCTCGGCGCCCCGGACCTCGCCGCCCATGCCCGCGCAGTGGCCGGCGGGGCAGGTGAGCGGCGGGCCCGCCGCGACCACGGTGGGGCCGTCGGCCGGTGCCCGCTCGACCACCGTCCAGCCGACGTCGCCGAGGTCGCGCACCGCCGTGACCCCGGCGGCCAGGTGCTGCCGGAGGGCGGCGGCCACGATCGCGTCCACCTGCGCCGGCTCCAGCTCGGGGAGCTGGTCGAGGGCGCGGGGGCCGCTGTCGCCGCAGAGGTGCACGTGCGTGTCGACCAGGCCCGGCAGCAGCGTCGTCCCGGGCAGCGCGGTCACGGGGACGCCGTCGGGCGGGGCGGCCCCGGCGGGCTCGACGGCGACGATCCGGCCGTCGTCGACCAGCACCAGGGCCCCGTCGCGCAGCACCCGCTCGCCGTCGAAGGCGTGGTCGGCCCGGTAGCCGCGCATGCCGGCCTCCTGGATGGCGGGGACGCCGACGCTAGGACCGGGCGCGCCGGCCGGTCGACGGGGACCGGCGCGTCTCGCTCCGCCGCGCCGCTCCCGTCCGTCGACCGTTATCCCCAACTTCCGGACCGACCTACCGGCCGGCGCCACGGCGGCGGAGCGACGACCGGCGGGGGCCTGCCCGCGCCGGTGTCCCGCGATCGTCCCCACGGGCCGGGCCGGCAGGAGCGGCCCGGTGCCGGGGCGGGAGCGTCAGTCGCGCTCGACGATCGGCAGCGTCGCCCAGCCGGCCCGGGCGGCGGCCTCGGCGGGGAAGGGCGGGGGAGTGCCGCCGAAGGAGGGGCACAGCGCCTGGTGGTCGCACCAGTCGCACAGCCGCGTGCGGTTGGGCCGGAAGTCGCCGGTGGCCACCGCCCGCTCGATCGCCGCCCAGATCGCCAGCAGCGTCCGCTCGAAGCGGACGAGCTCGGCCTCCTCGGGGGCGTAGGTCAGCGCGTCGCCGTCGCCGAGGTAGATGAGCTTGAGCTGGGAGGCCACCACGCCGCGGGTGCGCCACAGCACCAGCGCGTAGAACTTCATCTGGAACAGGGCCTTGGACTCGAACGCCTCGCGCGGCATCGAGCCGGTCTTGTAGTCGACGACCCGCAGCGCGCCGTTGCGGGCGACGTCGAGCCGGTCGACGTACCCGCGCAGCAGCAGCCCGTCGGGCAGCGTCACCTCGACCAGCTGCTCGCGGCCCTCCGGCTGGATGCGGGTGGGGTCCTCGAGGGTGAAGTAGGTCTCCACCAGCTTCCCGGCCGAGTCCAGCCAGGCCTCCAGCGACGGCGGCTCCGCCCCGTCCTCGCCGGCGGTGAACAGCGCCTCGACCTCGGGGTCGGCGCGCAGCTCGTCCCACGCCGGCGCCACCAGCCCGCGGGCCGCCTCGACGGTCCGCTCGGCCGGCGGCAGGTCGTAGAGCCGCTCCAGGACCGCGTGCACCAGCGTGCCGCGCACCGCCGCGGCGCTCTTCCTCTCCGGCAGCCGGTCGATGGTGCGGAAGCGGTAGAGCAGCGGGCAGGTCTTGAAGTCCGCCGCGCGGCTGGGCGACAGCGAGGGCCGGCGCGGCGCCTTCGCCCCGTCGGGGGCCCGCTCGCCGCCGCCGGACGCCGTGCCGGGGAAGACCGTGCCGCTGCGTGCCGGGTCCTGCGCCACTGCCGTCATGCGTCCGACGCTACGACGCTCCTCCGACAGTTCCGAGCGCCCGCGCCGGACGGACCCGTCCCGCCGCTGGCCTAGGCTGGCCGCCCGTGGAACCGCAGCCCGAGCCCAGCCAGAACGCGACGAGCGCCGCCCCCGCCGCCGGGCCGCTGCCCGCGGACACCAACGCGGACGGGGAGCAGCCGGCCGCCGTCACCGCCCGCGTGCCGGGCGCCTTCGCCGCCGGCGACCGGGTGCAGCTCACCGACCCCAAGGGCCGGCTGCACACCGTCGTCCTCGAGCCCGGCAAGCAGTTCCACACCCACCGCGGCGCCATCGCCCACGACGACCTCATCGGCGCGCCGGAGGGCTCGGTCGTGCACTCCACGGCCAACACCGGCTACCTGGCGTTCCGGCCCCTGCTGGCCGACTTCGTGCTGTCCATGCCGCGCGGCGCCCAGGTCATCTACCCCAAGGACGCCGCGCAGATCGTCGGCAGCGGGGACATCGGGCCCGGGATGCGGGTCCTCGAGGCCGGCGCCGGGTCGGGCGCGCTCACCTGCTCGCTGCTGCGCGCCGTCGGCGCGTCGGGCCGGGTCACCAGCTACGAGCGGCGCGAGGACTTCGCCGACGTCGCCCGCGGCAACGTCGGCGCCTTCTTCGGCGGCGTGCCGGACACCTGGGACCTGCGCCTGGGCGACCTCGCCGACCACCCCGCCGACGAGGTCGTCGACCGGGTGGTCCTGGACATGCTCGAGCCGTGGGCGGTGCTGCCCACCGTGGCCGCGGCGCTGCGGCCCGGCGGCGTCCTCGTCGGCTACGTGGCGACGGTCACCCAGCTGTCCACCTACGTCGAGGCGCTGCGCGCGCAGGGCGTGTGGACCGAGCCCTACGCGTGGGAGTCGCTGGTCCGCCCGTGGCACGCCGTCGGCCTCGCGGTGCGCCCCGAGCACCGCATGGTCGCGCACACCGCGTTCCTCGTGACCGCCCGCCGGCTGGCCGAGGGCGTGGTCGCTCCGGTCCGCCAGCGGCGCCCCCAGAAGTAGCCCCGCCGGGGGGAGTCGCGCCCCGGCGAGTGCCCGGCACGGTGTCGGCAGGCGTGTATAGATTTGCCTCCTGGCTCCCCCCGATGTGCGGAGGTGCGCGATGGGCCCCGGTCCTGTCAGCGGTCCCGACGAGTTCCGAGCGCGGCGCGAACGTGACGTCTCCGCCCTGCTCTCCCAGATCTCCTACCTCGAGGAGGAGATCGGTCTCCTGCGCCGCAAGGTGGCCGACAGCCCCCGGCAGGTGCGGGCGCTCGAGGAGCGGATCGCCGAGGCGGAGGGCCGCGCGGCCTTCCTCTCCGAGCGCAACGACAAGCTCGCCGGCACCCTGCGCGAGGCCCGCGAGCAGCTGCTCACGCTCAAGGAGGAGATCGACCGGCTCGGTCAGCCGCCGTCGGGCTACGGCGTCTACCTCGGGCGGCACGACGACGGCACGGTCGACGTCTTCACCGGCGGCCGCAAGCTGCGCGTCTCGGTGTCCCCGGCCGTCGAGGCCGAGGAGCTGCGGCCCGGCCAGGAGGTCATGCTCAACGAGGCGATGAACGTCGTCGAGGCGCTCGGCTACGAGAAGCAGGGCGACGTCGTCATGCTCAAGGAGCTGCTGGAGCCGATCGACGGCGTGACGCCGCGGGCCCTGGTCATCGGCCACACCGACGAGGAGCGGGTGGTCTACCTGGCCGACTCGCTCACCGGCCAGCCGCTGCGGGTCGGCGACTCGCTGCTGCTGGAGTCGCGGTCGGGCTACGTGTACGAGCGGATCCCCAAGAGCGAGGTCGAGGAGCTCGTCCTCGAGGAGGTCCCCGACATCGACTACTCCGACATCGGCGGCCTGGCCCGGCAGATCGAGCAGATCCGCGACGCCGTCGAGCTGCCGTTCCTGCACGCGGACCTGTTCCGCGAGTACGAGCTGCGCCCGCCGAAGGGCATCCTGCTCTACGGCCCGCCCGGCTGCGGCAAGACGCTCATCGCCAAGGCGGTGGCCAACTCGCTGGCCAAGAAGGTCTCCGCGGTGAAGGGGGAGGGGCAGGCCAAGTCCTACTTCCTCAACATCAAGGGCCCGGAGCTGCTCAACAAGTACGTCGGCGAGACCGAGCGGCACATCCGGCTGGTGTTCCAGCGGGCCCGGGAGAAGGCCAGCGAGGGCACCCCGGTCATCGTGTTCTTCGACGAGATGGACTCGATCTTCCGCACCCGCGGGTCGGGCGTGTCCTCCGACGTCGAGTCGACGATCGTCCCGCAGCTGCTCAGCGAGATCGACGGCGTCGAGGGCCTGGAGAACGTCATCGTCATCGGCGCCTCCAACCGCGAGGACATGATCGACCCGGCGATCCTGCGGCCCGGCCGGCTGGACGTGAAGATCAAGATCGAGCGGCCCGACGCCGAGGCCGCGCGCGACATCTTCAGCAAGTACCTGACGCCGACGCTGCCCATCCACGCCGACGACCTCGCCGAGAACGGCGGCAGTGCCGAGGCCACCATCCAGGCGATGATCCAGCGCACCGTCGAGCGGATGTACACCGAGAGCGAGGAGAACCGCTTCCTCGAGGTCACCTACGCCAACGGGGACAAGGAGGTCCTGTACTTCAAGGACTTCAACTCCGGCGCCATGCTGCAGAACATCGTCGACCGGGCCAAGAAGATGGCCATCAAGGAGAACCTGGAGACGGGGACGGCGGGCCTGCGGGTCGGCCACCTGATGCAGGCCTGCGTCGACGAGTTCAAGGAGAACGAGGACCTGCCCAACACCACCAACCCCGACGACTGGGCGCGGATCTCGGGCAAGAAGGGCGAGCGGATCGTCTACATCCGCACGCTGATCAGCGGCAAGGGCAGCGACTCCGGCCGCGCCATCGACACCGCGACCAACACCGGCCAGTACCTGTAGTCCGGCCCGGCCGCCGGTGGCCCGGCTCCCCGTCGCGGGAGCCGGGCCACCGGCGCGGTCAGCCCAGCAGGGCGGCCAGCGCGCGCAGGTGCGCCCCGCCGGCGGCCTCGTAGGCGGCACCCGGCACCGTGCGCACCGGATACGGCCGGTGGAGCGGCGCCCGGGGCCCGACGTCGACGTGGACGACGTCGAACCCGAGGCCGTGCAGGTGGTCGGCCATCGCGTAGTCGGTGGCGGAGTCCCCGACGGTGTGCCAGAGCCGGGGGAGGGGCCCGTCGGCCCGCAGCAGCTCCAGCGCGCGTCGGGCTCCGCGGGCCTTGCCCGCGAGCACCGACTCCACGTCGGTCGCGATCACCGACGGGTCGATCCGCCACGGCGTCCGGCCCGCCGCGTCGGGGTGGTCGCGGTCGCCCAGCCGCACGCCGAGTCCCGCGGTCACCAGGGCGGCGAACAGGTCGGCGTCGAAGGCCCGCTGCCGCTCGGCGTAGACGGCGGCGGGGACGTCGGTGCGCGCCTCCACCGTGGCCATCGTCCGCTTGGTGTCGTCGAGGAACACCGCGTCGCCGTAGCCGTCGCCCACCAGGTCGGCGAGCAGGGCGCGGCACACGTCGGGGACGGCGAGGGCGGGGTCGACGTGGACCTCGCCCGCCCCGTCCGGGCCTGCCGACGTCCAGACGCCGCCCTTCTCGCAGACCGCGTGCAGCCGGGCCCCGCCCGGCAGGCCGGCCGCGGCCAGCGGCGCCAGGACGCGCTCGCCGACGAACTCCGCCGACCGGCCGGTGTTGAGCACCACGGGGACGCCCGCGGCCAGCAGCGCCCGCAGGTCCTCCAGCAGCGCCGGGGCGACCGTCCGGGTCACCGGGCTGGCGACCGGGCCGTCGACGTCGAGCAGCAGGCCCAGGGGTGGCGGTGTCACCCGGTCATCCTCGCGTCCGGCGACCGCGGCCTAGGCTCGGGGCATGAGCGTCCGGCGGGTCATGGGCACCGAGGTGGAGTACGGCATCTCGGTGCCCGGTCAGCCCACCGCCAACCCGACCACCCTGTCCAGCCAGGTGGTCAACGCCTGGGCCGTCGCCGACGCCCCGACCCGCCGCCGCCCGCGCTGGGACTTCGAGGAGGAGTCGCCGCTGCGCGACGCCCGCGGCTTCGACCTGTCCCCGGCGCAGGCGCTGGACCACACCGACCTCGACGAGGACTCGGGGATGGCCAACGTCATCCTCACCAACGGCGCCCGGCTCTACGTCGACCACGCGCACCCGGAGTACTCGACGCCGGAGGTCACCAACCCGCGCGACGTCGTCCTCTGGGACAAGGCGGGGGAGCGGGTGATGGCCGAGGCGGCCCGCCGGGCCGCGCGCATCCCCGGCACCCAGCCGATCCAGCTGTACAAGAACAACACCGACGGCAAGGGCGCCAGCTACGGCGCGCACGAGAACTACCTGATGGACCGGCGGACGCCGTTCATCGACATCATCCGCGGCCTGATCCCGTTCTTCGTGACCCGGCAGGTGTTCGCCGGCGCCGGCCGCGTGGGCATCGGCACCGAGGGCCGCACCCAGGGCTTCCAGATCTCCTCCCGGGCGGACTTCTTCGAGGTCGAGGTGGGCCTGGAGACGACGCTCAAGCGGCCGATCATCAACACCCGCGACGAGCCGCACGCCAACCCCGACGAGTACCGCCGCCTGCACGTGATCATCGGCGACGCCAACCTCGCCGAGCTGTCGACCTACCTCAAGGTCGGGACGACGTCGCTGGTGCTGGCGATGATCGAGGCGCGGGCGCTGCGCGAGGACCTCTCGCTCGAGGAGCCGGTCGCCACGCTGCAGGCGGTCAGCCACGACCCGTCGCTGGCCACGCAGGTGCGGCTGCGCGACGGGCGGCGGATGACCGCGCTCGACCTGCAGCGCGTCTACCTCGACCACGCCGAGCGCTTCGTCGACCGGAACGGGGAGGCCGACGGGCAGACCACCGACGTGCTGCGCCGCTGGGCCGAGGTCCTCGATGACCTCGGCACCGACCCGATGCGCCTGGCCGACCGGCTGGACTGGCCGGCCAAGCTGCGGCTGCTGGAGGGCTACCGCTCCCGCGACGGGCTGTCCTGGGGCGACTCGCGGCTGCAGCTGGTGGACCTGCAGTACTCCGACGTCCGCCCCGAGAAGGGGCTCTACCACCGGCTGGTGGCCCGCGGCTCGATGCAGCGGCTGCTCACCGACGACGAGGTGACCCGGGCGATGGTCACCCCGCCGGCCGACACCCGCGCCTTCTTCCGCGGCGAGTGCCTGCGGCGCTTCCCGGCGCAGGTGGCCGCGGCGTCGTGGGACTCGGTGGTGTTCGACCTCGGCCGGGAGAACCTGGTGCGCATCCCGACGATGGAGCCGCTGCGCGGCACCCGCGACCACGTGGGCCTGCTGTTCGAGTCCACGGCGAGCGCGCAGGAGCTGGTCGACACCATCACCGGCTCCTAGTGGCCGCCCCGGTCCAGGTCGCCCGGGCGCTGGCCGAGGACCTGCTCGCGCCCGCGGCCGCCGACGTCGACGCCACCGGCGTCCTCCCGCGCGGCCACCTCGACGCGCTCGCCGCCGCCGGGCTCTACGGCCTGGTGGGGCCCGCGGAGGCCGGCGGCCTGGACGGCGACGGCGCGACGCTGGCGGCCGTGGTCGAGGAGCTGGCCGCCGGCGACCTCGCCACCGCGTTCGTGTGGCTGCAGCACCACGGCGTCGTCGGGCGGCTGGCCGCCTCCGGGGCGCACCCGGAGCTGCTGGCCGGCCTGTGCGCCGGGCGGCGGCGGGCCGGGATCGCGCTGCAGGCCGCGACCCGCCCGGACGCCCCGCCCGTGACGCTGCGCCGGGACGGCGGCGACCTCGTGCTCGACGGCGCGGTGCCGTGGGTGACCGGCTGGGGTCTGGTCGACGTGCTGCTGGTGGCCGCCCGCGACGGCGACGACGTCGCGTTCGTGCTGGCCGACGCGGTGGAGGGGCCGACGCTCGCGGCGGTGCCGCAGCCGCTGGTGGCGGTGCAGGCCAGCGCGACGGTCGAGCTGCACCTGCGCGGCCACCGGGTGCCCGCCGGCCGGCTGCTGGGTGCGACCCCGCTGGCCGAGGTCCGCGCGGGCGACGCGGCCGGGCTGCGGCTCAACGGCTCGCTGGCGCTGGGGCTGGTCCGGCGGTGCGCCCGGCTGGTCGGCCCCTCCCCCCTGGACGCCGACCTGGCCGCGGCCGGCGCCCGGCTCGACGGGGCCGGCCCGGGCGAGCTCCCGGAGGCGCGGGCCGCCGCGGCGGCCCTCGAGCTGCGGGCGGCCGGGGCGCTGGTGGTCGCGACGGGCAGCGGCGCCGCGCGCGCCGGCTCCGTGGCCGAGCGGACGGCGCGCGAGGCGGTGTTCCTGCTCGTGTTCGGCTCGCGCCCGGCGATCCGCGCGTCGCTGCTGGCGCGGCTGGGCGCGGCCCGCTGAGGCCGCCGGGTGTCGGTACCTGCGGGTAGTTTCGGCAGCAGCACGCACTCGGCGCGCACCAGGGGAGGGCACATGGCCACCAGGGACACCGGCGGGCAGCAGCGGGCCACGCGCACGCGCGAGGAGAGCGACGAGGTCGAGGCCTCGGTCGACACCGAGGTCGCCGAGCGGCACAAGGAGATGTCCGAGGACGTCGACGCCATCCTCGACGAGATCGACGACGTCCTCGAGGAGAACGCAGAGGAGTTCGTGAGGAGCTACGTGCAGAAGGGCGGAGAGTAGCCGACTGGCTACCTGAGGTCATAGCTGCCCGGGGTGAAGACCTGTCCCGAGTGTGGCGCGACGAAGGCGGACGAGGAGTTCGGCCGGAACCGGACGCAGCCGGACGGGCTCTCCTTCTACTGCCTGAGCTGCAACCGCGCGCGGAGCAGGGAGTGGTACCGGAACGCCCGTCGTCGCGAGGGTCGCGAGGTCCGGGACCACTCATGGGTGCCCGACGGCTTCCGGTGGTGTCCGTCCTGCCGGAAGGCGGTTGCACACGAGGACTACGTGCGGAGTGCGACGACGGCGTCGGGGTTCGGCAGCAGGTGCAAGCCCTGCAAGCGCGAGGCGGACATGGACCGCTACTACGCCCAGCGCTACGGCCTGGACCGAGCGGGGATCGACGACCTGCGTGCCAAGCAGTCCGACAGGTGCGCCCTCTGTGGTGATCCTCGACCCGGCCACATCGACCACGACCACGCGACGAACCTGACGCGGGCGCTGCTGTGCGAGCGGTGCAACCTCGCACTGGGCCTCTTCCGGGACGACCCCTCCTTGATGAGAGCCGCAGCCGACTACGTCGAGCTGCACCGGGTCCGGGCACTGAAGGCGACCGGCTCCCACGAGGAGGCCGGTCGGATGCTGCGCAGGCTCCTGGGTGGTGGGAGCCCGGCCGGCGGCGCCTGACGGGCGTCCTCCAGGCGAGGTCGTCGACCCGGAGCCGAGCCGACGTGCGTCCCGGGTGGCCTGCCAGCCGCGCCGGTAGGGTCGGCGACGAGCCGCCGCGGCACGTCCGCGGCACGTCGAGGAGCACCCCGCGAGGGGTGCGGAGAGGGTGGACGGGTTGACCCAGTCGCACACCGGCCGGAGCGGCTTCCCGCCCGCCTACCTGGACCGGGTGGGTTCCTCGTTCACCGACTTCCTCGCCCAGGCCGCCCCCGACCTGCTGCCCGGGCGGCGCCCGCTGCCGTCGGTGCACGCCGGCGACCTCACCCCGCACGGCACCACGATCGTCTCCGTCACCTACGACGGCGGCGTCCTCATGGGCGGCGACCGCCGGGCCACCATGGGCAACCTGATCTCCAGCCGCGACATCGAGAAGGTGTACCCGGCCGACACCTGGTCGGTGATCGGCATCGCCGGCGCCGCGGGCATCGCGATCGAGATGGTCCGGCTCTACCAGGTCGAGCTCGAGCACTACGAGAAGATCGAGGGGCTGACCCTCAGCCTCGACGGCAAGGCCAACCGGCTGGCCCAGATGATCCGCGGCAACCTCGGCGCCGCGCTGCAGGGCCTGGCCGTCGTCCCGCTGTTCGCCGGCTTCGACCTCGACGCCGCTCCCGGCGCCAGCCCGGGCCGGATCTTCAGCTACGACGTCACCGGCGGGAACTACGAGGAGCGCGGCTACGCCGCCGTCGGCTCCGGCTCGCTGTTCGCCCGGAACTCGCTGAAGAAGACCTGGCGGCCGGGGCTGAGCGGCGAGGACGCCACCCGCAGCCTGGTCGAGGCCCTCTACGACGCCGCCGACGACGACTCGGCCACCGGCGGCCCCGACCCGGTGCGCCGGCTGTACCCGATCGTCTACCGCGTCGACGCCGAGGGCGCCGTCCGCCTGACCGACGACGAGGTCGCCGCCGTCGCGAAGACCATCGTCGACGAGCGGGCCGCCGCCGAGGGGCAGGGCTGAGCGCCATGACCATGCCGTACTACGCCTCGCCCGAGCAGCTCATGCGCGACCGCTCGGAGTACGCCCGCAAGGGCATCTCCCGCGGCCGCAGCGTCGCCGTCCTCACCTACGCCGACGGCGTGCTGTTCATCGCCGAGAACCCCAGCTCCACGCTGCACAAGGTCGGCGAGATCTACGACCGGATCGGCTTCGCCGCGGTCGGCCGGTACAGCGAGTTCGAGAGCCTGCGGGTGGCCGGCGTGCGCCTGGCCGACGTCCGCGGCTACTCCTACAACCGCCGCGACGTCACCGGCCGGGTCATCGCCAACGCCTACGCGCAGACCCTCGGGGCGATCTTCACCGAGCAGATGAAGCCCTACGAGGTGGAGCTCTGCGTCGCCGAGGTCGGCGAGACCGCCGAGCAGGACCAGCTGTACCGGCTGACCTTCGACGGGTCGGTGGTCGACGAGCCGGACTTCGTGGTCATGGGCGGGCAGGCCGAGGCCGTCACCGGCCGCCTGCGGGAGGACTTCCGCTCCGGCATGGCGCTGCGCGACGCGCTGATGACCGGCGTCCGCGCGCTGTCGGCGTCCAGCCCCGCGATGTCGGGCAACGGCGACGGCGGCCTGCTGCCGGCCGGCCAGCTCGAGGTCGCCGTCCTGGACCGCCGCCGGCCCAAGCGGGCCTTCCGCCGGGTCGTCGGCGCGGCGCTGGGCACCCTGCTCGGCGACCGCAGCGCCGGCGAGGCCGCCCCCGAGGGCACCACCCACGCGCACGTCCCCAGCGCGCCGCAGCCGGGCACCCCGGCCGGCCTCGGCGACCCCGCCGCGCCGGACACCGCCGGCGGCACCGGCGGGTCGGGTGAGGGCAGCGGCCCCCAGCCGGGCCCGGCCGACGGCGTCGGCGGCGGCACCGACGGGGGCAGCTGACCGGCGCCGTCGAAGGGACGCCCGGGAACCGGCCGGAGTCGCATCCGGCGCCTAGGCTCGGTCCGTGGACCGACGGATCTTCGGGATCGAGACCGAGTACGGCGTCACGTGCACCTTCCGCGGGCAGCGGCGGCTGTCCCCGGACGAGGTGGCCCGCTACCTGTTCCGGCGGGTCGTGTCGTGGGGGCGCAGCTCCAACGTGTTCCTGCGCAACGGCTCGCGGCTGTACCTCGACGTCGGCAGCCACCCCGAGTACGCCACCGCCGAGTGCGACGACCTCACCGAGCTCGTCGTCCACGACAAGGCCGGTGAGCGGATCCTCGAGGGCCTGCTGGTCGACGCCGAGCAGCGGCTGGCCGAGGAGGGCGTCACCGGCGACATCTACCTGTTCAAGAACAACACCGACTCGGCGGGCAACAGCTACGGCTGCCACGAGAACTACTGCGTCGGCCGGCACGGGGAGTTCTCCCGGCTGGCCGACGTGCTCATCCCGTTCCTGGTCAGCCGGCAGCTGATCGTCGGCGCGGGCAAGGTGCTGCAGACCCCGCGCGGGGCGATCTACTGCGTCAGCCAGCGCGCCGAGCACATCTGGGAGGGCGTGTCCTCGGCGACCACCCGCTCGCGGCCGATCATCAACACCCGCGACGAGCCGCACGCCGACGCCGAGCGCTACCGGCGGCTGCACGTGATCGTCGGCGACTCGAACATGAACGAGACGACGACGCTGCTCAAGGTCACCATCACCGACCTGGTGCTGCGGATGATCGAGGCCGGCGTGCCGATCCGGGACATGGCGCTGGAGAACCCGATCCGCGCCATCCGGGAGATCAGCCACGACGTCACCGGCCGCCGGAAGGTGCGCCTGGCCAACGGCCGGGAGATGAGCGCGCTGGAGATCCAGGGGGAGTACCACTCGCGCGCCGCGGAGTTCGTCGACCGGGAGGGCTTCGGCCCGGTGCACCGGCAGATGCTGGAGCTGTGGGGGCGGGTGCTCAAGGCCGTCGACACCGAGGACCTCTCGCTCATCGACCGGGAGATCGACTGGGCCACCAAGCTGTCGCTGATCGAGCGGTACCGGGGCAAGCGGGGCCTGTCGCTGTCCTCGCCGCGGGTGGCCCAGATGGACCTGGCCTACCACGACATCTCCCGCCGGCGCGGGCTGTACTACCTGCTCGAGCGCAACGGCCAGGTGGAGCGGGTGGCGCACGAGCCGCGGGTGTTCGAGGCCAAGAACGTGCCGCCGCAGACCACCCGGGCCAAGCTGCGCGGGGAGTTCATCCGCAAGGCCCAGGAGAAGCGGCGCGACTTCACCGTCGACTGGGTGCACCTCAAGCTCAACGACCAGGCCCAGCGCACCGTGCTGTGCAAGGACCCGTTCAAGAGCGTCGACGAGCGCGTGGAGAAGCTCATCGCGTCGATGTGACCGGACACGTCCGCGGACCCGCCCGGGCGGGTCCGCGGACGTGTCCGGTCAGGCCTCGTCGGGCAGGGGCACCCGGACGGCGGCGTAGCGGCCGGCGGCCGCGGCGGCGAGGAAGTAGGCGCGTTCCTCGGGCCAGCCGCGGCCCATCGTCGACAGCGTCACCGGCGACAGCTGCAGCGCCTCGTCCAGCCCCTCGACGTCGACCCACACCACCCGGTTGCGCTCGGGCTGGCCGGCCAGGTCCTCCTCGACCTGCCGGCCGAGCTCCGAGCCCAGCCCGCGCGGGGCCACCAGCGTCACCCCGGCCAGGGCCACCCGGCCGAACGCGGTCAGCGAGTGGTGGGAGACGCCGCGGTGGCGGGGGCGCGGGTCGGCGTCGGAGATCCGCAGCGCGCCGATCGGCTCCCCGCCGAGCACGCTGACGGCGTTGCACGCCTCCCCGGCCGCGACCCCGGAGAAGCCCCAGGGGGTGCCGGTGCCCAGGTTGCCCGGCCCCTGGGTGACCACGGCGACGTCCGCGCCGAGCACGTGCCTCGCGGCGAGCAGGCCGGTGTGCAGGGTGACCGCCTCCAGGTCGCCGCCGAAGGCCTGCCCCACGGTGACCACCCCGGCCAGCGACGGCGCCAGCGTGTGCAGCGTCCGGGAGAACCCGGCCACCAGGGCGCCGCCGTCGGTCATGACGTAGGCGACCCGGAGGTCGGGGTCGGTGGCGAACAGGCCGATGAGCACGGCCGGCAGCGCCGAGTGCAGGTCCGCGACGACGACCGGCATCCCGCCCAGGTCCTCGGCCGCGGCGATGGTGTCGTGGTGCTCGGTGTCCTGCTCGTCCACGCCCTGCACGCTGACCTGCAGCGGGGTGTACCGGGCCTTGACCAGGTGGCCGGGGCCGGTGGGGTCCGGCGGCAGCCGGTCGGGGACGGCGACGACGAGCGCGTACCCGCCGGTGCCCAGCCGCTGTGCCCACGCGGTGGTGTTGAGCAGCACCTCGTCGCCGACCTCGGGCACCCCCACCAGCGACGGGTGCGCCAGCGAGCGCACCGCGCCGTCGCCGGGCACCTCGACGGTGAGCTCCAGCGCGTCGCGCCAGCTCCTCCCGGTCGCGGTCACCGTGCCGCGTCGCCAGCGGATCCGTTGCGCAGTCGTCCGTTCCCCCACGGGGCGAGCGTAAGGACCCCGGTGCCCCCCGCGCCCCCCGTGGCTCCCTGCGGGGGCCCGCTGCGCGCGTGCGAGCAGCGGGGGCCAGGGGGTCCTGTGTCTAGGCTGGGGCGCGTGTCGGCGAAGCGGGCGGAGCGGCTGGTCAACCTGGTCATCGCGCTGCTGGGCACCCGCCAGTACGTGACGGCGGCGCGGATCCGGGCGACCGTCCCCGGCTACGAGCCCGACGACGGCACCGCCCGCGCCGACGAGGCGTTCAAGCGGATGTTCGAGCGGGACAAGGCCGACCTGCGCGAGATGGGCATCCCGCTGGAGACCGGCCGCACCAGCGTCTTCGACACCGAGGACGGCTACCGCATCGCCCGCGCCGACTACGAGCTGCCCGAGATCACCCTCACCGGCGAGGAGGCCGCCGCCGTCGGCCTGGCGCTGCGGCTGTGGGAGTCCGCGCAGCTGGCCGGGGCCGCGCACAGCGCGCTGGTGAAGCTGCGCGCCGCCGGCGTCGACGTCGACCCGACCCGGCTGCCGATCCAGCCGCGGCTGGACTCCGACGAGCCGGCGTTCGAGCCCTGCTACGCCGCCGCCCGCGACCGCCGGGTGCTGCAGTTCGACTACCGCCGTCCCGACGAGGACGCCCCGGCTCGCCGGCACGTGCAGCCCTGGGGCGTCGTCGCCTGGCACGGCCGCTGGTACCTGGTGGGGCTGGACCTGGACCGGCAGGCCCCGCGGGTGTTCCGGCTGTCCCGGGTGGTCGGCACGCCGCGGGCGACCGGGCCGGAGAACGCCTTCGAGCCGCCGCCGGACCTCGACCTCGCCGGGATCGTCGCCGGCCAGTTCGGCGGCCGGGGCGAGGAGCAGCTGGTGGTCGTGCGCGCCCGCCCGGGCACCGCCGTCGGGCTGCGCCGCTGGGCGACCCCGCTGGGCGCCGGCCCGGACGGGGAGGACCGGCTGCAGCTGCGCACCACGGAGCCGTGGCGGCTGGCCGACCAGCTGGCCGCCTACGGCCCCGACGTGGTCGTCGAGTCCCCGGCGGCGGTCCGCGACGCGGTCGTCGAGCGGCTGACCCGCCTGGCCGCCATGGGGGAGCGATGACCAGCCCGGCCACCAACGAGCGGATGACCCGGCTGCTCTCGCTCGTCCCGTACCTCACCGCCCGGCCCGAGGGCGTGCCGCTGGCCGAGGTGGCCCGCGACTTCGGCGTGCCCGAGCGGCAGCTGCGCCGCGACCTCGAGCTGCTGTGGATGTGCGGCCTGCCCGGCTACGGCCCCGGCGACCTCATCGACCTGTCCTTCGAGGGCGACCGGGTGCGGGTCACCTTCACCGCCGGGATGGTCCGCCCGCTGCGGCTGACCACCGACGAGGCGGTCGCGCTGGTGGTCGCGCTGCGCACGCTGCTGGACCTGCCCGGGCTGGCCGAGCAGGAGGCGGTGAGCCGGGCGCTGGCCAAGGTGTCGGCCGCCGCCGGGCACGCCGCCGAGCGGGTCACCCCGGTGGCGCTCAGCGTCGACGCCCGCGAGCAGGCGCTCGCCGTCGTCCGGCAGGGGCTCGAGCGGGGCCGGGCGCTGCACCTGCACTACTACGTGCCCACCCGCGACGAGCGCACCGAGCGGACCGTCGACCCGATGCGGCTGCTGCTGGTCGACGGCCGCTGGTACCTGGAGGCGTGGTCGCGGGAGGTGGCCGGCGTCCGGCTGTTCCGGCTGGACCGCATCGACGACGTCGAGGTGCTCGACGAGCCGGCCGCCCCGCCGCCGCAGGCCGCGCCGCGGGACGTGGAGTCCGGCCTGTACCAGCCCGCGCCCGGCGCGCCGGTGGTGCGGCTGCGGCTGGCCCGCACCGCCCGCTGGGTGGCCGAGTACTACCCGGTGGAGGACGTCCGCGAGGTCGAGGACCCGCCGGGTGGGCTGGCGGTCGCGCTGCGCACCCACGACCTGGCCTGGGCGCGCCGGCTGGTCGCGTCCCTGGGCGGCGCGGCGACCGTCGACGAGCCGGCGGGGCTCGCCGCGGCGGTCGCCGCCGAGGCGCGCGCGGCCCTCGCCCGGTACGGCGCCTGAGCCCCGGCGCCTAGGCTCGCGCCGTGCTGCTGCTCGTCGTGTGGATCGCCGCCGTCGTCGTGTCGCTGGTCGTCCTCGGCTCGATCGGGTACGGCCTGGTCGGGGCGTTCCGGCGGCTGGGCCGGGAGCTGCAGGCCGCCGAGCGGGAGGTGCGGCCGGTGCTCGAGCAGGCCGCGGCCACCGCCGCCCGCGCCGCCGCGCTGCAGGCCGGTGAACGGCCCGCGGACGCCCGCTGAACCGACGGCGACCGCCCGCCGGGCGACCCGGGGACGCACCCCTCCCGGCGTAGCATCGGCCCCGCCCCCCGCGACCTGGAGGACGCATGAACCTCGGCCCGCTCGAGATCGGCCTGATCATCCTGGCCGTCCTGCTGCTGTTCGGCTACAAGAAGCTCCCTGACGCCTCGCGCTCGCTGGGCCGCTCGCTGCGCATCTTCAAGGGCGAGATGAAGGGCATGAGGGACGACGACCGCACCGCGGGCCCGTCCGCGCCGGTGCCGCCGTGCGCGCTCGACGTCGCCGACCCGGACCGGCGCGCCCAGCTCGAGGCCGAGGCGCCCGCCGCCGAGGCCCGCGCCC
>NZ_JBHSGR010000015.1:0-123850 GCF_042654585.1 Geodermatophilus arenarius
GAGCGCCGCGCTCGCCGAGCAGCGCGACGCCGTCGCCGCCGAGGCCGAGGCCGCCGGGCAGCAGGTGGCCGGCATGCCCGCCGAGCAGGAGGCCGCCGCGGCCGCCCGCCCCGCGGCGGCCGCCTCGGCGAGCCAGGCCGCGCCGTCGCGCGGCCCGGCCGCCTCCTCGTCCTCCTCGTCGTCGTCGTCCTCGTCGGGCTCGTCGTCGGGCTCGTCCTCGAGCCGCCCGTCGTCGGGCGGGTCGTCGAGCAGCAACCCGACGCCGCCGGCCACCACGACGGCCGGCGCGCCCTCCGGCTCGGCGGTGCAGACGGCCGTCGACGCGGCGCTGTCGCAGCGCGGCCTGCCCTACAGCTGGGGCGGTGGCGGCGCCAACGGCCCGTCCTACGGCATCCCGCCGGACACCCGGGTCTACGGCTTCGACTGCTCGGGGCTGACCGAGTACGCCTACGCCCAGGCCGGCATCCGGATCGGCGGCACCAGCCGCGACCAGTGGTGGCTCAACCGCGGCAAGACCGTCGCCCGGGCGGACCTGCGCGCCGGTGACCTGGTCTTCTGGGCCAACGGCAGCTCGTACCTGGACATCTACCACGTGGCGCTCTACATCGGCGACGGCAAGGTGGTGCAGGCGCCGCAGAGCGGCGACGTCGTCCGGGTGTCGTCGATGTGGTACGGCAGCGACTACTTCGGAGCCGTGCGGCCGACCGCCTGAGGGAGGACCTCGCTGCCCCGCCGCTCGCAGGCCCGCGGCGGGACCCTGCGGGGAGGCCACGGGGAGCGGACGGGGCGAGAGTTCGGGGCGTCGGGCAGCCACGGGGGGAGCTGCCCGACGCAGGGGCCACGCTAGCAGCAGGGGCCCCGGCGGGGCAGGGGGAAGACCCGGCGCGCCGCGGCCTTCGTCCTCCGATCGGCGCGTCGCCCGGCGCGTCGCGCGGAGCACCCCGGGACGGGCGCCCGGCGTGCCAGCGCGCACGGCGGTCGGACTCCCGGCCGCGTGTAGGACACTGGCTCGTGGGACGGGCGAGAGGCCCCGTCACCGGCCCCCGTGTCGCTCCCGTGACGCGTCCGGAGGCCGCGGACCGGCACGACAGGGAGCCCTGTGACCACCGCCGCCAGCACCCCGCTCGAGAAGCCCGCCGGCGCACCGGTCCCGCCCTCGGTGGACGCCGCGCTGCTGGAGCGCGCGCTGTTCGAGATCAAGCGGGTCATCGTCGGCCAGGACCGGCTGGTCGAGCGGATGCTGGTGGCCCTGCTCGCCCGCGGCCACGTGCTGCTCGAGGGCGTGCCCGGCGTCGCGAAGACCCTCGCCGTCGAGACGCTGGCCACCGTCGTCGGCGGGAAGTTCGCCCGCCTGCAGTTCACCCCCGACCTGGTGCCGGCCGACATCCTCGGCACCCGCATCTACAAGGCCGGGCAGGACGCCTTCGACACCGAGCTCGGCCCGGTGTTCGCCAACTTCGTCCTGACCGACGAGATCAACCGCGCGCCGGCGAAGGTGCAGTCGGCGCTGCTGGAGGTCATGGCCGAGCGGCAGGTCTCCATCGGCGGCGTCACCCACCCGCTGCCCGACCCGTTCCTCGTGCTGGCCACGCAGAACCCGATCGAGTCCGAGGGCGTCTACCCGCTGCCCGAGGCCCAGCGCGACCGCTTCCTCATGAAGGTGCTCGTCGACTACCCGACGCCGGAGGAGGAGCGCGAGATCATCTACCGGATGGGCGCGAACCCGCCGGTGCCCGAGACCGTCCTCGGCCCCGAGGACCTGCGCCGCATGCAGCGCACCGCCTCGCAGGTGTTCGTGCACCACGCGCTGGTCGACTACGTCGTCCGGCTCGTCGTCGCCACCCGGCAGCCGCGCGAGCACGGCATGGACGACGTCGCCTCGTGGGTCTCCTACGGCGCGAGCCCGCGCGCCTCGCTCGGCCTGATCGCCGCCAGCCGGGCGCTGGCGCTGGTCCGCGGCCGCGACTACGTGCTGCCGCAGGACGTCCTCGACGTCACCACCGACGTGCTGCGCCACCGGCTGGTGCTGTCCTACGACGCGCTGGCCGACGGCGTGCCCGCCGACCACGTGGTCAAGCGGATCCTGCAGACGGTGCCGCTGCCCCAGGTCACCCCGCGGCAGCGCGCCGGCGGCTTCGGCCCGGCCGCGCCGGGCGGGCCGCAGGTGCCGCCGCCGGGGGCGCCGCAGTACGGCCCGCCGCCGGGCGGTCCGCAGGGCCCCTACGGGCCCGGCTTCCCGCCCGCCCCGCAGCCCCAGCCCGGCGGCCCGGCCCCCAACGGCCAGCCCCCGCAGGCCCGGACCGGCAACGGCCAGGCGCCCCAGGCTCCCGGCGGCAACGGGCACGTCCCGGGGACCCCGCAGGCGTGAGACTGCGGCGCGGCCGGGCGCGGACCGGGGAGGACCCGGCCGCGCCCGCCGACGAGCCCGACGCCGGCGCCCCTGCCGTCGCGACGGCCGACCCCGACGGCGACCTGCCGCACTTCGGCGAGGGCCCGGCCGACGTGCTGCTGCAGCGGCTGGAGCTCACCGTCCGCCGGCGCCTGGACGGGCTGCTGCAGGGCGACCACCTCGGTCTGGTGCCCGGCTCCGGCAGCGAGGCCGGCGACTCCCGGACCTACCACCCCGGCGACGACGTCCGGCGCATGGACTGGCCGGTGACCGCCCGCACGCAGGTGCCGCACGTCCGCGAGACGATCGCCGACCGCGAGCTGGAGACCTGGGCGGTGGTCGACCTCTCGGCCAGCCTCGACTTCGGCACCGGCAACTGCGACAAGCGGGACCTCGCGATCGCCGGGCTCGCCGCGGTCAGCCACCTCACGGTGCGCGGCGGCAACCGGCTCGGCGCCGTCGTCACCACCGGCGAGCGGGTCGACCGGTACCCGGCGCAGGCGGGGCGGCTGGCCGCCGACCGGCTGCTGCGCGCCGTCGTCGCCACCCCGCGGGCCACGACCGGCCGCCGCGGCGACCTGGCCGCCGCGCTGGAGACGCTGCGCCGCCCGCCGCGCCGCCGCGGGCTGGTGGTCGTCGTCTCCGACTTCCTCGGCGACCTGGACTGGGAGCGCCCGCTGCGGGGTCTGGGCGCCCGGCACGAGCTGCTGGCCATCGAGGTGGTCGACCCGCGCGAGCTGGAGCTGCCCGACGTCGGCCCGCTGACCGTCGTCGACCCGGAGACCGGGCAGACGCTCGAGGTGCCCACCGGCGACCCGCGCTTCCGCGCCCGCTTCGCCGAGGCCGCGGCCGAGCAGCGGCGGGCGATCGCCGCCTCGCTGCGCCGCGCCGGGGCCGGGCACCTGCAGCTGCGCACCGACCGCGACTGGGTGATGGACGTCGTCCGGTTCGTCGCCGACCGGCGGCGCGCCGGCAGCGGCGGGGCGTCCCGGTGAGCTCCCCCCGCACCACGAGAGAGGCCCGCCCGTGAGTTTCCAGTCACCGCTGTGGCTGATCGCGCTCGTCCCCGTCGTCGCGCTGGCGGTCCTCTACGTCGTCCGCCAGCTGCGCCGCCGGGTGTACGCGGCGCGGTTCTCCCAGACCGGGCTGGCGCAGAGCCTGCTGCCCAAGCGGGCCGGCTGGGTGCGGCACGTCGCGTTCGGCCTGACGCTGGCCGCGCTGCTGGGGCTGGTGCTGTCGCTGGCGCAGCCGAGCACCGAGGTCCGGGTGCCGCGGGAGACCGCGACCGTCGTCCTCGCGCTGGACGTCTCGCTGTCGATGCAGGCCGAGGACATCGAGCCCAGCCGGTTCGAGGCGATGAAGGACGCCGCCAGCGACTTCGTCGACATCCTCCCGGAGCGGATCAACCTGGGGCTGGTGTCGTTCTCCGGCACCGCCTCGACGCTGGTGGCACCGACCACCGACCGCGAGCAGGTGCGCGGCGCGATCCAGAACCTGGAGCTGTCGGAGGCGACGGCGATCGGCGAGGCGATCTTCACCTCGCTGACCACGATCACCACGTTCCAGTCGACGCTCGACGTCGAGGACCCCGAGCAGCTGCCGCCGGCGCGGATCCTGCTGCTGTCCGACGGCTACAACACCGTGGGCCGGGAGAACACGCAGGCCATCGCGGCGGCGCAGGCGGCCGAGGTGCCGGTGTCGACGATCGCGTTCGGCACCGACTACGGCTCGATCGAGATCGGCGGCGAGGTGACGCCGGTGCCGATCGACCGCGACGCGCTGCGGCAGATCGCCGACGAGACCGGCGGGCAGTACAACGAGGCGCGCAGCCGCGCCGAGCTCGAGGCGGTCTACGACGACCTCGGCAGCCAGATCGGCTACACCACCGAGCCGCGGGACGTCTCGTACTGGTTCGTCCGCGTCGCCACGCTGCTGCTGGCGTGCGGGCTGGGCCTCGCGGCCTGGCGCCTGCAGCGCCTCTTCTGACGGACCGGGCCGGGGAGGGCACCCTCCCCGGCCCGGGGCCCTACTCGGTCGGGTCGAGGACGAGCTTGCCGGCGGTGCGGCGGGACAGGATGTCCTGGTGCGCCTCGCGGACGGCGGTCAGCGGGTAGCGGCCGCCGCCGACCGGCTTGAGCGCCCCGTCGGCGGTGAGCTGGAGCAGCTCGGTCATGGCGTCGTCGAGCATGGCCGGGCGGCTGAAGCAGTGCGCCAGCCAGAAGCCGACGACCGCGCGGCTGGTGCCCATGAGCGACGGCGCCTGCACCGGCTTCGGCGGGCGGCGGCCGGCCATGCCGTAGGCCACGAGCCGGCCGAACGGCGCCAGCGCGGACAACGAGCCGTCGAAGAC
Organism: Geodermatophilus arenarius; assembly: GCF_042654585.1. Taxonomy (NCBI): domain Bacteria; kingdom Bacillati; phylum Actinomycetota; class Actinomycetes; order Geodermatophilales; family Geodermatophilaceae; genus Geodermatophilus; species Geodermatophilus arenarius. The sequence continues at coordinate 4,740 of NZ_JBHSGR010000015.1, forward strand.
GTTGCCGCCGGTCATCTCCAGGACGACGTCGACCCGCTTGCCGCCGTTGGCCTCGCGCAGCGCGGCGGTGAACGTCTTCGGGTCGTCGTCGGCCAGCGCCGGGTCGACGGTGGCGTCGGCGCCGAGCTCCTCGGCCAGCGCGCGCTTCTCCGGGCTGGAGGCGGTCGCGACGACCCGCCCGGCGCCCCACCGCTTGGCCAGCTGGACGGCCAGCGAGCCGACCCCGCCGGCGCCGGCGATGACGACGACCGACTCGCCCGCGGCCAGGTGCGCGCTGGTGCGCAGCAGGTGCCAGGCGGTGGTGCCCTGCAGCACGAGGGCGAGGGCCTGCTCGTCGGTGACGGCGTCGGGCACCGGCCAGGTCAACCGCGGGTTGGCGACGACCTTCTCCGCGTAGCCGCCGCCGTCGAGCAGGCCGACGACGCGCTCGCCGCCGCCCACCGGCCGGCCGACGAACTCCGCGCCCGGGATCAGCGGCAGCGTCTGCGGGGCGAGGTAGCTGTCCTCGGTCTGGTGGGTGTCGGCGTAGTTCACGCCGGCCGCGCTCACCTCGTAGAGCTGCTGGCCGTCGCCGGGGACGGGGTCGGGGAGGTCGACGACGTCGAGGACCTCGGGGCCGCCGAAGCGGGTGATCTGCACGGCACGCATGCAGCTGAGGCTATGGCGTGGGCCCGGCCGACCGTGAACGGCGGCGGCCGGCCCCGGGAGCGCCCGGGCCTGCTCCGCCGGCCTACCTCCCCTCGGTGCGGGTAGGTGTCCGGCATGTCCGACTTCGAGATCACCGCCCTCGTCCTGGCCGAGCACGAGGTCTTCCGGCGGGAGTTCTCGGCGCTCGAGGACCTGTCCGGCCAGGAGCTCGCCGCGGCGTGGGAGGCCCTGCACGCCAAGCTCGAGGTCCACGCCGTCGCCGAGGAGCAGCTGTTCTACCCGCTGCTCGCGCAGGAGGCGGACGGCGAGCAGGAGACGGCGGAGGGCGTGCACGACCACAACGAGATCCGGCACGCCGCGGCCGCCGTCGGGGAGCACGAGGTCGGCAGCGAGGCCTGGTGGGAGGCGGTGCGCACCGCGCGGCAGGTCAACGCCGACCACATGGCCGAGGAGGAGACGGACTTCTTCCCCTCGTTCAAGGAGGCCGTCGACGACGAGCAGCGGGAGGCCCTCGGGATGCGCTGGCTGGCGTTCCACGACGAGCACGAGCAGGCCGAGGGGCTGTCCGGCGAGGACGCGGAATTGGCCGAGGTGGTCGCGACCGAGGTGCCGGAGGGTGATCCGTCCCTCTGAGCGCGCCGCTCCTCGTCCGGGCGGCCGGCTGTCCGGCCGGACCCCGGGTCGCGGATCCGGCGGCTGCTGGTCGGTGCGGACTCCTCGTCCCAGTGGCCACCGACCCGGGCGACCGCACCCCGGCTGTCGGCTGACCGTCTCCGTCGGGTCGCGTGGGCCGGAGCCGTGAGGTCAGCCGCAGGACAGCCGTCGGCGGGTCGTCGGCGTGGTCCGCGCCGGCCGCGCCCACCTCGTGGAGCTGCTGGCCCTCGCCGGGGACGGGGTCGGGGAGGTCGACGACGTCGAGGACCTCGGGGCCGCCGAAGCGGGTGATCCGCACGGCTCGCGTGCCCGTGAGGCCCGGGGCGTCCGCGGCCGGTCGTGCTGCCGGTGGGCGGCCGGCCCGCCGGGTGAGGCGGGCCGGCCGGGACCTCACGTCATCGAGCGGTCTGCGCCTCCCGGCGCGGGAGCACCCAGTCGGGCCGCACGTAGTGGCAGGTGTAGCCCCACGGGTACTTCTGCAGGTAGTCCTGGTGCTCCTCCTCGGCCTCCCAGAACGGGCCGGCCGGCGACACCTCCGTCACGACCTTCCCGGGCCACAGGCCCGAGGCGTCGACGTCGGCGATCGTGTCGAGGGCGACGCGTCGCTGCTCCTCGCTCGTGTAGAAGATCGCCGAGCGGTAGCTCCGGCCCACGTCGTTGCCCTGCCGGTCCACCGTCGTCGGGTCGTGGATCTGGAAGAAGAACTCCAGGAGCTCCCGGAACGAGATCACGTCGGGGTCGAAGACGATCTCGACCGCCTCGGCGTGGTCGCCGTGGTCGCGGTACGTGGCGTTCGGGGTGTCGCCGCCGGAGTACCCGACGCGGCTCGAGAGCACCCCCGGGCGCTTGCGCAGCAGGTCCTGCGCGCCCCAGAAGCAGCCGCCGGCGAGGATCGCGGTCTCGGTGGTCACGTGTGCCTCCCTCTGAGTCAGGCGGGAGGCTGAACACCGCGACCGGGGCTGGTCTTCCCACCGGCTCCCGTGGCCGGGAGCCGGTGGGGAGACCAGCCCGGAACGGCGACGGGGTCAGGAGCGGATGAACTCGAGCAGGTCGGCGTTGATCGTCTCGGCCTGCGTCGTCGGCATGCCGTGCGGGAAGCCGGCGTAGGTCTTCAGCGTCCCGTTCTGGAGGAGCTCCGCGGACCGCGGCCCCGAGTTCTCGTACGGGACGACCTGGTCGTCGTCGCCGTGCATCACGAGGACCGGCACCGTGATCTTGCGCAGGTCGTCGGTGAAGTCGGTCTGGGAGAAGGCGACGACGCCGTCGTGGTGGGCCTTCGCGCCGCCCATCATCCCCTGGCGCCACCAGTTGGCGATGATCGCCTCCGACGGTTCGGCGCCCGGCCGGTTGAACCCGTAGAACGGCCCCGACGGCAGGTCGCGGTAGAACCGGGACCGGTTGGTGGCGACCTGGGTCTGGATGTCGTCGAACACGCTCTTCGGCAGGCCGCCGGGGTTGGCGTCGGTCCGCACCATGAGCGGCGGCACCGCGCTGATCAGCACGGCCTTGGCGACGCGCTCCTCGCCGTGCCGGCCGAGGTAGCGCGCGACCTCGCCGCCGCCGGTCGAGTGGCCGACGTGCACCGCGTCGTGCAGGTCGAGGTGCGCCGTCAGCGCGGCCAGGTCGTCGGCGTAGTGGTCCATGTCGTGGCCGTCGCCGGTCTGGGTCGAGCGGCCGTGCCCGCGCCGGTCGTGCGCGATCACCCGGTAGCCCTGGGCCAGGAAGAACATCATCTGCGCGTCCCAGTCGTCGGCCGACAGCGGCCAGCCGTGGCTGAAGACGATCGGCTGACCGGAGCCCCAGTCCTTGTAGAAGATCTCGGTGCCGTCGTCGGTCGTGATCGTGCCCATGTCGTGCCTCCGTCGGTCTCGCGGGGGTGGCGGGTCCGCAGGTGGATCGCCCGGGTGCGACCTCATCCCAGCCGGAGTCGGTGGTCGGCGAGCGGCCGCGGTGGGGCGGTTCGGTGAACTCGGTGGTCGACGGGGCCGCGGCGTCGCCCGCTGCCACGGGCCCCGGGGTCAGGTCCTCCGGCCGCCACAGGGTCGTGGGCCCGCCCGCACGAGCGCAACCCCCGCGGCGCCGGAGCCGGCGCCCGGCGGGTCGACCGGTGCGCCGGTTCAGGTGACGGGCAGCGCGACCAGACGGGCGGCCAGCTCGGCGTTGCGGCGGAGGAACGGCGTCCACCCGGCCGGCGCGCGGGTCCCCGACGAGGCGTGGGCGCAGGGCTCCTGGTCCCAGCCGCGCACCCGACCACCCCGGATGCGCAGCCGCACGAGCACCTCGCCCGTCCAGCCGGTGACGTCGCCGTCGGCCTGCTCCCCGGGCGCGGTGACCCGCTGCGGCGCGACCACCCACTGCACGGCCTCGATCTCCTCCTGCAGCCGGGCCGCGGCCTCGTAGGCCTGCGCCGCGGCCGCGGCGTCCCGCCGGGCGCCCAGCGCCGCCAGCGCGGCGGCGACCGCTCCCGGCTCGCGGTCGAGCACGGCCGTCAGCGCGGCGGCGAGCTCCGGGAGGGAGGCGTCCTGCGCGCCCCGCAGCCGCGCCAGCTCCCGCTCGCCGGCGCTCCGGCCGGGGCCGGCGTGGGCGAGCGGGTACACGCGGGACAGCCCGGAGACGGCCGACCGCACCCTGCGGCGGCCGAGGTAGGGGCCGAAGTGGCGCACTCCCGGCCCGGGCCGGGCGTCGGAGACGACGTCGAGGCGCGGCGCGTCCGCCGAGGGGTCCAGCCGGATCCGCACGGGGACCTCCAGGCCCCCGGGGATCCGGTTCCACGGGGGCAGCGAGCGCTCGAGCAGGTTGCGCTCGGCCCACGCGGCCTCGTGCACGGAGTCGCAGACGAGCGCCTCGATCCGCGCGACCCGGCCCACCATCCGCCGCAGGTGGCGGCGGTCGCGCAGGTCGCCCCAGTAGGAGCCGACGCGGGAGCGCAGGTGCGTGGCCCGGCCGACGTAGAGGACGCGCCCGGCGCCGTCCCGGAAGCGGTACACGCCCGGAGCGGCCGGCAGCACGGCGACGGCGTCCGGTCGGGCGGGCACGCGCCCATGGTGCGCGCGCCGTCTCCGCGGGCGGCGGCGCCGCGCCCCACCCGCCCCGGCCGCCACACCCGTCACGCCGGAGTCCGCGTGCGGGGCGTGCGCCACCGGGCGCCGGGCGGTTGCGCCGCTGTGGTTGGCTCGACGGTCGGGAACGACCGAGGAGGCCCCCATCCCCGCTGACCGGATCCTGGAGGCGGCGACGCGGATCGCCGACCTGCTGCTCGACGTCCAGACGACGGTGAACGCGCAGATCGACGCCACGCTCGCCGACCTGCTGCCCGGCGTCCAGCGGCAGGTGGGCGTCTCGGCGGCGGACGGCGCGGACCTGTCCGGCCTGGTGAACGCGCGAATCACCGGCCTGAGCGTCGTCGTCACCCCCGCGGCGGTGGCCACCGTCGTCCCGCTGTCGCCGGAGTCGGCCGCGACGACCCGCGCCGCGCGGGCCGCGGTCACCGACGTCCTCACCGGCGCCGACGACCGCCTCGTCGTCATCGCCGGCCCCTGCTCGGTGCACGACCCCGCCGCCGCGCTGGAGTACGCCGCCTTCCTCGGCCGCATGCGGGCGCGGCACGGCGACGACCTCGAGATCCTCATGCGGACCTACACGGAGAAGCCGCGGACCGAGGTCGACTGGAAGGGCTTCGCCTACGACCCGTTCCTCGACGGGTCCAACCGGATCAGCGTCGGCCTGGTCGCCACCCGGATGCTCATGTGCCGCATCACCGGCATGGGCGTCCCCGTCGCCGCCGAGCCGCTCAACGCGCTCACGCCGCAGTACGTCAACGGGCTGGTCACCTACAACGGCGTCGGCGCGCGCAACGTCACCGACCAGACCGCCCGCGAGCGGGTGTCGGGCTTCTCGTCCGTGGTGGGCTTCAAGAACTCGCCCGAGGGGAGCGTCGACTCCGCCATCCAGGCCGTCGTCACCGCGCGCGCCCCGCACGAGTTCCTCGGCGTCGACCACCACGGGGTCTCGGCGCAGCTGTCGACCACCGGCAACGACACCGGCCACGTCATCCTGCGCGGCACCAAGGACGGCCCCAACTACTCGGCGGCGCACGTCGCCGAGGTGAAGCGGAAGCTCGCCGCGCGCGGGCTGCCGGAGGTGGTCGTCGTCGACGCCTCCCACGGCAACAGCCAGAAGGACCACCGCCGCCAGCCCGCGGTCGTGGGCGACCTGGCCGGGCAGGTCGCCGGCGGGGAGCGGGCGATCCGCGGCGTGATGATCGAGTCCAACCTCGCCGAGGGCCGGCAGGACCTCGACCGCGAGCACCCCGAGCGGCTCGAGTACGGCGTGAGCGTCACCGACGCCTGCGTCGACCCGGCGACGACGGAGGCCCTGCTGGCCGAGCTGGCCGCCGCCGTCCGGTCCCGCCGCGGCACCGCCTGACCGGGCGCGCGCCGAGGGGCCTGGCCGTCCCCGCCCCGGGCGGGCACCATCCCTGCCCACGGCGGGGCTCGCGGTCCTGCCCGGAGGACGGAGGTGGCCGGTGACCGCAGGGACCGTCGACCGGATCGGCGTCGTCGGCGCCGGGATCGTGGGCCTGGCGGTCGCCCGCCGGCTGGCCGAGCTCCGGCCCGACCTGCACGTCACGGTCGTGGACAAGGAGGACGACGTCGCCGTCCACCAGACCGGCCACAACAGCGGCGTGGTGCACGCCGGGCTGTACTACGCGCCCGGCTCGCTCAAGGCGCGGCTGTGCACCCGCGGCCGCGGCCTGCTGCGCGACTTCTGCGCCGAGCACGGCCTGGCCTACGACGAGTGCGGCAAGCTCGTCGTCGCCCGCCGCGACGACGAGCTGCCCGCCCTGGACGAGATCGAGCGGCGGGCCACCGCGAACGGGGTGCCCGGCCTGCGCCGGCTGTCCGCCGAGGGGCTGCGCGAGGTCGAGCCGGAGGCGGCCGGCGTCGCGGCGCTGCACTCGCCGCACACCGCGATCGTCGACTTCCGCGCCGTCGCCCGGGCCATGGCCGGCGACCTGCGGGACAAGGGCCACGACGTCCGGCTCGGCTTCGAGGTCACCGCGGTGCTGCCGCAGGTCGGCGGGGGAGTGGTGGTGTCCTCCGGCCGCGAGGCCTTCGCGGTCGACCGGCTGGTGGTCTGCGCCGGGCTGCAGAGCGACACGGTGTCCCGGCTGGCCGGGGACGACGCGGGGCCGGCGATCGTGCCGTTCCGCGGCGAGTACTTCCGGCTGGTGCCCGAGCGCGAGCACCTGGTCCGCGGGCTGATCTACCCGGTGCCCGACCCCCGGTACCCCTTCCTCGGCGTGCACTTCACCCGCCGGGTCGGCGGCGGGGTCGACGTCGGGCCCAACGCCGTCCTCGCGTTCGCCCGCGAGGGCTACCGGCGCCGCGACGTCCGGCCGGCCGAGCTGCTGCGGACGCTCACCTGGCCCGGCATGCGCCCGCTGGCCCGGCAGCACTGGCGCACGGGCGTGGCCGAGTTCCGCGGGTCGCTGTCCCGCCGGGTGTTCCTCGCCGCGGCCCGGGAGTTCGTGCCCGCGCTGACCGACGACGACGTGGTGCGCGCCCCCGCCGGCGTCCGCGCCCAGGCCGTCGACCGGGACGGCAGCCTGGTCGACGACTTCCGCGTCCACCGGCTCGGCCCGGTCGTCACCGTCCGCAACGCGCCCTCGCCGGCGGCCACCTCCTCGCTGGCGATCGGCGAGCACGTGGCCGAGCGGGTCCTCGCCGACGACGGGGACTGACCGGTCAGCCGCGGTCGCGCGGCACGGGAGGAGCGGCCGGCAGCAGGAAGCCCGCCGCGGCGACGGCCAGGCAGGTCGGGCAGAGCAGGGAGAGCCCGTCGTGCGGGCACGCGGACCGCCGGTTCGCCACCTCCAGCCGGTGCACCAGCCAGCGCGCCCACGCCCGCTCCCACCAGGACGGCACGACGCCGACCCTCAGCGCCCGGGACCGGTCACGGGCGCGGTCCCGGGCGGGCGGACCGGGCCGGCCGGGGACGGCGTCGCGGGGCTCCGCCCGGTGGGGGACGTGTCGGGCCGGCGAATGGGGGAGCGGGGCACGGCGCCTCCTCCGGCGCGACGTCGCCGGCGCGCCTCAGGCCGGTCGGTGCCCGCCGCGGGCCGCGGCGGGACGCCCCGGGAGTGCTCCGTGCCGGAACGCGAGGAGGACCCTCGGGCAGGCCCGGGGTGTTGTCAAGGTCACACCGCGCGCCGGTCGGCGGGGCCGGGCGGGCGACGCGCCCCCTCTCGCGCGACCCGCGGACCTCGACGGCGCGGGACGGACCGCTGTCCGATCCGGAACGTGGACCGCAGTCCGGGCGCCACCGCGGCGGCCGCGCGAGGCGCTGCCGCGCGCGGCCGCCGACGTCCCCGCCCGCCTCGCCGCCGGACGCGCACCGCAGGAACCGCCCGCCCGAGCAACGGAGAGCCGCCCGTGAGGATCTCGATCGACCCGTCGCTGTGCCAGGGGCACGGCCGCTGCTACGACCTCGCGCCGGACCTGTTCAGCGCCGACGACGAGGGCTACTCACCGAGAGCGCGGTCGGCCGGCAGGAGGAGAGCACGCGGGCGTTCTGCCACTCGCTGGTCGACGCCCTGGAGGGCCGGGACGTCGTCGACGCCGCCGCCGACCACGCGCAGCACATCCCGGTGCGGGTCATCGCCGACCTGCTCGGCTTCCCGCCGGAGGACGGCCCGCGGTTCCGGCAGTTCGTCGAGAACGCGCTCGAGGGCATCGACCTGCCGCCCGAGGAGCGCCTCGAGCGCAGCAGCTCCCTGTTCGAGTACCTGCTCGCGCAGATCCAGGACCACCTCGAGCACCCGCGCGAGGACCTCACCGCTCACCTGCTCGAGGTCGAGCTGTACGGCCGCCGGCTCGAGCCCGCGCACGTCGCCGGGACGATGGCGCTGCTGCTCATCGCCGGCATCGACACCACCTGGAGCGCGATCGGCGCCTCGCTGTGGCACCTCGCCGGCCACCCCGACGACCGGCGCCGGCTGGTCGCCGAGCCGGGCTGCGGCCCACCGCCGTCGAGGAGTTCCTCCGCGCCTACGCCCCGGTCACCATGGCGCCTGGTCGAGGAGGACGTGACCTGGCGCGGCGTGGAGATGCGGGCCGAGGACCGGTTGCTGCCGTCCTTCCCGGCGGCCAACCGCGACCCCGCGCGGTTCGAGCGGGCCGACGAGGTGGTCGTCGACCGGCAGGCCAACCGGCACGCCGCCTTCGGCCTGGGCATCCACCGCTGCGTCGGCTCGCACCTGGCGCGGACGGAGATGCGGGTGGCGCTCGACGTCTGGCTCGACCGGGTGCCCGAGTCCTCGCTGGCCGACCCGGCGGCGGTGCGCTGGTCCACCGGCCAGATCCGCGGCCGCCGCTCGCTGTCGCTGCGCGTCGGCTGAGGACCCGCCCGGCCCGCGGCGCCGCCGTCGCGGCTCAGACCTCGACGGCGGTGCCGCAGACGCCGCAGACCTCGAGCCGCCGGCGCCGCCAGCGGGCGACCGGCACGAAGAACACGCTCAGCTGGCGGAACTGCCGCACCCGCGCCCACCGGGTGGTGTTGCCGCACCGCGGGCAGGTGCGCACCTCCCCCGGGCCGAGGTCCTGCTGCCGCGTGCCGAACCCGAAGAGGAGGAACACCCGTCCAGCGTAGGTGGGGCCCGGGGCCGGGGAGCCGCGCCGACCCGGCCGTGGGACCGTGGAGGGATGGTCCGGGTCGGTCTGGTGCTGGGTGGCGGCGGCGTGGTGGGGCAGGCCTACCACGCGGGCGTGCTGGCGGTGCTGCAGCACGACGTCGGCTTCGACGCCCGCACCGCCGACGTCGTCGTCGGCACCTCCGCCGGGTCGATCACCGGCACCCTGCTGCGGGCCGGCGTCTCGCCGGAGGACCTCGCCGCGTGGACGGTCAGGGCGCCGCTGTCCGGCGACGACGACGTGCTGCGCACCATGGCCGAGACCGCCGTCCCCGAGCTCGCGCCGTTCCGCCCGCTCGACGTGCTCCGCCGGCCGATGCGCGTGCCCGGCCCGCACCTGGTCGCGCGGGCGCTGGCCCGCCCGTGGCGGTTCCGCCCGCTGACCGCCGGCATGACGCTGCTCGCCCCGGGCCGGCACGACATCGTGTCCCAGCTGGGGGCGCTGCGCGAGGTCGAGGGCCCGACGTGGCCCGATCGCGACCTGTGGATCACCGCCGTGCGCCGGCGGGACGGGCGCCGCGTCGTCTTCGGCCGGCCCGGGGCGCCGCCGGCGCCGGTGCACCTGGCGGTCGCCGCGTCCTGCGCGGTGCCCGGCTACTTCGCCCCCGTGCAGATCGGCCGGCACGCCTACGTCGACGGCGGGGTGCACTCCGCGACCAACGCCGCCGTGCTGCGCCGCGCCGGGGTGGACGTCGTCGTCGTGCTGGCGCCGATGAGCGGCTCGCCGGGCTGGCGCCAGGACTTCACCGCCGCCATGCGCCGGTACTCCCAGCGGCAGCTGGACCGGGAGGTGCGGGCCCTGCGCGCGGCCGGGATCCGGACCGTCGTGTTCACCCCCGGCGCGGCCGAGCAGGAGGTCATGGGCGCGGACCTCATGTCCGGCGAGCGCGTCCACGAGGTGCTCCAGCAGTCGTTCTTCCAGGCCGGCGTGCACGCCGCGACGCCCGGGGTGGCCGCGGTGCTGCGGGAGGCGTCCGACCGCGACCCGGTGTGACCTGCGCCCAGCGACTAGGTTCGGCACCTGACAACGTCGCCGGTGGCCAGGGGGTCGAGCGTGGGCAGGTCGGTGCTGGTGACCGGCGGCAACCGGGGGATCGGGCTGGCGATCGCCCGCTCCTTCGCCGAGCAGGGCGACTCGGTGGCGGTCACCCACCGCGGCAGCGGCGCCCCCGACGGGCTGTTCGGCGTGCAGTGCGACGTCACCGACGCCGCGGCCGTCGACCGGGCGTTCACCGAGGTCGAGGAGCAGCAGGGGCCGGTCGAGGTGCTGGTGAGCAACGCCGGCATCACCCGCGACGGGCTGCTCATGCGGATGAAGGAGGACGACTTCGCCGACGTCCTCGACGCCAACCTCACCGCCGCCTACCGGGTGGCCAAGCGCGCCTCGGCGAAGATGGTGCGCGCCCGGTTCGGCCGCATGGTGTTCGTCAGCTCCGTCGTCGGGCTGCTCGGCTCGGCCGGCCAGACCAACTACGCGGCGAGCAAGGCGGGCCTGGTGGGCCTGGCCCGCTCGATCGCCCGCGAGCTCGGCAGCCGCAACGTGACCGCGAACGTCGTCGCGCCCGGGTTCGTGCGCACCGACATGACCGCGGAGCTGCCGGAGAAGCGGCAGCAGGAGATCCTCGCGCAGGTGCCGCTGGGCCGGTACGCCGAGGCAGACGAGATTGCCGCCGTCGTCCGCTTCCTGGCGAGCGACGCGGCCGGATACGTCACCGGGGCGGTCGTCCCGGTCGACGGCGGACTGGGGATGGGGCACTGATGAGCGGCATTCTCGAGGGCAAGAAGGTCCTCGTCACCGGCGTGCTGACCGAGGCGTCGATCGCCTTCGCCACCGCGCGGATCGCGCAGGAGCAGGGCGCCACGGTCGTGCTGTCCAACTTCGGGCGCGCGCTGTCGCTGTGCCAGCGGATCGCCAAGCGGCTGCCGCAGGAGGCTCCGGTCGTCGAGCTCGACGTGACGGACACCGAGCACCTGGCCTCGCTCGCCGACCGGCTGCGCGAGGCCGGCTTCGACACCCTCGACGGCGTGGTGCACTCCATCGGCTTCGCGCCGCAGGAGGCCATGGGGGAGGGCTTCCCCGAGGTCGCCTGGGAGCACGCCGCGACGGCGTTCCAGGTGTCGTCGTGGTCCTACGCCTCGCTGACCCAGGCCTGCCGGCCGCTGCTGGCCGACCCGTCCTCGGTCGTCGGGCTCACCTTCGACGCCTCCGTCGCCTGGCCGGTCTACGGCTGGATGGGCGCGGCCAAGGCGGCGCTGGAGTCGGTCAGCCGCTACCTCGCCCGCGAGCTCGGGCCCGAGGGCGTGCGGTCCAACATCGTCGCCGCCGGCCCGCTGCGCAGCATGGCCATGAAGTCCATCCCCGGCAGCGCCCAGTTCGAGGAGGCCTGGGAGGGCCGCGCCCCGCTGGGCTGGTCGGTCACCGACACCGAGCCCGCCGGCAAGGCCGTCGTCGCCCTGCTGTCGGACTGGTTCCCCGCCACCACCGGCGAGATCGTGCACGTCGACGGCGGGTTCCACGCCGTGGGCGTGTGAACGGTCACAGAGCCACGCCGTGGGCGTCTGACCGCATCCGATCCGCCCCGTAGCACCGAAGGACGTCCGTGCCCCGCGCCACCGTCGACATCAACCCCGGCCAGCGTCCCGACGAGGACCCCTCGCTGGCCGTCCGCAACAACGGGGGGACGCCGCCCGCGGCGGCGCCCGCCCCGGCCGGCCGCCGCGAGGCGCTGCTGGTCCTGTCCTTCGGGGGCCCCCGCGGCCACGACGACGTCATGCCGTTCCTGGAGAACGTCACCCGCGGCCGCGGCGTCCCGCGCGAGCGGCTGCTCGACGTCGCCGAGCACTACCACCACTTCGGCGGCGTGAGCCCGATCAACGAGCAGAACGAGGCGCTGGTCGCCGCGATCCGCGAGGACCTCGCCGCCAACGGCGTCGACATGCCCGTGTACTGGGGCAACCGCAACTGGGACCCCTACGTCGAGGACGTCTGGCAGCAGATGACCGACGACGGGATCGAGCACGTCTACGTGCTGGCGACGTCGGCCTACGCCTCCTACTCCGGGTGCCGGCAGTACCACGAGGACGTCGCCCGGGCCCGGATCGCCACCGGCGGCGGCCCGACGGCGGAGAAGCTGCCGCACTACTTCGACACCCCCGGCTTCGTGCGCGCCAACGCCGACGCCCTCGCCGCCGCGCTCGCGCAGCTGCCCGAGGAGCACCGCGCCACCGCCCGCCTGGTGGCGACGGCGCACTCCATCCCCGACGCGATGGCCGACGTCGCCGGCCCCGACGGGCACGCCTACGAGGCCGAGCTGCTGGCCGCCGCGCGCGCCGTCGTCGACGCCGTCGAGCCGGGCCGCGACCTCGACCTGGTCTGGCAGTCCCGCAGCGGCCCGCCGTCGGTGCCGTGGCTGGAGCCCGACGTCAACGACCACCTGCGCGCGCTGCACGAGAACGGCGAGACGGCGGTCGTGCTGTTCCCGATCGGGTTCGTCAGCGACCACCTCGAGGTGATCTGGGACCTCGACAACGAGGCCGAGGAGACCGCCGGGGAGCTCGGGCTGGCGTTCGTCCGGGCCGCGACGGCGGGCACCCACCCGGCGTTCGTCGCGATGGTCCGCGAGCTGCTGCAGGAGCGGCGCGCGGGCGGCGAGCCGCGGCTGGGCACGAACTGCCCCGCGGCGTGCTGCTTCGTCCGTCGCCCTGCCGGGCGACCCCGCGACCAGGAGCCGTCCCCGGCGTGAGTCGAGCCCCGGTCGGGGAGCCTCCGGCCCCCGCGACCGGTGCACCGCCCGGCCGTTGACGGGGCGCCCGTCCGCGAGTAGACCGTCGGTCCACCGGGGACCGGACGAGGACGGTGTGCCGTGGTCGAGGTCGCTCCCGCCAACGCCGCGCAGCTGCACGCGTGGGACGGCGCGCAGGGCGCGTACTGGGCCGCGCAGGCCGACCGCTTCGACCGGTCGGTCGCCCGCTACGACGCCGCGTTCCTCGCCGCGGCCGACCTGCGGCCGGGGGACCGGGTCCTCGACGTCGGCTGCGGCACCGGCCGGACGACGCGGGAGGCCGCACGCCGCACCGGGTCCGCGCTCGGCGTCGACCTGTCCTCGGCGATGCTCGAGGTCGCCCGGCGCCGCGCCGCCGACGAGGGGCTGACCGGCGCCCGGTTCGAGCAGGCCGACGCCCAGGTGGCCGCCTTCCCGCCGGCCGCCTTCGACGTGGCGATCAGCCGCACCGGCGCGATGTTCTTCGCCGACCCGGTGGCCGCGCTGGCCAACGTCGGCCGGGCGCTCGTCCCCGGCGGCCGGCTGGTCCTGCTCGTGTGGCAGGCGGCCGAGGCCAACGAGTGGATCACCGAGATCACCGGGGCCCTGGCCGCCGGCCGCCCGCTGCCGGCACCGCCCCCGGGTGCGCCGGGCCCGTTCTCCCTCGCCGACCCCGCGCGGATCCACGAGGTGCTCACCGCCGCGGGTCACCGTCAGGTGGAGGTCGAGGGTCTGGCCGAGCCGGAGTGGTGGGGTGCCGACGCCGACGAGGCGCTGACCTTCGTGCTCGGCCTCGCCGGCTGGATGCTCGACGGGCTCGACCCGGCCACCCGGGACCGCGCGGTGGCCGACCTGCGGCGCCGGCTCGAGGCCCACGCCGGTCCCGGCGGCGTCGAGCTCGGCTCTGCCGCCTGGTTGGTGACGGCCCGCCGGCCCTAGCGCCGGACGGGGCCCGCCCCCCGGCCGTGGCGGCGGCCCGCCGGGAGCACGGCTACGGGCGCGGGACCGCGTTGTACGCGGCGACGGTCGCCTCGCGGACGGCGGTGGCCAGCGGGCGCAGCGCCTCGTCGCGGGCGGCGGCCTGGCCGTGGGTGACCGCGCCGCCGGGGGCGTCGGTGAGCGCGAGGTCCAGCACCCGCGCCAGCCGCTGCGCCCGGGCGAGCACCGAGGAGGCCAGCGGGTCGGTGTCCGGCGGCAGCTCCGGGGCGCGGGCGCTGCCCAGGCCGGCCAGGAGCGCCGGCACCTCGGGGTTCCAGCGGGCGAGGTCGAGTGCGGCGAGGGTGCGGGCGGCGTCGCCCACGGCGAGGTCCAGCGCCCCCGAGACCGCGCGCAGCGAGCCCTCGACCGGCGGCGGCGCGGGCGGGACGCCGGTCAGGTCGACCGCCGTCCACGCGGTGACCTCCGGGCCGAGGTCCTCCGGCACCAGCGCGACGGCGTCGCCGACCGCCACCTGCCCCGCCTCCAGCGCCAGCGCGGCCAGGCCCGGTGCGGACGGCACGCCGCGGACGTCGCCGGGCACCGGCAGCACCAGCCGCAGCCGCCGCTCGCCCAGGCCGCGCAGCGCGGTCAGCGCCCAGCCGAGGGGGACGGCGCCGGCGGTGCCGGGCAGGCCGGTGACGCGGTGCGCGCGGTCGTCGGTCAGCGCGTCCAGCGCGTCGTCGTAGGAGGCGCGGCCGGACAGCCACGCGGTCGCCCAGACGGCGAACCGCCCGGCGGGGAGGTCGTGGAGCACCCAGCGAGGCTACGTCGGCCGCGTCCCGGGGGCCCGGGGACGCCGGGTGGTCTGGGAGACTGGGGACGTGGCTGCGTGGGTGCTCTGGCTGGTCGCCTCGGGCCTGTTCGTCGCGGGCGAGGTGGCCAGCCTCGACCTGGTCCTGCTGATGTTCGCCGGCGGCGCGCTGGGCGGGGCCGTGGTGGCGCTGGCGGGCGGGTCGCTCGCCTTCCAGATCGTGGCGTTCATCGCCGTCTCGGTGTTCCTGCTGGCGAGCGTGCGGCCCGCGGCGAAGGCGCACCTGGAGAACCGGACGCCGAGGCACGTCGACGGCGTGCAGGCCCTCGTCGGCCGCACCGCCACGGTGACCCGGGAGGTCGGTCGTTCCAGTGGCCGCATCCGGGTGGGCGCCGACGAGTGGACCGCCCGCACCGACTACGGCGAGGAGAGCTTCCCCGTCGGCGCCACCGTGCGGATCCTCCAGGTCGACGGCGCGACCGCCGTGGTCGGCGAGGCGCTCGAGCTCTGAGCCCGCGCGCCGGGGCAGTGACCCCGGGTGCCACCCGGGAGGATGATCACAGCGGGACCCGACCCGAGGAGCGCCGCCGTGACCCCTGCCCTGATCGCACTGCTCGTCGTCGCCCTGCTGGTGGTGTTCGTCGTCGCGAGGAGCGTGACGATCGTCCCGCAGGCCCAGGCCAAGGTGGTCGAGCGGCTCGGTCGTTACAGCCGCACGCTCTCCCCGGGCCTGTCGCTGCTCGTGCCCTTCGTCGACCGGGTGCGCGCGACGGTCGACCTGCGCGAGCAGGTCGTCTCGTTCCCGCCGCAGCCGGTGATCACCGCCGACAACCTGCAGGTCGGCATCGACACCGTCGTCTACTTCCAGGTCACCGACCCGCGGCTGGCGGTGTACGGCATCGCCAACTACATCACCGGCATGGAGCAGCTCACCACGACGACGCTGCGCAACGTCGTCGGCGGGCTGAACCTCGAGCAGTCCCTGACCGGCCGCGACGGCATCAACAGCCAGCTGCGCGAGGTGCTCGACGGCACCACCGGCCCGTGGGGGCTGCGGGTGGCGCGGGTGGAGATCAAGGCGATCGACCCGCCGCCGTCGATCCGCGACTCCATGGAGAAGCAGCTGCGCGCCGACCGCGACAAGCGGGCGATCATCCTGCAGGCCGAGGGCGCCCGGCAGTCGGCGATCACCACCGCCGAGGGGCAGAAGGCCGCCGCGATCCTGTCGGCCGAGGGGAAGAAGCAGGCCGCGATCCTCGAGGCGGAGGCGGAGCGGCAGAGCCGCATCCTGCGGGCCGAGGGCGACCGGGCGGCGCTGTACCTGCAGGCGCAGGGGCAGGCCAAGTCGATCGAGACGGTGTTCCGGGCGATCCACGAGGGCCGGCCCGACCAGGGGGTGCTGGCCTACCAGTACCTGCAGACGCTGCCGCGGATCGCGCAGGGCGACGCGAACAAGATGTGGATCGTCCCCAGCGAGTTCAGCCGCGCGCTGGAGGGCCTGGCGAAGCTCGGCGGCGCCGACGGCGACGGCCGGTCGTTCCTGGACGTCCCGCCGCCCGCCGACGGAGCTCCCGCCGGCGGCGGCACCGGCGACGGGGGTGGCATCGACACCACCGGCTGGTTCGAGTCGAAGCTGCCGCCGGCCGCCGAGCAGCCCGAGGCGAGGATCGAGCTCCACAGCATCGCCGACGCCGGACCGGCCCTGCCGGCCCCGGAGCTGCCGCCCACGACGTCGCTCGCGCGGGCGGCCGAGGAGGACGTCGCCCACGGCGGGACCCCCGACGGCGGGCGGCCGCAGGGCTGACCCGGCGACGGGGACGGCCTCCCTGCGGGGAGGCCGTCCCTAGTCCTTGAGCAGGCCCTCGCGGAGCTTGGCCAGGGTCTGGCTCAGCAGCCGGGACACGTGCATCTGGGAGATGCCGATGTCGGCGGCGATCTGCGACTGGGTCATGTTCCCGAAGAACCGCAGGATGAGGATGCGGCGCTCGCGGGCCGGGATGGTGGCCAGCAGCGGCTGCAGCGACTCGCGGTACTCCACGCCCTCCAGCGCCGCGTCCTCCTCGCCGAGGGTGGCCGCGAGCGTGGGGGAGTCGTCCTCGCCGGAGAGCCGCTCGTCGAGCGAGCTGCTGCGGTAGGCGTTGGCCACCGCCAGGCCCTCGAGGACCTCCTCGCGCGGGATGCCCAGGTGCTCGGCCAGCTCCGACGGCGTCGGCGCGCGGCCGTTCTTCTGCGCCAGCTCGCCGACGGCGGAGTTCAGCGACAGGTGGAGCTCCTGCAGCCGCCGCGGCACCCGCACCGACCAGCCCTGGTCGCGGAAGTGCCGCTTGATCTCCCCGGTGATGGTGGGGACGGCGAAGGACAGGAACTCCACCCCGCGGGTCGGGTCGAACCGGTCGATCGCCGCGATCAGGCCCAGCGTGCCGACCTGCAGCAGGTCGTCGAACGGCTCGCCGCGGTTGCTGAACCGGCGGGCGAAGTGCCGGACGAGGGGCAGGTGCTCCTCGACCAGGACCTCGCGCAGCCGTTCCCGCCGCGGGTCGTCCTTCTCCAGGGTGGCCAGCTCGGCGAACAGCGGCGCGGTGCGCTCGGCGCGGCGCCGGTTGTCCGAGACGGGCGCGCTGTCGCCCTCGCGGGCGCCGGCGGTCCGGCCGGTGACGGGCCCGGCGTCGTCCTCGGTGTCCTCGCCGTCGGTCTCCTCGCCGTCGGCGTCCTCGCCGTCGTTCTCCGTGTCGGTGTCGGTGTCGGTGTCGGTGTCGGTGTCGGTGCCGGTGTCCTCGGCCTCGGCCTCGGCGTCCTCGGCCCCGTCGGCCGGGTCCGGGGCGGTCACCGACGGATCGTCGTGCAGGGCGTCCTCCTCGACGGGGGCCCGGGGACCGGCGGTCGCCGGCGTCACGGGGCCACCGAGTCGTCGCTGCCCGCGGAGCCGACCAGCTGCGCCGGCCGCTGCCCGGGGAGGTACTTGTCCATGGAGATGACCGCCACCGGGCCCTCACCGCCGTCGCCGGCCGGCACCTCCCGCTGGGAGGCGGGCCGGCCCTCGACGTTGTCGGCCAGCGTCTGCAGCACCGCCCAGCCGAAGCCGTCGCGGGGGACGTCGGTCCCCTCGGCGGTGGGCACCCACGCGTCGATGTGCAGCCCGGCCCGGGTGGTCTCGAAGACGACCGTCAGGGGCGCGTCGCCGAGCGCGATCGCCGCGAGCGTCGCGCACGCCTCGTCCACCGCCAGCCGCAGGTCCTCGACCGAGTCCAGGTCGTAGTCCATGCGGATGGCCAGGTCACCGGCCATCGCCCGCACCGCGGGCAGCTGGCTCGGCGTGGTCGGCACGCGCAGCTCCAGCCGTTCCGCGCGCCGCCTGTCCTGGGCGAGGGCACCCCTCGAGTCCACCATCCGTCGTCCGCTCCTCATCCAGTACGTCCGGCCGCGGCCGGTCTGCTCCGCAGGTGTCCGGGGCCGCGGCGCCCGGTCCCATCCTCCCTCGCCGCGGGTCCGCGGTGCGCGCGGGGCGGGGGCGGGAGGCGACCGGGCCGTGTCCCAGCAGGACCGTGTACCCGTCCCCGGCGCGTCGGCAAACACCGTGTGCCCACGGCGTCGCGCGCGGTTGCCGGTGCACCGGCCCTGTGGTCTGTTGGTCCCCGGATGAGCACCAGCCAGGGCAGTTTCCCGCCGGGGCCCCGTCCCGCCGAGGACGTGGGCCCGGCCGCGCTGGTGGCCGCGCTGGAGGACGCGCCCTCGGCGCTGTGGTTCGTCGCCGGCCCCGGCCCGCGGACCCTCTGGGCCAACGCCCGCGCCCGCACGCTCGGGCCCACCCCGCACGACCTGCCCGTGGTGGGGGACCGCCCGGTGGCGGACGTCGTCGCCGACGTCCTGCGCACCGGCCGGCCGGTCACCCTCTCCGGTGTCCTGGCCGGTGACGGACCGGAGGTCACCGTGGCCGTGCGCCCGCTGGCCGCCGGCGCCGACCCGGCCGCGGTCCTGGTCCTCGAGAGCACCGCCGAGGACCAGGAGCCCGGCAGTCCCCGGGGCGGGGCGTCCGGGGACGTCGTGGAGGAGGTGCAGCACTCGCTGCTGCCGCCGTCCCTGCCGCTGCTGCCCGACGTGCGGCTGTCGGGCAGCTACCACCCGGCCAGCTCCGGGCGCGTCGCCGGCGGTGACTGGTACGACGCCGTGTCGCTGGGCCACGGCCGGCTGGCGCTGGTCATCGGCGACGCCGTCGGCTCGGGGGTGCCGGCCGCGTCCGCGATGAGCCGGCTGCGCGGGGCGATGCGCTCCAGCGCGCTGCGCGACCCCGCCCCTGCGGCGGTGCTCGCCGCCCTCGACGACTTCGCCGCCCAGATGGACGACGTCCAGGGCGCCTCGGTGTTCTACGCCGTCCTCGACGCGGCCACCGGCGCGCTGGCCTACGCCGCCGCCGGGCACCCGCCGCCGCTGCTGGTGGAGGCCGACGGGCGCGCGACCCGGCTGCTGGTCGAGGCGCGGCTGCCGCTGGGCACGGTGCGCGGCGCGGCGACGCCGGTCGCCGCGGCCCGGCTCGAGCGGGGCGCCACCCTGGTCCTCTACTCCGACGGCGCGGTGGCCGCCGCCTGCCTGCCGCCCGCCGCGGGGCTGGACCGGCTCACCGCGGTCGCCCGGGCGGCGCTGGCCGATCCCGAGACCCTCGGCGGCGAGGCGGCGGCCGGGCTGGCCGCCACCATCGCCGCCGGGATGCTCACCGGAGGCGGCCGCCCCGACGACGTGGCCGTGCTCGTGGCGCACCGCCGCGCGCGGTCGGTCGAGGCGCTGCGGCTGGACCTGCTGGCGGTGCCCGCGGCGCTGCCCGCCGTGCGGCGGCGGCTGAGCGCGTGGCTGACCGCGCTCGGCATGGGTGAGCAGGACCGGGTGGGTGTCGTGGTCGCGGTGGGGGAGGCCTGCGCCAACGCGGCCGAGCACGCCTACCGCGACGCCGAGCCCGGGCCGATGCAGGTCACCGCCGCGGTCGACGTCGACGGCGTGCTCACCGTGACCGTGCACGACGAGGGCACCTGGCGCCCGCCGGACCGCGACCCCGGCGACCGCGGCCGCGGGCTGCTGATCATGCGCCAGCTGGTCGACGGGATGGTCGTGCGCGGCGAGCACGGCACGACGGTCACGCTGCGCACGCGGCTGCGACAGACGCCCGACCAGGAGCCCGAGCACCCGGTGGGCGGCAGCGGCGCGACCGTCGTCGTCGACCGGGAGGGCGCCGACCCGGTCGTGCGCGCCGCCGGCGACGTCGACCTGGTCAGCTCCGAGCAGCTGCGCATCCGGCTGCTCGAGGCCAGCCACGGCGGCACCGTCCGGGTGGAGCTGGACCTCACCGCGGTCACGCTGTTCAGCAGCGCGGCGGTGCGGGTGGTGCTCGCCGTCGCGGCGATCGCCGAGGCCGAGGGGTGGCGGCTGGTGGTGCACGCGCCCGACGGCGGCGTCACCCGGCACATCCTCGAGGTGAGCGGACTGCAGCGGCTGGTCGAGCTGCGCTGACCCCGGCCGGGGCACGGTCCGTTTACGGGACCGGCCTGGTGCGCATCCACTGCGCGTGAGACTCCGGCGCAGCGACGTGCACGGGCGCGGCTGGACCCGCCGCCGGGCCGGTCGCGGCTTCTCCTACCGCGACGAGAACGGGCAGCTGATCAAGGACGCGGAGCGGCTGGACCGGATCCGGTCGATCGCGATCCCGCCGGCCTGGAAGGACGTGTGGATCTGCCCGTGGCCCAACGGGCACATCCAGGCCACCGGGCTCGACGCGGCCGGCCGCCGCCAGTACCGCTACCACGACGCCTGGCGGGCGCGGCGGGACGCGGAGAAGCACGAGCGGGTGCTGGCCATCGCCTCGGAGCTGCCCGAGGTCCGTGACCGGGTGGCCGACGCGCTGCGCACCCGCGGGCCCAACCGGGAGCGGGTGCTCGCCTGCGCGCTGCGGCTGCTGGACCTCGGGACCTTCCGCATCGGCAGCGAGGAGTACGCCGAGGAGAACGGCACCTACGGCCTGGCCACGCTGCGCCGCGAGCACGTGACCGTGCGCGGGGAGCGGACGTTCTTCCGGTACACCGCGAAGGGAGGCATCGAGCGGGAGGTGGAGATCACCGACCGGCCGACGGCGACCGTCGTCCGGTCGCTGCTCGAGCGGCCCGACGACGCCGGCGAGGAGCTGCTGGCCTACCGGCTCGACGACGGCACCTGGCACGACGTGACCAGCGCCGACATCAACGCCTACCTCAAGGAGGTCAGCGGCGCGGAGATCACCGCCAAGGACTTCCGGACGTGGAACGCCACGGTGATGATGGCCGCCGCGCTGGCCGAGCAGCCGCCGCCGAAGAACAGGACGGCGCGGAACCGGACGATCCGCGAGGCCTACGTGCGGGTCTCCGAGCACCTCGGCAACACCCCGGCGGTGTGCAAGGCCAGCTACGTGGACCCGCGGGTGGTGGACCGGTACGAGAACGGGGAGACGGTGGCCGACGCGCTGGCCGACCTGGCCGGCGCCGACGACGACCGCGAGGCGCAGAAGGTGCTCGAGCAGGCGGTGTGCCGCCTGCTGTCGGCGTAGTCGGCCCGGGAAAGCCGACGAGGCCCCGCCGGAGCGGGGCCTCGTCGCAGGTCGTGCGGAGGGGTCAGCGGGCGCTGCTGTCCACGATGGTGAACAGGTCGATCAGGCCGGTGACCTCCAGCGGGCGGGTGACCGCCCGGGTGGTGGCGACCAGGCGCAGCTCGACGTCCCGGGACTTCGCCGACTTCTGGGTCTCGACGAGCACGGCCAGGCCGGCGGAGCCCAGGAACTGGACCCCCGACAGGTCGATGACCAGTTCGCGGGGCTGCTGCTCGAGCTGGGTGTCCAGCGAGGAGCGCAGCACCGGGGCGGTGAAGGTGTCGACCTCGCCGACGACCGTCACCGTGACCGCGCCGTCCTCGCTGGTGGAGGTCGAGAGCGTGATCACGTCGTCGAAGGGTGCCTCCGTGCCCTCGGTCGACACGTCGTGCTGCCCCCCGGCGGGCAGGTCGGATGCGGTCACGGACGCAGCTCCTCTCAGTGGCCACGCCGAGCGGTGCGGCCACCGGTCAATCTACCGCCGGGCGCCTCAGGGGTGTCGTCACCCCCGGGCAGGCCGGCGTTGCAGTGGACACGCCGGAGGCGGTCCGCCGCCGGCGCGCGCGGCTGCCTGCTCAACCGCATTTACAACGTAGACAACCCGGTGGCCGTCCGCCAACCAGCCCGGGCGAGCGCGTGGTGGCGCTCACCCGGGCCGGTGACGCAACGGTGCTGGAGAGTGGCGTCAGGTGTTCTCGACGACGTGGACCGCCGCCTCCTCGGGCCCCTCGCCGCCGACCACCGGATCGAGCGCGGCCTCGACGTCGTCGGCGGTGCGGTTGGTCCCGGAGTCGCTGTCCGGGGTGGTGTCGTAGTCCTGCTCGAGCTGCCCGATGCCACGGCCCGGGTCCTCGGCGGGGCGCACGCCGGGGTCGTCGTCGGGGATCTCCTCCTCCAGGCGGGCGGTCAGCGACTCGCCCTCCTGCTGCTCGCGCGCCGTCGTCCCGAAACCGACCGGCTCGTCCTCCCGGTCGCCCGGCTCGGGGGCGAACTGCGGGTCCTCGGAGAGCTGCACGGTGGGGAAGTCGTCCTGCGAGACGTCCGGCACGCCGTTGTCCTCGGGGAAGACGTCGCGGGCGGTCTGCCCCTGGGAGCCCGGCGCGCCGCCCTCGCGCACACCGGTCAGACCCCGCTCGTCGTCGGGGAACTCGGCGTCGTTCTGCGCGGAGTGGACCGCCCCGCGGTCGTCCGGCTCGGTCATGGAGGGTTCCTCTCTCTCGGGCCGCCGGACGGTGCTCCCGGCGGCGGACTGCCCTGCCGCCTACCCGCCTCCCCGGAAGCCATGCGGGCGGGCGCGGACCGTGACGGGAGGCGCACCGTGGCATGGCGCACCGGCCGCACGGGTAGCGGGGCGGCATGGCGATCGCAGACGAGGTGCAGCGGATCGGAGCGCCGATCCGCCGCTGGGCGCGGACCCAGGGGCGCGAGTACACGCAGGGCGAGCCCCGCCCGCTCGCCGGCGACCTCGGGGCGATGGGGGTGTACCTGGGGCTGGTCTCGGCCGGCGCGGCGGCGGTGCGGGCGTCCGGGAGGGAACTGCCCGACCGGATCCCGCCGGGGGACGCCGTGCTCCTCGCGGTGGCGACCTTCCGGCTGGCCCGCCGGATCGCCAAGGACCCCGTCACCGCCCCGCTGCGCGCACCCTTCACGGCGTTCCAGGGACCGTCCGGGCACGCGGAGGTGGCGGAGGAGGTCCGTGAGCACGGTGGGGTCAAGCACGCCGTCGGCGAGCTGCTGACCTGCCCGTTCTGCCTGGCCCAGTGGGTGGCCACGGGGCTGGTGTTCGGCTACGCGGCAGCGCCGCGGGCGACCCGGCTGGCCGCGTTCACCATGACGCTGGTGGCGGGCAGCGACGTCCTGCAGTTCGTCTACGACGCCATCCAGAACGGCGCGCTCGAGCCGTCGCCACGGGAGGCGGCGGGCGTGGATGCTGACACCGACGCCGACCCCACGGGCCGGCACGCCGAGTAGAGCCGAGGAGGACGCCCGCTTCCCCCGGGCGGAGGAGATCACCAGCGATCGCGCTGCTGGGGGCGCCGGCCCGCACCTATCCTGCGGGCCGCGCCGCCCCGCGGTCGCGGAGCCCGGGGAAGGGGAGTGACATGCGCTCGATCTGGCGCGGCGCGGTCTCGTTCGGCCTGGTCAGCATCGGGGTGAAGCTCTACACCGCGACCGAGGACAGGGACGTCCGCTTCCACCAGGTGCACGCCGTCGACGGCGGGCGGGTCAAGTACAAGCGGATCTGCTCGATCGACGGCGAGGAGGTCGAGTACGGCGACATCGCCAAGGGCTACGAGCTGCCCGACGGCCAGCTGGTGGTCCTGACCGACGACGACCTCGCCGAGCTGCCGCTGGCCACCCGGCGGGAGATCGAGGTCCTGCAGTTCGTCGAGCAGGCGGAGATCGACCCGATCCAGTTCGAGAAGACCTACTACCTCGAGCCCGACGGCCCGGCCACCCGCCCCTACGTGCTGCTGCGCGACGCGCTGGAGAACACCGGCCGGGTCGCGATCACCAAGATCGCGCTGCGGCAGCGGGAGTCGCTGGCCGCCATGCGGGTCCGCGACGGCGTCCTGGTGCTGCACACCATGCGCTGGCCCGACGAGATCCGCCGTCCCGACTTCGGCTTCCTCGACGAGGACGTCCCGGTGCGGCCGCAGGAGCTGCAGATGGCCGAGGCGCTGATCACCTCGATGACCGGCGACTTCGACCCCGCCGAGTTCACCGACGACTACCGCGAGGCGATGACCGCCCTGCTCGAGGCCAAGCAGACCGGCGGCGACGTGCAGCCGGTGCCCGAGACCGCCGACCCCGGCGCGGCCGTCGTCGACCTGATGAGCGCGCTGCGGCGCAGCGTCGAACGCGCCCGCGGCGGCGCCGCCGACGACGCGGCGCCCGCGGAGGCGGCACCGGCGCGCGAGCCCGCCAGGAAGGCCGCGGCGAAGAAGGTGGCGGCGAAGAAGGTGTCGGCGAGGAAGGCGCCGGCGGAGGAGGCGGCCGAGGAGGCGCCGGCCCGCACGACCCGCGCGCGCAAGGTCACGGCCGCCAAGAAGGAGCCGGCCAAGCGCACGTCCCGCCGCAGCGCCTGAGCCGCGCGGATGGTCCGTCCCGCCCTGCCCGAGCCGCCGGTGCCGGCGCCGATGCTCGCCGTCGCCGGCGAGCTGCCGGCCGACGACGCCGCGTGGGGCTACGAGTTCAAGTGGGACGGCGTCCGGGCGCTCGCGGCGGTCCGCGACGGCCGGGTGGACCTGTGGGCGCGCAGCGGCACCCAGCTGGCCGACCGTTATCCCGAACTCGGCCGACTGCCGGACACCCTCGCCGGTGTCGACGCCGTCCTGGACGGCGAGGTGGTGGCCCTCGACCGGCTGGGCCGCCCGGACTTCGGGCTGCTGCAGAACCGCATGCACCGCACCGGCGGCCCGGAGGTCGCCCGGCTCGCGGCCGCGGCACCGGTCACCTACCTGGTCTTCGACCTGCTGGCCGAGCGCGGCCGCAGCCTGCTCGGGCTGCCCTACGCGCGGCGGCGGGAGCGCCTGGACGCGCTCGCCCCGCAGGGGCACCGCTGGGCGGCGACCCCGTGGTTCCGCGGCGGCGGCGCCGACGTGCACGCGGCCAGCCGGGACAACGGGCTGGAGGGCGTGGTCGCCAAGCGGCTGGACTCGCCGTACCGGCCGGGCGCGCGCTCGCCGGAGTGGCGCAAGGTCAAGCACGTCCGCACGCAGAGCGTCGTCGTCGGCGGGTGGCGGCCGGGCAGGGGGCGGCGGGCCGGGGGAGTGGGGTCGCTGCTGGTCGGCGTCCACGACGACGACGGCCGGCTGGTCTACGCCGGGCACGTCGGCACCGGGTTCACCGACGCGGTGCTGCGCGAGCTCGGCGGGCTGCTCACCCCGCGCCGCACCCCGCCCTTCGCCGGCGCCGTCCCGCGCGACGTGGCCCGCGACGCGCGGTGGGCGGAGCCCGAGCTGGTCGGCGAGGTGGCCTTCGCCGCGTGGACCGCGGACGGCCGGATGCGCCACCCTGCGTGGCGGGGGCTGCGCGAGGACCTCGACGTCGACGACGTCGTCGTGGAGTGGTCCCCCTGAGGGGAGCCTGATGGACCGCCAGCGGGTGCGGGTGGAGGGCCGGCAGCTGTCGGTGTCCAACCTCGACAAGGTGCTCTTCCCCGAGGTCTCGTTCACCAAGGCCGCGGTGATCGACTACTACGTGCGGATCGCGCCGGTGCTGCTGCCGCACCTGTCCGGCCGGCCGGTCACGTTCACCCGCTGGCCCGACGGCGTCGAGGGGCAGGCGTTCTACGAGAAGAACAGCGCCCGGCACGCGCCGGACTGGGTGCGGAAGGTGACCGTGCCGAGCCCCGGCAGCTCGCGGGACCGCGAGGTGCTGGAGATGGTGGTCCTGGAGACCGTCGCCGACCTCGCCTGGGCGGCGAACCTGGCCGCGCTGGAGCTGCACGTGCCGCAGTGGCAGGTGGGCAGCAAGCTGCAGCCGACGCTGCCGGACCTGCTCGTCCTGGACCTCGACCCCGGCCCGGACGCCGGGATCCGCGAGTGCTGCGACGTCGCCGAGCGGCTGCGGGTGCGGCTGGTCGACGACGGGCTGGACCCGGTGGTCAAGACGTCGGGGTCGAAGGGGGTGCAGGTCTACGCGCCGATCCGGGTGACCGACCGCGAGCACCCGTCCCGCTACGCCAAGGCGCTGGCCCAGGAGCTGTCGGCCGAGACGCCCGACCGCGTCGTCTGGCGGATGGAGAAGGTGCTGCGGCCGGGCAAGGTGCTCGTCGACTGGAGCCAGAACAACCCCGCCAAGACGACGGTCGCCCCGTACTCGATGCGCGCCCGCCCCGACGCCCCGGTGTCCACGCCGATCGGGTGGGACGAGGTGGACGCCGTCCGCGACGGCGCCGACCCCGCCGAGCTGCGCTTCCGCACCGAGGAGGTGCTCGCCCGGGTGGAGGAGTACGGCGACCTGTTCGACGTCGCCGCCCGCACCCGCGCCCGCCTGCCCGCCGTCTGACCCCCGCCGGGCGGCGGAGGCGGGCGTCCCTGCCACCATGCCGACCGTGTCCGCTGCCCCGATCGCGCACGACCCCGCCACCGCCGACGTCGGGCGGCTGGTCGTCCGCTGCCCGGACCGGCCGGGGATCGTCGCGGTGCTGTCCCGGCTGCTGGCCGACGTCGGCGCGAACATCACCGAGTCGCAGCAGCACTCCTCGGACCCGACCGGCGGGGTGTTCACCCTGCGGCTGGAGTTCGTGCTGCCCGGGCTGGCCACCCGCCGCCGGCAGCTGGAGGGCGCGCTGGAGCTGCTCGCCGCGCAGTGGCAGCTGACCTGGCGGCTGTCCGAGGCCGCGCGCCGGCCGCGGCTGGCGGTGTTCGTGTCGAGGACCGACCACGTGCTGCAGGAGCTGCTCTACCGGGTCCGCGCCGGGGACCTGCGCGCCGACATCACCGCCGTCGTCTCCAACCACCCCGACCTCGAGCCGGTGGCCGCGGCGGCCGGGGTGCCCTTCCACCACGTGCCGGTCACGCCGGCGACCAAGGCCGAGGCCGAGGCGCGGGCGCTGGAGCTGGTCGGCGACGTCGACCTGGTGGTGCTCGCCCGCTACATGCAGATCGTCTCGGCGGACTTCTGCAGCCGCTTCCCCGAGCGGCTGATCAACATCCACCACAGCTTCCTGCCGGCCTTCGTCGGGGCGAACCCGTACCAGGCGGCGCACGACCGCGGCGTGAAGCTGATCGGCGCGACGGCGCACTACGTCACCCCGGAGCTCGACGCCGGCCCGATCATCGAGCAGGAGGTGGCCCGGGTCGACCACCGCGCCACCGTCGAGGACATGCGCCGCATCGGCCGGTACGTGGAGCGCCAGGTGCTCGCCCAGGCGGTGACCTGGCACGTGGAGGAGCGCGTCGTCGTCCTGGGCGACCGCACCATCGTCTTCGCCTGAGGCGTGTGTTCCTCCCCACCCGGGTACCGGTGGACCGGCGGGGAGCCCCACCCGACACGTGCCCTTGATTTGACTGACTAAAGAAAAGCGGGTTGGGTGGGACCCGATGGAGACGACGTGGGCGCCGCGGCTGCGCGACGCCGGGCTGCGGGTCACCCGGCCCCGGCTCGCGGTCCTCGACGCCCTCGCCGCCCATCCGCACGCCGATGCGGACACGCTGGTCACGGTGGCCCGCCGGGCGCACCCCACGCTCTCGCCGCAGGCGGTGTACGGCGTCCTCAAGGCGCTGGTCGCCGTCGGGCTGGCCCGCCGGGTCGAGCCCGCGGGCGCGCCGGCGCTGTACGAGGTCCGCGTGGGGGACAACCACCACCACCTGGTCTGCCGCTCGTGCGGTGCGGTCGCCGACGTCGACTGCACCGTGGGCGCGGCACCGTGCCTGGTCCCGTCGGACACGGCCGGCTTCGTCGTCGACGAGGCCGAGGTCGTGTTCTGGGGCCTGTGCCCCGACTGCCGGGGCGCCGGCCACCCGGCCGGCGTCCCCGGCCCGTCCGTCCGCGTCCGTTCCACGGCCGGACAGCACCACACCCGAGGAGAGGCAGGAGCATGACCGACGTCGCATCGCAGGGCCCGGCCCCGAGCGAGGCGGACCGCCCGGTCCTGACCAACCGTCAGGGCCACCCGGTCTACGACAACCAGAACCAGCGGACGGTGGGCGCGCGCGGCCCGGCGACGCTGGAGAACTACCAGTTCCTCGAGAAGATCAGCCACTTCGACCGGGAGCGGATCCCCGAGCGCGTCGTGCACGCGCGCGGCATCACCGCGTTCGGCTACTTCGAGGCCGACGGCACCGTCGGCGACGAGCCGATCAGCCGGTACACGCGCGCCAAGCTGTTCCAGGAGAAGGGCAAGCGCACCGACGTCGCGCTGCGGTTCTCCACCGTGGCCGGTGGCCGCGACTCCTCAGAGTCCGCGCGTGACCCGCGCGGGTTCGCCGTGAAGTTCTACACCGAGGAGGGCAACTGGGACCTCGTCGGCAACAACCTCGGCGTCTTCTTCATCCGCGACGCCATCAAGTTCCCCGACTTCATCCACTCCCAGAAGCCGGACCCGGTCACCTTCGAGGCGAGCGTCGCCGAGCGGGCGTTCGACTTCTTCAGCCAGACCCCCGAGGCCATGCACATGATCTCGCTGGTCTTCAGCCCCCGGGGCACGCCGGCCAGCTACCGGCACATGCAGGGCTTCGGCGTGAACACCTACAAGTGGGTCAACGCCCAGGGTGAGACCGTCCTGGTCAAGTACCACTGGTACCCGAAGCAGGGCGTGAAGTCCTGGACCGCCGCGGACGCCTCGGCCGCGCAGGCCAAGAGCCTGGGCACGCACACCAAGGACCTGCACGACGCCATCGCCGCCGGCGACCACCCGTCGTGGGACCTCTACGTCCAGATCATGAGCGACGACGAGCACCCGGAGCTGGACTTCGACCCGCTCGACGACACCAAGGTCTGGCCCGAGGAGCTGTTCCCGGTCCGCAAGGTCGGGACGATGACGCTCAACCGGATGCCGGTGGACAACTTCACCGAGAACGAGCAGATCGCGTTCGGCACCGGTGTGCTGGTCGACGGCCTGGACTTCTCCGACGACAAGATGCTCGTCGGCCGGACGTTCTCCTACTCCGACACCCAGCGCTACCGGGTCGGCCCGAACTACCTGCAGCTGCCGGTGAACGCGCCGAAGGCCCGGGTGGCCACCAACCAGCGCGACGGCCAGATGGCCTACGGCGTGGACCGGGCCGAGGGCACCAACCCGCACGTGAACTACGAGCCGTCGATCCTCGGCGGCCTGCGGGAGGCGCAGTACCCGACGCACGACGAGCAGGGCCCGGTCATCACCGGCCGGCTCACCCGCAAGCGGATCCCGCGCACGAACGACTACGCGCAGGCCGGCGAGCGCTACCAGCTCTCGGAGCAGTGGGAGAAGGACGACCTGGTGAAGAACCTGGTCGACGCCCTCTCGCAGTGCCGCCGCGAGATCCAGGAGCGGATGGTCTGGCACTTCTTCATGTGCGACGACGAGTGGGGCCAGCGGGTCGGCGACGGCCTGGGCATCACCGCCGACGACGTCCGCGGCCTGGAGCCGCTGCAGACGCAGACCCTCACCGAGGAGGAGCTGCAGCGCGCCGCCAACCTCGGCAAGAACGGTCCGCGCGACGTCACCGGCCACCAGATGACGCACTGCGTGCCCAACGAGCACGTCACCGTCGAGGCCTGATCACCGCAGGGCACACCGCAGCGGGCCGCGTCCGGGATCCCCGGGCGCGGCCCGCTGTCGTTCCAGGCGGGCCGGCTTCCGCTGGGCGGGAGCCGATTGGGCCGCGGCGCGGGGCACTCCTACCGTCGGTCGACCCCCGACGCCGTCGCCGTGGAGGACACCGATGAGCTCGACCCCCGTCCGCTCGACGACGCCCGGCGCCGCCGCCCGCGCCGCCGGGTGGGTGGCGCCGCTGTGCTGGATCGCGGTGCTGCTCGACGGCTTCGACCTGGTCGTCGTCGGGACCGTCGTCCCCACGCTGCAGGAGCCGGAGGAGTTCGGCCTCACCGGTACCGGCGCCACCGCGGTGATCACCGTCGGCCTGGTCGGCATGATGATCGGCGCGCTGACCATCGGCACGCTCACCGACCTGGTCGGCCGCCGCAAGGCGCTCATCGGCGCCGTGGCGTCCTTCTCGCTGTTCACCCTGCTGTGCGCGTTCGCGCCCAACGAGGTCGTGTTCGGGCTGCTGCGCTTCCTCGCGGGCCTGGGCCTGGGCGGCTGCCTGCCGACGGCCATCGCCATGGTCAACGAGTTCACCCGCGCCGGGCGCAGCGGCCGGGCCACCACGACGATCATGACCGGCTACCACGTCGGCGCCGTGGCCACCGCGGCCCTGGCCATCCCGGTCATCCCGTCGCTGGGCTGGCGGTGGATGTTCGTCATCGGCGCGGCCCCGGCCCTGGTGCTCGTCCCGCTCATGCTCGCCCGGCTGCCGGAGTCGGCGTCCTTCCTGCAGGCCGCCGGCCGGCGGGCGGAGGCCGAGGAGGTGGCCCGCCGCCACGGGCTGGAGCTGGAGAGCACGCCCGGCCCGGCACCGGCCGGCGCCACCGCAGGCGCCGCCTCGACCGTCCGCTCGCTGTTCACCGGCGGGTTCGCCCGCAACACCGTGGCGCTCGGCGTGACCTCGTTCATGGGGCTGCTGCTGGTCTACGGCCTGAACAACTGGCTGCCGACGATCATGCGCGAGGCCGGCTACGACCTCGGCGACTCGCTGGCGTTCCTGCTGGTGCTCAACATCGGCGCCATCGTCGGCCTGCTGGTGGCCGGCACGGTCGCCGACCGCATCGGCGCCCGCACCGCCGGGATGATCTGGTTCGCCTCCGGCGCGCTGTTCCTGGCGCTGCTGTCGGTCGAGCTGCCCACCGCGGGCCTCTACCTGATGTGCTTCCTCACCGGCTGCTTCGTCTTCTCGGCGCAGGTGCTCGTCTACGCGTTCACCAGCGCCAACCACCCGCCGGCCGTGCGCGCCACCGCGCTGGGCTGGTCGGCCGGCGCCGGCCGGATCGGCGCGATCGTCGGGCCGGTGGTCACCGGCGCGCTGGTGACGGCGGGCATCGCCTTCCCGTGGGGCTTCTACGTGTTCGCCGTCGTCGGCGCGCTGGGCGCGCTGGCCCTGAGCGTCACCCGGACACGGCGCCCCGCGCGCTAGTCGCTTCGACCGCGGCGGTCCTGCTCGGCGAGGAAGCGCTCGAACTCCGCGCCGATCTCGTCGCCGCTGGGCACCTCACCGGCCCCGCCGAGCAGGTCCTCGCCCTCGCGGGCGGCGGCGAACTGGTCGTACTGCTGCTCCAGCGCCGCCACGACGGCGGTGTTGTCGGCCGAGCGGGCGATCTGCTCGTCGACCTCGGTGCGGTGCTGCTGCGCCGCCTCGCGCAGGGTCTCGGTGGGGAGCAGCAGCCCGGTGAGCCGGCCCAGCTCCTCGAGCAGGGTGAGCGTGGCGGCCGGGTAGCTGGCCTGCGCCAGGTAGTGCGGCACGTGCGCGGCCACCCCGAGGGCGTCCACGCCGGCCTCGCCCAGGCGCAGCTCCAGCAGCGCCGAGGCGCTGCCCGGGACGCGTAGCTCGCCCCAGTAGACGGGGTAGGTCTCGATGAGCTGCCGGCGCGTGGCGTGCGCGGTGACCGTCACCGGCCGGGTGTGCGGCACCGGCATCGGGATGGCCTGCAGCGCCACCACCGAGGTCACCCCGAGCCGCTCGACCGTCCCGACGACGGCGGCGGCGAAGCCCTCCCACCGGTAGTCCGGCTCGGGGCCGTGCAGCAGCAGGAACGGCTCGCCGGCGTCGTCCTCCAGCGCCGAGAGCACGATCTCCGGCGCGGCGAAGTCCTCGTAGTGGTCGCCGTTGAACGTCATCCGCGGCCGGCGGGCGCGGTAGTCGACCAGCAGGTCCGCGTCGAAGCGCGCGACGGTGCGGTGCGGCAGCGAGGCCAGCAGGTGCGAGGCGGCGAGCTGGGCGGACGAGGCGGCGTCGAAGTCGCCCGCGAGGGCGTGCACGAGCACCAGGCCCCGCCGCTGCGCGGCCCCGGTGACCGCCTCCTCGGCGGCGACGAACGGATCGGCCTCGGGAGTGAGCTCGACGAGCTCCTCCGGTCGCTGCGCCACGGGGGCACCTCCTGCTGGTCGGACGCCTGCTGATCGGACGTCGTCAGGCGACAGCGACGGCGGCCCGGCCGGCATTCCCGTCCGGTCAGGCCGGCGGCGCGGGGGAGCGGGTCAGGACGGCGCCGTCGTCGTCGCCGGACACCTCGTGGCGGGTGCCGTCGTCGGCGACCTCGGGATGGCGGCCGTCGAGCGCGTCGCGGGTGTACCGGTAGACGACGGCGATCAGCGCGGCCACCGGCACCCCGAGGAAGGCGCCGACGATCCCGGCCAGGCTGCCGCCGGCGGTGACGGCGAGGATGACCACCGCGGCGTGCAGGTTGAACCCGCGGCCCTGGATGATCGGCTGCAGCACGTTGCCCTCGATCTGCTGCACCAGCAGCACGATCCCGAAGACGATCAGCGCCACCGTGAAGCCCTCGTCGACCAGGGCGATCAGCACCGCGAAGGCGCCGGCGACGAACGCGCCGATGATCGGGACGAACGCGCCGAAGAAGGTCAGCACGGCCAGCGGCACGACCAGCGGCACGTCGAGGATCCACAACCCGAGGCCGATGAAGAAGGCGTCGACGAAGCCGACGAGGGCCTGCTGCTTGATGAACTCCGACAGGGTCGACCAGGTCTTCTGCGACAGCGCGGCCACGTGCGGGGCGGCCTTCGGCCCGGTCTGCGCGGCCAGCCACGGCACCCAGCGCGGCCCGTCCTTGATGAAGAAGAACGCCAGCACCAGCGCCAGCAGCAGGTTGAGCAGGCCGTTGCCGACGGCGGAGGCGCCGGTGGCGGCGTAGCCCGCGATGTTGGAGGCGTTCGACTGCACCGAGTCGATGGCCTGGTCGACGTACTGGCCGATCTGCTCCTCGTCGATGTTCAGCGGCGGCCCCTGCAGCCACTGCTGGACCTGCTCCAGGCCGCTGGCGGCCTGGTCGGCGAGCTCGGTGACCTGGTCGGCGACCTGTGGCGCGATGACCGCGATGAGCCCTCCGATGAGGCCCAGGAACAGCAGCAGCACGACCGCCGCGGCCAGGGCGGGGGGCCAGCCGTGCCGGCGCAGGAACCGGGTGGGCGGCCACAGCACGGTGGCGAACAGCAGGCCGAGGATGACCGGCAGCAGGATGACCCACAGCTTGCCGAGGACCCAGCCGATCACCACCAGTGCCGCGCTGATGAGCAGCAGTTGCGCGGAGGCGACGGCGAGCGTGCGGGTGGCCGACACCGCCCGCTCGCCGCGCTGCCAGGCCGGGGCGGGGGCCGCCGTGGCGTCGTGGTCGTCGGCGCGCGGGTCGCCCGGGCCGCCCTCGCCGGTGAGCGTGGGGGTGGCGCGCTCTTCGCCGACCGGCCGGCCGCCGGGCACGGCGCCGGGCGCAGCGCCTGCCGCGCGGTCCCGGGCCGGGGGAGCACCGGCGGCGGACGCGCCGCCACCGGCCGGGGCGTCGTCCCGGCCGGTGGCGGCGCGTCCGGACAGGCGGAACCTCATGGTCACATCGCACCACGGATCACCGCGGCCCACCGCCCGACGGCGGGAGGGGCGCAGGCCGCGGCTAGCGTCGGGGACGTGCCCAGGACCGCCAGAGCCGACCGGGTCGAGCGCGCCGAGCTGCTCGACTTCCTCCGCCCGCGGCACCGCGCGGTGCTGCTCACCCGGCGCCGCGAGGGCGGGGTGCAGCTGTCCCCGGTGACCTACGGCGTCGACGCCGAGGGGCGGGTCGTCGTCAGCACCTACCCGCAGCGCGCCAAGGTGCGCAACGCCCGCCGCGACCCCGCCGTCTCCCTCTGCGTGCTGTCCGACGACTGGGACGGCGCGTGGGTGCAGGTGGACGGCCGGGCCGAGGTGCTGGACCTGCCGGAGGCGCTGGAGCCGCTGGTCGAGTACTTCCGGTCGATCAGCGGCGAGCACCCCGACTGGGACGAGTACCGCGCCGCGATGGCCCGGCAGGGGAAGTCGCTGCTGCGCGTCACGATCGAGCGCTGGGGCCCGGTGGCCACCGGCGGCTTCCCGCCCGAGCTCGCGCAGGACTGACCGGCGCGCCGGGCAAGCCCAGGAGCTTGCACCCGGCCCGGCCGGCGGCGACGCTGCGCGCGTGCCCCTGGCTGTCGCCTGCGCCCCGCTGACCGCGGGCCCCGCCGCCGGCGCGCCCCCGGCGGTCCTCGGGGCCGGCGCGCGGGCGGTGGGGGAGGGCTGGGCGGCCGTCCTCGACGACGCCCCGGTCGCGGTCGACACCGTCGTCGCGCTGGTGCGGGAGGGCGGCCGGCGGATCGTCGTCGGCGCCGGGCCGGCCGGTCCCGGTGACGGCCCGGTGCTGCTCGCCGCGCGCCGCGCACTGGAGGCCGCCGGGCGCCGCCCGGCGCGGCTGGCCGTGCGCGGGTCCGACGCCGAGGCCGCCGCCGACGCCCAGGCGGTGCTCACCGCGCTCGCCGTCCTCCTCGCCCGCCGCAGCGCCGCGGCCTGGGCCGCCGTCGACCTGGTCGCGGCCGGCGCCACGCGGGCCGCCGCGGCCGCCGAGCTGGGCGTCTCCCGGCAGGCGGTCGCGCAGCGCCTGGCCGCCGGGTCCTGGGAGCTGGAGCTGGAGCTGCGGCCGGCCGCCGCGCGGCTGCTCGCCCGCGCCGCCGGCCGGCCGCCCGGTTGAGGGACGCCGCCGCGCGCGGTGATCACCGGTCGCGGAGGATGGGGTCGTCCCACCCCGCAGGAGGTCCCGTGTCCGAACCCGTGCAGCCGCTGCGCAACGCCGAGCTCCTCGGCGTCTACGTCAACGACCACCTCGCCTCGGCCACCGGCGGCATCGAGCTGGTCTGCCGGATGCTGGGCGTGCACCGCGGCTCGCGCTGGGAGGCGCCGCTGACCCAGCTGCTCGGCGAGCTGCGCGAGGAGAAGTCCTCGCTGCTGGCCACGGCCCGGGCGCTCGGCATCCCGGTGCGGCAGTACAAGCAGCTCGGCGTCTGGCTGGCGGAGAAGATCACCCGCGCCAAGCTCAACGGCCGGCTGCTGTCCCGCTCGCCGCTGTCGGACCTCGTCGAGTTCGAGTTCCTCGCCTCCGGGGTGCGCGCCAAGCGCAGCGGCTTCGAGACGCTGCGGATCGTCGCCGAGGCCGACGACCGCCTGGACCGGGCCGAGCTCGACCGGCTCATCGACCAGGCGCACCGGCAGTACTCGTGGCTCACCGACGCCCGCCGCGAGGTGGCCGCCGCCGTCTTCGGCGGCCGCGCGGGGGCCGCCGAGCGCACCGGCGGCGTCTGACCCGGGTCCCTCGCGCGGTGCTCCGCGCCGCCTGGTAGCACAGGGTCATGTGCCACGACCCCGCCAGCCGCCCGCCCGCCCCGCCGCGCACGGGGGAGGTCGGCGACCGCGGCCTCACCGTGCTCACCGCGGCCGACGGCACGGAGGTCTCCGCCGCCTGGGCGCTGCCCGCCGACGTCGCGGCCGCGCCCGCCGGCGTGGTGGTCCTCCCGGACATCCGCGGGCTGCACCCGTACTACGTCGCGCTGACCGAGCGCTTCGCCGAGGCCGGCGTGCCCGCCGTCGCCCTCGACTACTTCGGCCGCACCGCCGGCACGGCCGGGAGCGGCACGCGCGACGCGGGCTTCGACTGGCAGACGCACGTCCCGCAGACCACGCCCGAGGGCGTCGACGCCGACCTCACCGCGGCCGTCGCCGAGCTGCGCCGGCGCACCCGGCCCGACCTGCCGGTGGTCACCGTCGGCTTCTGCTTCGGCGGCAGCCACTCCTGGCGGCAGTCCGGCGGCGACCTCGACGTCGCCGCCTGCGTGGGCTTCTACGGCCGGCCGGCCATGGTCGGCGACGCCGCCGCGCGGGCCTCGCGCCCGACGCTGATGGTGATCGCCGGTGCCGACGCCGCCACCCCCGTCGAGGACCAGCTCGCCCTCGCGGAGACGATGCGCGCCGCGGGCGCCGACGTCGAGACCGCGGTCTACGACGGCGCCCCGCACTCC
Organism: Geodermatophilus arenarius; assembly: GCF_042654585.1. Classification (NCBI taxonomy): domain Bacteria; kingdom Bacillati; phylum Actinomycetota; class Actinomycetes; order Geodermatophilales; family Geodermatophilaceae; genus Geodermatophilus; species Geodermatophilus arenarius. The sequence continues at coordinate 40,398 of NZ_JBHSGR010000015.1, forward strand.
TTCTTCGACCGCGCCGCGCCCGAGTGGGAGGAGGCCTGCCAGGACGCCTGGCGGCGGATCCTGGCCCTCGTCGACGGCCTCGGGGCGGGGGCGCGGTCGTGAGCGAGCCGATCGACCCCGGGGTCATCGAGCTGGCCGCGCGGGTCTTCGACCTCGCCCGCTTCGGCCACACCGAGGAGCTGGTCGCCTACGTCGACGCCGGCGTCCCGGTGGACCTCACCAACGACAAGGGCGACACGCTGCTGATCCTCGCCGCCTACCACGACCACCCGGGGACGGTGGCCGCGCTGCTCGAGCGCGGCGCCGACCCGGGCCGGGCCAACGACCGGGGCCAGACGGCGCTGGCCGCGGCGGTGTTCCGCCGCTCGGAGGCCGGCGTACGGGCGCTGCTGGCCGCCGGCGCCGACCCCGACGCCGGCGGGCCGAGCGCGCGCGAGACCGCGGCGTTCTTCGACCTGCCGGAGATGGCCGCGCTGCTCGAGGGCCGCACCGGCTGAGGCTCCCCGCGGGAGCCGCACCGCCGTGACACCCTGGGGCGTCACGGCGCCGTCACGGGGGGAGGACGTCCATGGTCGCGCAGTCGCACCTGCCCGAGCCGGGTGCGGAGCGGGCGCGCTCCGGCGCCTCCCGGGTGGTCCCCCCGGAGCCCACCGAGCTGCCGGGGGACCTCGCCGACGGGCTGCCCCTGGCCGCCGACGTCCCGCTCGCACCCCTCGACGGCGGCCCGGCGCCGGGACCGGCCGCTCCGCTCACCGGCCCGGGCGGGCTGCCCCGCTGGCTGGTGCTGCTGGTCGGCGCCGCGGCCGCGACGATCGCCGTCGCCGGGGTGCGCGAGATCGCCTGGCTGGTCGCGCCGGTGCTCCTGGCGCTGGTCGTCGTCGTGGCGCTCATGCCGGTGCAGCGCTGGCTGCTGCGCCACCACGTGCCGCGCTGGGCGGCGGCCGGCGTCCTGCTGCTGCTCGTGTGGGGCGTGCTGCTCGGCCTCGGGTCGCTGCTGGTCGTCGCGATCGCCCAGTTCGCCGTCCTGCTGCCCGACTACGCCCCGCAGTTTGCGGTGCTGCTGGACGACACGGTGCAGCGGCTCGACGAGGCCGGGCTGTCCTCGACGCAGATCCAGGACCTGGTCGACCGGTTCGACTACGGCCAGCTCGTGGGCCTGGCCACCGATCTGCTCGCTCGGGTCACCGACACCGCCAGCACGCTGGTGCTGCTGCTGTCGGCGATGGTCTTCCTCGCCATCGAGTCCGGCGGGTTCGGCCGCCGGCTGGCGCTGGTCGCCGAGGACCGGCCGCACCTGCCCATCGCGCTCGGCCTGTTCGCCCGCGGCACCCGCAGCTACCTGCTGGTGAGCACGGTGTTCGGCGCGATCGTGGCGGTGGGCGACACCGTCGCGCTGGCGATCCTCGAGGTCCCGCTGCCGGTGCTGTGGGGCCTGCTGTCGTTCATCACCAACTACGTGCCCAACATCGGGTTCGTGCTCGGCGTCATCCCGCCGGCGCTGCTCGGGCTGCTCGCCGGCGGCTGGACCGAGTTCTGGGTGGTCATCGTCGTCTACTCGCTGCTCAACTTCGTCGTGCAGACGCTCATCCAGCCGCGCTTCGTCGGCGACTCGGTGGGCCTGTCGATGACGGTCACCTTCCTCGCGCTGCTGTTCTGGGGCTGGGTGCTGGGCGCGCTGGGCGCGCTGCTGGCCATCCCGCTCACGCTGCTGGTGAAGGCGCTGCTGGTCGACGTCGACCCGCGCGGGCACTGGCTCGACGCGCTGCTGCGGGAGGAGCCGAGAGCCCCGCGGACCAGCCGCGCACGGCAGCGCGCGCAGGCCCGGCGGGCGGCGCTGGCCTCGGTCCGGGCGCTGCACCCGCACTGGCCCTCGCGGCGTGGATCCGGGGACTGACCAGCGCGTTCGGGGAATGTCAGGGGTCGGGAGGACGTTGTCCACAAGCCGGGGAACGGTCCCGGCGAGACCCCGAGGAGGACCCGTGAAGGGCGATCGTGTCGAGGTCGTCATCGACGCCGGTGGCGACACCCGAACCTACGAGATCGAGGCCACCCGCGCCGGGCGCCGGGTGGACGTGTCCCACGGCCGCGGCATCGTGGAGGTCACCGAGACCACCCGCGGCGGCACGCCCGTGCGCACCGCACGCTTCATGTCCGGGAGGGTGCTCGCGCTGGTCGAGCACCCGGCGGCCCGCCCGGTGTTCGAGGACGACGACGAGCCGGTGACCCCGCTGCGCCGCAGCGCGTGAGGGAGGACCTCCCTGCCCCCCTCGAAGGACCCTCCTGCCCCCCGCCACTCGCAGGCTCGCGGCGGGACCCTGCAGGGAGGCCGGTCGAGGCTCCCAGCGGGCCCCTGCAGGGAGGCCGTTCCGGCAGCTCACCCGAGCTGGTGGTGATGGTCGGCCTGCAGGGCGCGGGCAAGTCGACCTGGGTGCAGCGGACCCTCGCCGCGACGCACGAGGTGGTGAGCAAGGACCACTGGCCCCGCGCCCGGCGGCGGGAGACCCGGCAGCAGCGGCTCGTCGCCGGGCTGCTGGCGGCCGGGCGCAGCGTCGTCGTGGACAACACCAGCCCCTCGCCGGAGGAGCGCGCGCCGCTGGTCGCCGCGGCCCGCGCGGCCGGCGTGCCGGTGCGCGCGGTCTGGGTGGACACCCCGCTCGAGGAGTGCCTGGCCCGCAACGCGGCCCGCGAGTCGCCGGTGCCGCTGGTCGGCGTGCACGCCGCCCGCGCGCGGTTCGCCCCGCCCACCGCGGCCGAGGGCTTCGACCGGGTCGACGTCGTGCGGGGTGACGCCGCGCGGGGTGACGTCGTGCGGGGTGACGTCGCGCACCCGGGGGACTGACCGGCCGGACCGTCGCGTGCGGCCGGGGGAGCCGGTGCGGTAGGAACTGGCAGGCCCGTCCGCTCCCGTCCCCCCGGAGGTACCCGTCCCGTGCTGGCCAGCATCGGTTACGCCGTCGCCTACACCGCCGTCGGCCTCGTGCTGCTGGCCCTCGGCTTCCTCGTCCTCGACCTGCTGACGCCCGGCCACCTGGGCCGGCGCATCTACGAGGACCGGTCGGTGAGTGCCGCGGTCGTCCTGTCCGCCGGGTTCCTCGCCCAGGGCGCGGTCATCTTCGCCGCGATCTGGACCAACGCGACGTCCGGGTTCGGGGAGGCGCTGCTCTGGACCGTGGTCTTCGGCCTGCTCGGCGTGGTGCTGCAGGCTGTCGCGTTCCTCGTCCTCGACCTGCTCACGCCGGGGAAGATGGGCCAGCTCGTCACCGAGACCGGCTTCCACCCCGCGAGCATGGTGATGGCCGCGACCCAGCTCTCGGTCGCCGCGATCATCGTCGCCTCGATCTGGCCCTGACGGCCGCCGCGCACCGGTACGGGGGCGTCTCCGGGCGCTCCGGGAGCCCGCCGTAACCTGTCCGGCGCAGCCCGGGGGCCGGCGCGGGGTCGACCCGGCCCGAGCCCCCCACCCGGACCGGCCGGCGACGACGCCGCCACCAACGAGAGGAACTGCCATGAGCGAGGCCACCCCCCGCGTCGCCATCGTGACCGGCGCCGCGCGCGGCATCGGCGCCGCGACGGCGAAGCGCCTGGCCGCCGACGGCTTCGCCGTCGCCGTGCTCGACCTCGACGAGGCGAACACCAAGGACACCGTGCAGGCGATCGAGTCCGCCGGCGGGCGCGCGCTCGGCGTGGGCGCCGACGTCAGCGACGCCGAGCAGGTGCAGGCCGCCGTCGACCGGATCGCCGCCGAGCTCGGCCCGCCCGTCGTCCTGGTCAACAACGCGGGCGTCATCCGCGACAACATGCTGTTCAAGATGACCGAGGTCGACTGGGACCTGGTCATGAACGTGCACCTGCGCGGCGCCTTCCTCATGAGCCGGGCCTGCCAGAAGCACATGGTCGAGGCCAAGTGGGGCCGGATCGTGAACCTGTCGAGCACCTCGGCGCTGGGCAACCGCGGCCAGGCGAACTACTCGACGGCGAAGGCGGGCCTGCAGGGCTTCACCAAGACCCTCGCCATCGAGCTGGGCAAGTTCGGCGTCACCGCCAACGCGATCGCCCCGGGCTTCATCCAGACCGAGATGACGATGGCCACCGCCGAGCGCATGGGCATCCCCTTCGACGACTTCATCAAGGGCGCCGCCTCGCAGATCCCGGTGGCCCGCGTCGGCCAGCCCGAGGACATCGCGCACCTGGTGTCGTTCTTCGTCAGCGAGGGTGCCGGCTTCGTCTCGGGTCAGGTCGTGTACGCCGCGGGTGGCCCGAAGGCCTGACGGCCACCACGCACGGACCCACGGGGCCCGGCCGGGAGCGATCCCGGCCGGGCCCCGTCGCGTCGTCGAGCGTCCGCGGTCTCCCTCCCCGGGCCCGCGGCGCCGGCGCTCCCGCGGCCGGCGCCGCGGGCCCGGGGAGGGCCGTGCCGGGGAGCGCGGTCCGGGGCTCGGCCAGCCGGGTCACCACGGGACCGGCGACGGCGAGCACCAGCACGTACGCGGTGGTCAGGGGACCCAGCTCGGTAAGTCCGGCCGCCACGGCCAGGCCGGCGATGACCACGGAGAACTCGCCGCGGGCGATCAACGCCGTCCCCGCTCGCCAGCGGCCCGGAGCGGCAACACCGTCCCGGCGGGCGGCGTACCAGCCCGTTCCCACCTTGGTCGCCGCGGTCACGACGGCGAGGAGCAGCGCCGCCGGCAGGACCGGGAGGACGTCGGCGGGGTCGGTGCCCAGCCCGAAGGCGACGAAGAAGGTGGCCGCGAACAGGTCGCGCAGCGGGGTGAGGATCCGCCGCACCCGTTCGGCGAAGGGTGCGGGCAGGGCCAGCCCGACCAGGAAGGCGCCGACCGCGGCCGAGACGCCCAGCGCCTGCGCCGCGCCGGCGACCAGCAGGGTCAACCCGACCAGCCGCAGGAGCACCTGCTCGTCGTCCGGGGAGGTGAGCAACCGCCCCAGGTGCCGGCCGTGGCGCCGGGCGGCGGCCAGGACGAGGACCACGGTCCCGGCGGCCAGGGCGAGTCCGCCGGCGGCCGCGGCCGGGCCGCCCCCGGCCAGCGCCACGGCCAGCAGGGGCAGCACCAGCGCCATGGCGAGGTCCTCGAGCACCAGGACCGAGAGCACGGCCGGTGTCTCCCGGTTGGCCAGCCGGCCGAGGTCGGCGAGCAGCCGGGCCACGATGCCGGACGACGAGATGTAGGTGATGCCCCCGAGGGCGAGCGCGCCCTGCCAGGGCAGGCCGAGCGCCAGGCCGGCCACGATGCCCGGCGGCGCGTTGAGCAGCAGGTCCACCAGACCGGAGCGGCCGTGGTGGCGCAGCGAGGTGAACAGCTCGTCGGGTGAGAACTCGAGACCGAGGGCGAGCAGCAGCAGCACGACGCCGATCTCGGCCGCGGCCTCGATGAACGGCGTGGCCGTGGTCAGGGGCGCGAGCCCGCCGTCGCCCACCGCCAGCGCGGCCACGAGGACGAACGGGATGGGGGAGAGGTCCAGGCGCCGGGCGAGCAGGCCGAGCAGCGCGAGCCCCAGGAAGAGCAGCCCCAGCTCGACCAGCAGCGCCTCGGTGCCGTGCACGTCGGGGGCCTAGGCCGCGCCGTCCAGCCGCGCGCCGAGCTGGGTGAGCCCGGCGTCGGAGCCGATGGCGACCAGCACGTCCCCGGCGTGCAGCACCTCCGCCGGGCCGGGGGAGGGGACGACGTCGTGCTCGCGCACCACGGCCACGATCGAGCACCCGGTCAGGGTCCGGGCGCGGGTCTCGCCGAGCGGGCGCCCGTCGAAGGGTGACCCGGCGTGCACGAGGAAGCGGGCGGACCGGAGCCCCGGCACCTCCCGCGAGAGGTCCACGAACCGCTGGGTCAGCCGCGGTGCTCCCAGGAGCTCGGCCAGGACGCCGGTCTCCTCGGCGTCGAGGCGGAACACGGCGCGGGCGCGGTCCGGGTCGCGCCGGTCGAACACGGCCACCTCCGCGCCGCCCTCGCGCTGGACGACGACGGCCAGGCGGTCGCCGGCGCGGGTCGTGAGCCCGTAACGCACGCCGACGCCGGGCAGCATGGTCTCGTCCAGATCCACCACGCGGGCATCGTGGCAGAGCGTCGCGGGTCCGGCCGCACGGTGACCCCGGCCGCACGGTGGCCGGGGTCACCGGCGGCCGGCCCGGGCGGCGGGCAGAGCGACCCGCCGGCCGGCGTTGTACCGGGCGTGACCGACCGTCTCCGCCTCGCCGTCCTCGGTGACTCGATCGCGTACGGCACCGGTGCCGCGCGGGTCGAGGACGGCCTCGGCCCGCGGCTGGCGCAGGTGCTGCGCAGCGCGGGCATCGAGACCGACCTGTCCGTGCTCGCCGTGCCCGGCGCCGCCTCCCGCGACCTCGCCGCGCAGGTGCGCCGGGCCGCGCCGCTGGACGCCGACCTCGCCGTCGTGGTGATCGGCGCCAACGACCTGGCCCGGTTCCTCCCCGTCGAGCAGGCGGTCGCCGCGCTCGGCTCCGCCGTCGACGGGCTGCGCGCCGCGGGCACCGACGTCGTCGTCGTGCCGGCGCCGGACATGTCCAGCGTGCCGTTCGTGCCGCCGGCGTTCCGGCCGGTCGTGCAGGCCGCCTGCGCGGTGCTGCAGCAGCGGCAGGCGGAGGCGGCGCAGGCGCGCGGCGCCGTCGTCGCGGCGGTGTCCGCCGAGGTGGGCCGGGCGTTCAGCACCGACCCGGCGCTGTTCTCCGCCGACCGGTTCCACCCCTCCTCGGCCGGCTACGCGCGGATCGCGGCGGCGCTGGCCCCGACGGTGCTGGCCGCCGCCCGCGCCCGCCGGGACCGCCGCGCCGCCTGAGCTCACGCGGCCCGGGTCGCCTCCGCGGTCGCCCGGCGCAGGCCCTCGAGGTCGAGGTCCGGGCCGTAGCCGGGGGTGCCGGGCTCGATCCGCCAGCTCTCGGACAGCGGGCCCAGGTCGAGCACGTCGAAACCGACCTCGTCGATGAGCGAGGCGACGACCTCCTTCGCCGAGGCGTCGTCCCCGGCGACGGCGAGCGCCCGCCGGTGCGGCGTGCCGCTCGGCGTCCGCCGCGCGGTGATCTGCGCGGCCTGGATGTGGTTGAACGCCTTGACCACCCGGGAGGTGGGGAGGTGGTCCTGCAGCAGCTGCGAGCTGGTGGTGGTCCCCTGGTCGAGGGCGGCGACGTGCCCGTCGCGCTCCGGGTAGTAGTTGTTGGTGTCGATGACCACCTTCCCGGCCAGCGGCTCCACCGGGATGTCGGGCAGGGCCTTGAGCGGCACGGTGACGACGACCAGGTCGCCGGCGGCGCCGGCCTCGGCGGCGGTCGCGGCACGCACGGAGCCGCGGCGGGAGGGCCGGTCCCCGAGGGCGTCGACGAGGCCGGCGAGGGTCTCCGGGCCGCGCGAGTTGGAGAGGACGACGTCGTGGCCGAGGTCGGTGGCCGCCTGCGCGAGCGCCGTGCCGATGTGGCCGGCGCCGATGATGCCGAGAGTGGTCATGCCTGCCGCCAACGCGCCGGCCGGCGGCCCATTCCCTACGCCTCCCGTGCCCGGTCCAGCGCGTCGGCGAGCAGCTCGGCCAGGTGCCGGCCGGGGCGGTCGGCGAGCTGGTCCAGCTGCGTGCGGCAGGAGAACCCGTCGGCCAGCACGACGGCGTCCGGCCCGGCCGCGCGGACGGCGGGCAGCAGCTGCTGCTCCGCGATCGCCACCGACACCTCGTGGTGGCCGCGCTCGACGCCCCAGTTGCCGGCCAGCCCGCAGCAGCCGCCGAGCCGGGTGACCGTCGCACCGGCCCGGCGCAGCAGCCGCTCGTCGGCCGCCCAGCCCATCACCGCGTGGTGGTGGCAGTGCGGCTGCGCGACCACCTCGACGCCGGCCAGCGACGGCGGCGCCCACCCCTCGGTGGCGGTGAGCAGCTCGGCCAGCGTCCGGGTGGCCGCGGCGACCCGCCCCGCGGCCGGGTCGTCCAGCAGCTCCACGGCGTCGCTGCGCAGCGCCGCGGTGCACGAGGGCTCCACGCCGACGATCGGGATGCCGGCGTCGGCCAGCGGCGCGAGCCGGCGCACCGTGTCGCCGAGGATGCGCTTGGCGGTGTCCAGCTGCCCCGTGGTGATCCAGGTCAGCCCGCAGCAGGTGTCGTCGCCGGGCACCTGCACCGAGTAGCCGGCGGCCTCGAGCACCCGGACGGCGGCGTGCGCGGCCTCCGGCGCGAAGTGGTCGGTGAACGAGTCCACCCACAGCGCCACCGGCGCGCCGCCGCCGGGCCGCGGGGTGAACGACTGCCGGAAGGTGCGCGGCGCGAACGACGGCAGCGACCGCCGCTGGTCCACGCCGGCGCCCCACCTGGCCAGCCGCCCGCCGAGCCGGTTGCGCAGCACGGCGTTGACCAGCCGCGGCGCCCGCGCGGCCAGGTCGGACCACATGGGCAGCCTGCCCAGCGTGTAGTGCGCCAGCGGCCGGAGGCGGCGCCGGTAGGACTGGTGCAGCACCTCGGACTTGTAGCTGGCCATGTCCACGCCGGTCGGGCAGTCCCGCGAGCAGCCCTTGCACGACAGGCACAGGTCGAGCGCGGCGTGCACCTCCGGTGAGCGCCAGTCCCGCACCGGCCCGCCGGGCGCGAGCATCTCCTGCAGCACCCGGGCGCGGCCGCGGGTGGAGTCCTTCTCCTCGCGGGTGGCCGGGAACGACGGGCACATGACGGCGACGCCGGACGGGTCGGCCCGGCACTTGCCGACGCCGGTGCAGCGGTGCACCGCGTTGGACAGGTCGCCGCCGTCGTGCCGGTAGGCCAGCGCCAGGGTGGGCGGGCCGGTGCGGAGCAGCCGGGGCGCGGCGGCCACCCGGACGTCGTCGTCCAGTCGGGCCGGGCGCACCAGCACGCCGGGGTTGAGCACGTCGTCGGGGTCGAACAGCGCCTTGACCTGCGCGAAGAGGTCCAGCGCGGCGGGGGAGTACATGGTCGGCAGCAGCTCGCTGCGGGCCCGGCCGTCGCCGTGCTCGCCCGACACCGACCCGCCGTAGCGGGCGACCAGCCGGGCGGCGTCCTCGACGAAGGAGCGGTAGGCGGCGCGGCCGCGGTCGGGCTCGCGCCCGAACGGGAAGTCGATGCGCACGTGCACGCAGCCGTCGCCGAAGTGTCCGTACGGCACGCCCTGCAGCCCGTGCTGCTCCAGCAGCGCGTCGAACTCGCGCAGGTAGGCGCCGAGGGACTCCACCGGCACGGCGGCGTCCTCCCAGCCGGCGTGCGCGGGGCGGCCGTCGGAGGTGCGCGCGGCCAGGCCGGCGCCGTCCTCGCGGATCCGCCAGATCGCCGCGGCGTGCGCGACGTCGGTGACCACCAGGGAGTCCAGCGCGCCGGCGTCGGCGACGACGCCCGCGCCCTTCGCCTCCACCTCCGCGACGGTGTCACCGGTGACCTCGACGATCAGCCAGCCCGCGCCGCGCGGCAGGTCGGGGACGACGGCGGCCGGCACGTCGCGCAGCCGCTGCACGATCCGCTCGTCCAGGCCCTCGACGGCGGTCGGCCCGTGCCGGAGCAGGCCCGGTGTGGCGTCGGCGGCCTCGGCCATCGACGGGTAGCCGAGCACCACCAGCCCGCGGTACGGGGCGTCGGCGACCAGCCGCACGGTCGCGCCGAGGACGACGGCCAGCGTCCCCTCGCTGCCCACCAGCGCCCGGGTGACGTCGAAGCCGTGCTCGGGCAGCAGGTGCTCCAGCGAGTAGCCCGACACCTGCCGGCCGAAGCGGCCGAGCTCGGTGCGGATGGTGGCCAGCTCGCGGCCGACCAGGGCGCGCAGGTCCTCGACCACCCCGCTGCCCGTGCCGTCCACGGCCGCCCCGGAGGTCAGCCGCAGCCGCTGCCCGGTCCCGGTGACGACGTCGAGGCCGACGACGTTGTCCGACGTCCGGCCGTAGCCCAGCGCGCGGGAGCCGCAGGCGTTGTTGCCGATCATCCCGCCGACGGTGCAGCGGTTGGCCGTGCTCGGGTCCGGCCCGAAGCGCAGCCCGTGCGGGCGGGCGGCCAGCTGCAGCCGGGCCTGGACGACGCCGGGGTCGATCACCGCGGTGCGCGCCTCGGCGTCCACCACGTGCACCCGGTCCAGGTACCGGCTGGTGTCGACGACGACCCCGGTGCCCACCGCGTTGCCGGCGATCGAGGTGCCCGCGCCGCGCATGGTCAGCGGCACGCCGAGCGTCCGGCAGACCTCGAGGGCGGCCACGACCTCGTCGGCGTCGCGCGGGCGGACGACGGCGCGCGGCAGCACGCGGTACAGCGAGCCGTCGGAGGAGTACAGCGCCCGGGCCAGGCCCGAGTCGTCGACGTCGCCGATCCCGGCCCGGCGGAGCGCGGCGGTGACCTCGGCGGTGTCGGAGGGGGTGTCGGCGAGTGCGCTGCTCACCCCACCAGTGTCCCCGGTGCCGCCGCGGGGGCGGACGGCACCGGGGGAGGAGGGTCAGTTCCCGGTCGGCGGCTCGTCCTCGCCGGACTCCTCGGCGGCGTCGGCCTCCTCCTTGGTGTGGTGCACCGCGCCGTCGGCGTGCTCCGGCGGGCCGTAGACCGTGTACAGGACCAGCGGGTTCGGCCCCGTGTTGAGGAAGTTGTGCTTCGTCCCGGCCGGGACGACGACCAGGTCGCCCTGCGCCACCTTCTTCGTGGCCCCGCCGACCTTCGCCTCACCGACGCCGCTGACGAAGGTGAGGATCTGGTCGATGTCCTCGTGGACCTCCTCGCCGATCTCCCCGCCCGGCGGGATGGTCATGACGACCAGCTGCGTGTTCTCCCCGGTCCACAGGACCCGGCGGAAGTCGGGGCTCTCCTCGGCGACGGTCGCGATGGTGAAGTGGATGACGGACGCCATGGACGGCGCTCCTCCCTGTCTCGCGGCACCCGGACGGTGCTCCTCGGACCAGCCTTGCCCCCCAGCCGCGCGCGCCATGCCTCGCCGCCCGACGGGGTGGCGTCGCTCCACCGACCCCTGCTAGCGTCGCCACATCCCGGTTGGAATGTCCAACCGACGAGCCTGCTGGGGGCGCGCGTGTCCCGATCGGTCGAGTCCCGTCCCGTCCCCGCGGCCGCCGACGGCGCCCCGGTCGCCGCGCTGCAGCGGCGGACGCTCGCCGTCGTCGCGGCCAGCACCCTCGTCGTCCTCGCCGCCTTCGTCACCCCGCTGGCCACCGCCGTGGCCACCGCGGCCGACCTGGGCACCGGCGCGGGCGGGCAGGCGTGGCTGCTGGCCGCGATGAGCGTCGGGCTGGCCGCGGCGCTGCTGGTCACCGGCGCCGCCGCCGACGACCTCGGCCGCCGCCGGGTGTTCACCGCGGGCCTGGTGCTGCTGGCCGCCGGCGCCGCGCTGTCGGCCGCCGCGGGGTCCACCGGGGTCTTCGTCGCCGGCCGGCTGGTCGAGGGCGTCGGCGGCGCGGCCGTCCTGGCCTGCTCGCTCGGGCTGATCGCCCAGGTGTTCCCGCTCGGCCCGGCGCGGGCGCGCGCGGCGGCGGTGTGGGGCGCCAGCCTGGGCGCGGGCACCGGCGTGGGCGGGCTGGCCGCGGTGGTCCTCGACGGCGACACCGGCTGGCGGGCCACGCACGTCGCCACCGCCGTCGTCACGCTGCTGCTGGCGGTCGCCGCCCGGCTGCTGCTGCCGGAGGCCGCACCCGGCCGCCGGCCGCGCGTCGACGTCGCCGGGCCGGTGCTGCTCGTCGCCGCGGTGTGCTGCCTGCTCGTCGGGCTGGTCGCCACCCGCACCGGCACCGGGACCGGGACCGTGGTCGCGCTGCTCGCCGGCGGCGCGGTGCTCGCCGTCGCGTTCGTGCTGGCCGAGTCCCGGGTGCGCGCGCCGATGGTCGACCTGGGCCTGTTCCGCGTCCGCGGCTTCCTGGCCGCGAGCGTCGGCGCGCTGGTCACCGGCGCGGCCACGGTCGGGCTGATGTCCTTCCTCGCCACCGTGCTGCAGCGGGCGCTGGGCGAGAGCCTGCTCGCGACGACGGTGCTCGTGCTCGTGTGGTCCGCGGTCGCGACGGCGACGTCGGTGGGGCTGCGCTGGCTGCCCGGCGTCGACGGGCGGGTGCTGCTGGCCGGCGGCCTGGCGGTGTCGGCCGCGGGACTGGCGGCGCTGGCCGTCCTCGACCCGGGCGACCGGGCCGCCGCGCTGCTGCCGGGCCTGCTGGTCCTCGGCGTCGGCTACGGCGCGGCCAACGCCGCGCTCGGCCGCGAGGCGGTGGCGCACGTGCCGCCGGAGCGGGCCGGCATGGGCAGCGGCGCCAACAACACCGCCCGCTACCTGGGCGCCGCCGTCGGCGTCACGCTGGTCGTCCTGCTGGTGACCGCGGGCGCGCCCACCGGCACCGCGGCCGGGCTGCTCGCCGGGTGGGACGCGGCCGCGCTCGCCGGCGCCGGGGTCAGCGCGGCCGGGGCGCTGGCGGTCCTGGCGCTGCGACCGGCGCGCCGCTGACCCGGCGGGCTCAGCGGCGGGCGACGAGCCCGACCAGCACCTCGGTGGCGACGTCGGTGTCCTCGGCCAGGGAGCCGGCCTCGCCGCGCTCGACCCGGGCGAGCATCAGCTCGTTGAGCCCGCCGACCGCGGCGACGACGAGCGCGCGGTCCACCGCCCGCACCTCGTCGGGAAACCGCTCGGCCATCTCGGCGGCGACCCCGCGGATCAGCTCCACGTAACGGTCGATGACCTGCCGCCGCAGGGTGAGCGCGTGCCGGCCGGCGGCCTGCACCTCGACCAGCGCCGCCCAGGCCACCTCCGGGTTGGCGGCGAGCACCTCCAGGTAGGCCCGCACGGCCGACCGCAGCCGGTCGCGCCAGGCCAGCCCCTCGTCGGCCGCCCGGTCCTGCGCGGCGCGCACGGTGGCGAGCACCTTGTCGGTGGCGCGGGTGTAGAGCTCGAGGAGGCAGTGCTCCTTGTCGCGGAAGTGCGCGTAGACGACCGTCTTGGACACCCGGCCCTCGCGGGCGATGTCGGAGACCGTCGTCGCGCGGTAGCCCTTCTCGGCCATGCAGGTGGCCAGCGCGAGGAGGATGCGCACCCGGCGGTTGGCGTCGTCCTCGGTCAGGTCCTCGGGGGAGACCAGCGCGGCGGCCACCCCGCCGATCGTAGGGCCGGGCAGCCCCCGTCCGGGGTGCGCTCGGGCGCGCCGTGAGGCGACTCACCGGAGATCCGGGAACAGACGGTCCGCCGCAGCTGTCGTCCTCCCCGTGACGCCCGCGACCGCCGCCCGCACCCCGCTGCGCGCCTACGCCGTCTGGCTCACCGCGCTCGCCGCCTACGTCGTCGCCGTCTTCCACCGCGCCTCGCTCGGCGTGGCCGGGGTGGAGGCGCAGGAGCGGTTCTCCGCCGGGGCGTCCGCGGTCTCGCTGTTCCTGGTGCTGCAGCTGGCGGTCTACGCCGGGCTGCAGGTGCCGGTCGGGGTGGCGCTGGACCGCTTCGGCTCGCGCCGGCTGATCGTCGCGGGCGGGGTCACCATGGCCCTCGGCCAGCTGGTGCTGGCGCTGGCCACCGACGTCCCCACCGCCGTCGCGGCCCGCGTGCTGGTCGGCGCCGGCGACGCGATGACGTTCATCAGCGTGCTGCGGGTGATCGGCTTCTGGTTCCCCGGCCGCACGGTCCCGCTGGTCACCCAGCTCACCGGCATCCTCGGCCAGCTCGGGCAGGTCGTCGCCGCCTATCCGCTGGTCGCGCTGCTGCACACGGCCGGCTGGCGCAGCACCTTCCTCGGCGCGGCGGCGGTCGGCGTGCTGGTCGTCGTCCTGGTGCTCGCCACGCTGCGCGACGCCCCGCCCGGCGTCGAGCCCGCCACCCCGGCGGGGCTGGCCGAGGTGCGCCGCAACCTGGCGCTCACCTGGCAGGAGTCCGGCACCCGGATCGGCCTCTACACCCACCTGGTCACCCAGTTCTCCGGCACGGTCTTTGCGCTGCTGTGGGGCTATCCCTTCCTCGTCGTCGGGCAGGGGCTGTCCCCGGCGACGGCGGCCGGGCTGCTCACGCTGCTGGTCGTCGTCGGCATGGGGGTCGGGCCGCTGCTCGGCCGGCTGTGCGGGCGCTGGCCGCTGCGCCGCTCGGTGCTGGTCCTCGGCATCCTCGCCGTCACCGCCGCCACCTGGACCGTCGTCCTGCTGTGGCCCGGCCGCGCGCCGCTGTGGCTGCTCGTGCTGCTGGTCGTCGTGCTCGGCACCAACGGCCCCGGCTCGATGATCGGCTTCGACTTCGCCCGCACCTGGAACCCGGCCGAGCGGCAGGGCAGCGCCAGCGGCGTGGTCAACGTCGGCGGCTTCGTCGCCTCGCTGCTGACCGTCCTGGCGATCGGCGCGGTGCTCGACGTCCTCACGCCCGGCGCCTCGACCGCCTACGACCTCGACGCCTTCCGCGCCGCGTTCGCCGTCCAGTACCTGTTCTGGGCGATCGGCCTGGTCGGCGTGCTGCGCCACCGCCGGGCGCTGCGGGCGCGGCTGGCCCGCGACGGCGTCGTCCTCGCGCCGCTGGTGACGGCGGTCGGCGCCCGGCTGCGCGGCGGGTCCGCCTACCGCTGACCCCGGCCGCGGGGGCGCCGCCCCGGCCGCCCGTGCGCCAGGATCGGGCGGCGTGGAGGCCACCCGCCCCGACGCCGCCGGCGCCGAGGCCTACGACCCGGCGGCCTGGCACGACCTCGCGGTGGCGGCCGTCGGCGCCACCGCGGCGCTGACCGGGCTGCTGTTCGTCGCGGTCTCCATCAACCTCGGCCGGATCCTCGCCTTCCCGACGCTGCCCCGCCGGGCCGCGGCCACGCTGGTGCTGCTGGTGGCGCTGCTCGCCGCGGGCGTGTTCGTCCTCGTCCCCGGCCAGCCGGTGCCCGCCCTCGCGGCCGAGCTCGCCGGCACCGGTGTCCTGCTCGCCGTCGGCGGCGCGGCGGAGCTGGTGCGGGTCCCGGCGGAGGCGGACGCCCCGCGGGCCCGCCGCGTCCTCGCGGCGGGCCTGGTGCTGCTGCCCGCCGGCGCGCTGCTGGCGGCGGCGCTGTCGCTGGTCCTCGGGGCCGGCGGCGGGCTCTACTGGCTGGTGGGGGCGCTGGTCGGCGGGATCGCGGCGTCCTGCCTGAACGCCTGGGTGCTGCTGGTGGAGATCCAGCGCTGACCTCGCGGCCGCCCTGCGGCTGCGGGCAGGATCGCCCGCATGGACGTCGTGGTCGGGCTGGACAGCGGGACCACGGCGACCAAGGCGGTCACCGCCGGCACCGACGGGCGGGTGCGCGACCTGGTGAGCGTCGGCTACCCGCTGTCGGTGCCCGCCCCCGGCCGCGCCGAGCTCGACGCGCACCGGCTCGCCGGCGCCGCCGTCGAGGCGCTGGCCGCCGTCAGCCGGGCCGCCCGCGAGCGCGGCGACCGGGTGGTCGGGATCTGCCTGTCCGCGGCCATGCACGGCCTGGTCCCCATGGACGACGACGGCCGCCCGCTGGGGCCCGTGGTCACCTGGGCCGACGACCGCGCGGCGGGCTTCGCCGAGGCCCTGCGCGCCGACGGCCGCGCCGGCGGGCTGCACGCCCGCACCGGGACGCCGGTGCACCCCATGTCCCCGCTGCTCAAGCTCGCCTGGATGCGCGCCGAGGAGCCCGGCCGGCTGGACGCGGTGCCGCGCTGGGGCGGGGTCAAGGAGCTCGTCGTCTCCGCGCTGCGCGGCGGCCCGCAGGTCCTCGACCGCTCCTGCGCCTCGGCCACCGGCCTCTACGGCATCCGCACCGGCACCTGGGACGCCGAGGCGCTGGACGTGGCCGGGATCCGCCCCGGGCAGCTCGGCGAGGTCCTGCCCACGACGACGGTGCTCGAGGGCCTGCGCCCGGAGGTCGCCGCGGCCGCCGGCCTGCCCGCGGACACGCCGCTGGTCCTCGGCGCCTCCGACGGGGTGCTGGCCAACCTCGGCATCGGCGCGGTCCGCCCCGAGGTCGCCGCCGTGTCGCTGGGCACCAGCGGCGCGATGCGCGTCGTCGTCCCGGCGCCGACCGTCGACCCGGCGCACCGGCTGTTCTGCTACGCGCTCACCGACGACCACTGGGTGGTCGGCGGCGCGGTCAACAACGGCGGCTCGGTGGTGCGCTGGGCCGCCCAAGCGCTCGCCGAGGGGGAGGGGGTCACGGGGGAGGACGCCGACGCCCTCGACGCCCGGCTCCTCGAGGAGGCCGCCGCGGTGCCCCCCGGCAGCGCCGGGCTGCTGTGCCTGCCCTACCTGCTGGGGGAGCGGGCGCCGTGGTGGCGGTCCGGGCTGCGCGGGGCGTACGTCGGGCTGCGCCGCGAGCACCGGCGGGGGCACCTGGTGCGCGCCGCCGTGGAGGGGGTGTGCCAGCAGCTGGCGTTGGTCCGCGACGCGTTCTCGGCCACCGGCCTGCCCGTGACCGAGGTGCGGGCCACCGGCGGCGCGGTCGCCTCGCCGCTGTGGGTGGCCACGCTGGCCGCGGCCCTGGACCTGCCGGTGCGGGTCGCCGACTCCCCGGAGGGCACGGGTCTGGGCGCCTGCCTGCTCGGCCTGCACGCGCTCGGCATGCTGCCCGACCTCGACGCCGCCACCGCGCTGGTCGGCGTCTCCGACCCGGTCGGACCCGACCCGGCCGCCGCGGACCTCCACCGGCGGACCCGCCCGCTGGTCGAGCGGTCCACCCGCGCGCTCGAGGACGTGCTGCGCACCCTCGACACCCTCGACGACACCCCGCGCTGAGACGGCGGGCCGCGCCGGGCCGCGGACGGCCGCGTTCCGGGCCACGATGTCAGCCCAGACCGCAGGGGCGCGGAGGGAGAGTGCGATGAGGGGTGCGGCGCGGGCCGCGGTGGCCGGACTCGGGGCGCTGGCGGCGGTGGCCGCCCGGGACCTGGCGCAGCGGGAGCACACCCTGCTGCGCAACTTCCCGGTGATCGGCCACGCCCGCTACCTGCTGGAGTCGATCGGCCCGGAGCTGCGGCAGTACCTGGTCGCCGGCAACAACGAGGAGCGGCCGTTCACCCGCGACCAGCGGCGCTGGGTGTACGCCTCGGCCAAGGGCGAGAACAACTACTTCGGGTTCGGCACCGACAACGACCTCGAGTACACGGCCGGCTACCCGGTCATCAACCACCGCACCTTCGGCCGCGCCGTCCCGCCGTCGCACCCGCACTCGGCGGCCGACGTCGCGATCCCGTCGGCGAAGGTGCTGGGCGGCCCGCGCGGGCGGGCCAGGGCGTTCCGGCCGTCGTCGGTGGTCAACGTGTCGGCGATGAGCTTCGGCTCGCTGTCCGGGGCCGCGGTCGAGGCGCTCAACCGCGGCGCGGCGCTGGCCGGGTGCCTGCACAACACCGGCGAGGGCGGGCTGTCGGTGCACCACCGGCACGGCGGCGAGCTGGTGTTCCAGATCGGCACCGCCTACTTCGGCTGCCGCGACGAGGCCGGCCGGTTCGACCTCCAGCGGCTGAAGGACCTCGTCGAGTCCGCTCCCGTCCGGGCGCTGGAGGTCAAGCTCAGCCAGGGCGCCAAGCCGGGCCTGGGCGGCGTGCTGCCGGCGGCCAAGGTGACCGCCGAGATCGCCGCCGCGCGCGGGGTGCCCGAGGGCGTGGACTGCGTCAGCCCGTCCCGGCACGCGGAGTTCACCGACGCCGACAGCCTGCTCGACTGGGTGGAGCTGCTCGCGGCCGAGACCGGCCTGCCGGTGGGGATCAAGTCCGCGGTCGGCGACCTGGCCTTCTGGGACGAGCTGACCCGGCTCATGGCCGACACCGGCCGCGGCGTCGACTTCGTGACCGTCGACGGCGGCGAGGGGGGCACCGGCGCCGCGCCGCTGATCTTCACCGACTCGGTGTCGCTGCCCTTCCAGCTCGGCTTCGCCCGCGTGTACAGCACCTTCGCCCGCCGCGGGCTGGCCGAGCAGGTCACCTTCGTCGGCGCCGGCAAGCTGGGCCTGCCCGACAACGCGGTGGTGGCCTTCGCGCTGGGCTGCGACATGGTCAACGTGGCCCGCGAGGCGATGCTCGCCATCGGCTGCATCCAGGCGCAGAAGTGCCACACCGACACCTGCCCGACCGGCGTCGCCACCCAGAACGCGTGGCTGGCGCACGGCCTGGACCCGGCGCTGAAGTCGGTGCGGCTGGCCAACTACGTGGCCACCCTGCGCCGGGACCTGCTCAAGGTGGCCGAGGCGTGCGGCGTCGAGCACCCGGGGCTGATCGACACCGGCTCGGTGGAGGTGCTCACCGGCCGGACGGCGTCGCGGCCGCTGTCGGAGGTCTACGGCTACGAGCCCGGCTGGGGCCTGCCCTCGGCCGCGGACCGGGCGGAGGTCGTCCGGATCATGACGGCGGAGGCCCCGCAGGGCGGGTCCGCGGCGCCGTCGGAGGACGCCGCCCGCTGAGCCCACCCGCGGTCACCACCCGGGGGCCGCCCGTGGCGACGCGCTACCGGCGGGGTCGAAGGTCCCGCCGGTCCGTCCGGGCCCGTCACTAGCGTCGCCCGCTCCCGAGTGGTCCCGACTTCCCCGCGGAGGCCAAGATGGCGGCCTACCTGTACCGGTGCCCGGCGTGCGGCCCGTGGGAGGTGCGGCGGCCCATCGGCACCGCGCAGGCCGAGGAGCGGTGCCCCTCGTGCGGCGACACCGGCCGGCGCGTCTACACCGCCCCGCTGCTGGCGCGCACCCCGGCGCCGCTGGCCGCGGCGCGGTCGCGCGAGGAGGCCAGCGCCGACGCGCCCGCCGTGACGACGGCCGTGCCGCCCGCCCCCCGTCGCCCGGTGCGGCGCGACCCCCGGTGGAGCGCCCTGCCCCGGCCCTGACCAGCCCGCGCGGCGGCCCCGGGCCGGGTCGCCGTCGCCTCCCCGGCTCCCGCGCGGAGCCGCCACGAACGGCCCGCGGACGCGGGTCGGCCCTCCCGTCAACGGAGATCGGAGTGTGGGGGACATGCCAGACGTCGTCTTCACCGTCGACCAGGCCAAGTCCATGCGGGACCAGGCCGTCCCGGGGCACAACCGCTGGCACCCGGACGTACCCGTCGCCACGATGGTCCGGCCCGGGCAGGACATCCGGGTGGAGTGCCGGGAGTGGACCGACGGCCAGATCGGCAACAACGACTCGGCCAACGACGTCCGCGACGTCGACCTGAACCGGGCGCACATGCTCAGCGGCCCGATCGGCGTCGAGGGTGCCGAGCCCGGTGACCTGCTGGTCGTCGACATCCTCGACCTCGGCCCGGTGCAGGCGCCGCAGGAGTACGGCGAGGCCCCCGGACAGGGCTGGGGCTACACCGGCATCTTCGCCAAGGCCAACGGCGGCGGCTTCCTGACCGACTACTTCCCGGACGCCTACAAGGCGATCTGGGACTTCCACGGCCAGGTGGCGACTTCCCGGCACATCCCGGGCGTCCGCTACACCGGCCTGACCCACCCGGGGCTGTTCGGCACCGCGCCGTCGGCCGACCTGCTCGCCCGGTGGAACCGGCGGGAGAAGGCCCTGGCCGACACCGACCCCGACCGCGTGCCGGCCCTGGCGCTGCTCCCGCTGGAGGACCAGACCCTCGGCGGGACGGCGTCCGGCGACGTGCTGGACGGCATCGCCCGGGACGGCGCCCGCACGGTGCCGGCCCGAGAGAACGGCGGCAACCACGACATCAAGAACTTCTCCCGCGGTTCCCGCGTCTTCTACCCCGTGCACGTGCAGGACGCGAAGCTGTCCGGCGGCGACCTGCACTTCAGCCAGGGCGACGGCGAGATCACGTTCTGCGGCGCCATCGAGATGGGCGGGTTCATCGACTTCCACATCGACCTGATCAAGGGCGGCATGGAGACCTACGGGGTGACCACCAACCCGGTGTTCATCCCGGGCAACGTCGAGCCCCGCTACTCGGAGTTCCTGACCTTCATCGGGATCTCGGTCGAGCACGAGGAGGACCGCAACCTCTACCTGGACGCCACGCAGGCCTACCGCAACGCCTGCCTCAACGCCGTCCGGTACCTGCAGAAGTTCGGCTACTCCGGCGAGCAGGCCTACCTGCTGCTCGGGTCGGCGCCGATCGAGGGCCGCGTCAGCGGGGTCGTCGACATCCCGAACGCCTGCTGCTCGCTGTACCTGCCGACGGCGATCTTCGACTTCGACGTGAGGCCGTCGGCGTCGGGGCCGGTCCGAGCCGACCGCGGGCAGTGCGCCGTCACGTCCTGACCGCCCGGCGGGTCCCGGCGCACGCCGGGACCCGCCCGCCCGGGCCGGGCGCCGCCCTCAGGCGGCGTCCGGCTCGGGGAACGGCTGGGGGAGGGGCCGGCGGACGGAGGGCCGGGCGGTCACCACGACCGGCCCGCCGCAGTTCCAGCAGGTCGGGTCGTCGTCACCGTCCTCCGCCACGTCCTGCCCGCCGACCTCGCACGGCGCGCACGTCCACACCACCTCGACCCGGAGTTGCACGGATCGCTCCTCACACGAGCACTGCACGGCTCCCGGATGTTCGAGGCCGGGGAGACGGGTACCCGGCGCGCCGTCCGCCCAACCGGGACCGGGGGTCACCGACCGTGGCGGGACGCCGGGGAGGGAGGCGGCAGGTGACCGACGAGGTCCCGCGGATCGAGCGCCACGAGGCGGCCGACCGCGCCGGCAAGGCCGCGCTGCGGGCGGCGCACGACCTCACCGTGGGGCTGTCGTCCGACGACGACGTGCCCGAGCCGGTCGTCGTCCGCCGGGGCGGTCCGCACCGCTCCGTCGGCGGGCTGGCCGACCTCATCGACAGCGCCCTGCAGGAGAACGAGGCCCTGCAGGAGGACGAGGGCCTGCAGGAGGACGAGGCCCTCGAGGAGGACGAGGCCGTCCGGGAGAACGAACGGGAGTCCGGGGAGCCGGGCTCCTGACCGCCGGCGCGACCGCCGCCGGCACCAGCCACGGGGGACGTCCGCACCGTCGCGGGACCCGAGGAGATGACCGCACATGGGAGCCGTGGGACTGCTGTACGTGGGAGCCGTCCTGGTCGTCAACGGCCTGATGCTGCTGGGGCTGGTGGACGCCCGCGCCGCCGCCCCGCTCAACCTGTTCGTCGGGGCGCTGCAGGTGGTGACGCCGACCGTCCTGCTCGTCACGGCCGACGGGGACACGGCCACGATCCTGGCCGCGTCGGGCCTCTACCTGTTCGGCTTCACGTACCTGTACGTGGGGATCAACCTGCTCGCCGGCCTCGACGGCACGGGGCTGGGCTGGTTCTCGGCGTTCGTCGCGGCGTGCGCGCTGGTGTACGCCGGGCTGAACTTCTTCTACGTCGAGCCGCGGGACCCGGGCTTCGGCGTCATCTGGCTGTACTGGGCGGTGCTCTGGGCGCTGTTCTTCGTCGTCCTGGGGCTGAAGCGGGAGGAGTTCACCCGCTACACGGGCGCGATCGCCGTCGTCGCCGGGCTGCTCACCGCCGCCCTGCCCGCGTTCCTGCTGCTCACCGGCTCCTGGGCCGACTACACCGGCACGTGGGCGGTCATCCTGGCCATCGTCCTGGCGGCCAGCCTGGTGCTGGCGTACCCGCGGCTGCGGGGCCGCCCGCAGCCGGCCGTCCCGCCGGCCGCGCCGGTGCCGGCCGGGCCGCCGGCCTCGCCGGAGGGCGTGCCGGTCGCCCGGCAGGCCCCCGAGCGCGACACGGCGCGGCCCGCCGACCCGCGCGGCGGCGGGTCGTCCCAGGCGCCGGTCCAGGACCGGTCCTAGGCGGTGCCCCGGAGGAGGTCCTCGAAGGAGGGGACGTCGGTGAACGGGTCGGCCGGGCGGGCCGCCGCCGGCCGGCCCGTGACGACGTCGGCCAGCTCGCCGGCCGCGCGGGTGATCCGCGCGGCCAGCTCCTGGCCGGCGCCGTCCCCGCCGGCCCAGTCCTCGCTCGCCGCGAAGACCGCCGTCGGCACGGTCACCGCGCGCAGGTAGCTGAACAGCGGCCGCACGGCGTGCTCGAGCACCAGCGAGTGCCGGGCGGTGCCGGCGGTCGCCGCGAGCAGCACCGGCGTGCCGGTGAGCGCGTCCTTGTCCAGCACGTCGACGAAGGACTTGAACAGGCCGCTGTAGGAGGCGGTGAACACCGGCGTGACCGCGATGACCGCGTCCGCGCCGGTCACCGTCGCGACCGCCGCGCGCAGCGCGGCGTTGGGGAAGCCGGTGACGAGCGCGTCCGCGACGTCGCGGGCGTGCTCGCGCAGCTCGACGACCTCGACGGTGGCGTCCTCGCCGCGCTCGCGCAGCGCGGCGACGGTCGCCGCCGCGAGCCGGTCGGCCAGCAGCCGGGTCGACGACGGGACGCCGAGCCCCGCGCTGACGACGGCCAGGGTGCGGGTGGTCATCGGACGGACACCTCCTCGCGGGCGTCGTCGGCACGGCCGGTGACGTCGTCACCCGCGGCGTACACCGTGGAGTCCTGCGCGCCGCCGCGCGCCGCCACCCGGGCGGCGTGGGTCGGGGCGTCGGGCACGTGCGCCGGCTTGAGCGCGGCGAACTCGCGGCGCAGCACCGGCACGACCTCCTCGCCGAGCAGGTCCAGCTGCTCGAGCACGGTCTTCAGCGGCAGGCCGGCGTGGTCGATCAGGAACAGCTGCCGCTGGTAGTCGCCGACGTAGTCGCGGAAGCCGAGGGTGCGCTCGACGACCTGCTGCGGGCTGCCCACCGTCAGCGGCGTCTCCCGGGAGAAGTCCTCGAGCGAGGGCCCGTGCCCGTAGACCGGCGCGTTGTCGAAGTAGGGCCGGAACTCGGCGACGGCGTCCTGGCTGTTCCTCCGCATGAACACCTGCCCGCCGAGGCCGACGATCGCCTGGTCGGCGGCGCCGTGGCCGTGGTGCTCGAACCGGGACCGGTAGAACTCCACCATCCGCTGGGTGTGCTCCTTCGGCCAGAAGATGTGGTTGTGGAAGAAGCCGTCGCCGTAGTAGGCGGCCTGCTCGGCGATCTGCGGCGAGCGGATCGAGCCGTGCCACACGAACGGCGGGACGCCGTCCAGCGGCCGCGGGGTGGAGGTGAAGCCCTGCAGCGGGGTGCGGAACCGGCCCTGCCAGTCCACGACCTCCTCGTCCCACAGCCGGCGCAGCAGCGCGTAGTTCTCCACCGCCAGCGGGATGCCGTTGCGGATGTCCTGGCCGAACCACGGGTAGACCGGGCCGGTGTTGCCGCGGCCCATCATCAGGTCGACGCGGCCGTCCGCGAGGTGCTGCAGCATCGCGTAGTCCTCGGCGATCTTCACCGGGTCGTTGGTGGTGATCAGCGTGGTCGACGTCGACAGCTGCAGCCGGGAGGTCTGCGCCGCGACGTAGGCCAGCGTGGTCGTGGGGGAGGACGAGAAGAACGGCGGGTTGTGGTGCTCACCGAGCGCGAAGACGTCGAGGCCCACCTCCTCGGCCTTCTTCGCGATGGTGACGACGGCCTTGATCCGCTCCGCCTCGCTCGGCGTCCGCCCCGTCGTCGGGTCGGTCGTGACGTCGCTGACCGTGAAGACCCCGAACTGCATCTCGTGCTCCATGTGGTTGAGAGTGCAACTACTGTACCCGGCCCAACGACCTGCCCCCGCCGGGCATTCCCGGCGCCTCCGTGACCGTACTGAGACCTCTCGACCGCGCTCGGTGACCGGCCCGGCACGTCCGGGCGCGACCGGTCCGGACGCCCCGCGCGCGTCCGTGTCGACCCGTCCGGCCGCACCCGGCGGGTGGAACTCTGTGATCACCCCCGACCGGCGCGCCGGTGGGGGGCCGGATCGGACGGCGCACCGAGGGGGAACCGGGATGTCGCTGCGGGGACGGGGAGCTGCTCCCGACGGGACCGGGGACGGCACCGCGGAGCCGCCTCCGGGACGTGGGCTCGACGGCCTGCTGGGCACCGGGCCGGTGTTCACCGGGGCGGTCCGCGGCTACGACCGCGTGCAGGTGGACGACTACGTCGCCTGGGCCGAGACCGAGCTGCTGGTCCTGCGCCGGGAGAACGAGCACCTGCTCAGCCGCTACGCCGCCGCGTCGGCCGAGCTGCAGAACGCCCGCCGGCGGCTGGCCCAGCTGGTCCGCGAGCGGCAGAGCCTGCCCGGCCCCGAGGACGCGGCCGCGATCGTGCGGCGGGCCGAGGAGGAGGCCGCCGCGCTGACGGCCGCCGCCGAGGAGGAGGCCGGGCGGATCCGCGCCGAGGCGCTCGCCGAGGCGCAGGCCCGGCTGTCCGGGGTGGCCGAGATGCGCGAGGCGGTGCTCGCCGCCCGCGAGCAGACCCGCAGCGAGGCCGCCGCCGTCCTCGAGGCCGCGGGCCTCGAGGCGGCCCGGCTGGAGGAGGCGGCCGCCGCGGAGCGCGAGCGGCGGGACCGCGAGGCCGCCGCGGCACGGGCGCGGGCCGACGCCGAGGCGCTCGAGCGCCGGCACGCCGTCGAGGCCGAGCTCGAGCCCCTGCGCGACGAGCGCGACCGGGCGCGCGACTGGCTGCGCCTGCTGACCGGGCAGCTGGACGAGGCGCTCGCCGTCGTCACCGGCGTCGTGCCCGACGACGTCCCCGCCCTCGGCGACAAGCGGGGGCTGGCCCGTCTGGAGGAGTCCGCCGGTGGACTCCGGGCGGAGTCGCGTCCTGCGTCGTCCGGGACGGACGTGTCCGACGTGACACCGCTGCACGGGCCCGGCCGGCCCGAGGTGGCCGCGGCCTCCTGACCAGCGGCGACGCGGGGGCGGGTTCCGGGACGAGGGGGTCCGCCCCACCCGTCACGGCCGCACCTCCGGCCCCGGCGGTTGTCACGAACCGGTAACGACCGTACGGTGGCTGGCGTCCGGCTGGTCGTCAGGTCCCCGTCCTGGGGAGCCCGGCCGGACGCCGCCGAGTCGTGTCCGCGCCCGTGGACGCGAGCCGGGGACCCACCGCAGTACTGGGGTGAATCGCGCCCGCCGAGCTCCGGCCCGGCGCGCGTAGGGCTCCTTCCCGCCCGAACCCGTCAGCTAACTCGGTAGGCGGCTCACGGAAGAAACGGAGAGTCCCCGCATGCCCCGCCTCCGGGCCGAAGCGGCCCGCAGGTGCAGCTGCCCGCGCGCACACCGCGCTCCCGCGTCCGCCTGACGCCGGCCGCCCCTGCCCTGCCGCTCCCTGCGACGACGTCGCCGGGGACCCCGTAGTCCGCGACACCCGTAGCCCCGCGCCGCACGCGCATGCCCGAGGTCCGCCTCCGGGCCCGCTGCCGCGCGCACTCTCCCTCGGAGCCCTCACCCCCTCATGTCCCGCCACGTCCCGAACACGCCTGCCGACGCCCCCGCGACCGCCGAGCTCGCCACCGCCGACACCCCCGACACCGCCGCCGAGACCACGGCCGGCACCGCCACCCGCGAGCTGCCCGCGGTCGCGGACGCCGCCGAGGCCCCCGCCCGCCGGCGCCTGTTCCGCCGCGGCGGCCCGCCGCTGGGCCCGCGCCGCCCGGCCCTCCTGCTCGGCGCCGCCGCCGCCGGCGCGCTGATCGTCGGCGTCGTCTCCACCAGCGGCCCCGCCGCCTCCGCCGGTACCGACCCCGCCGCCACCGCGGTCAGCGTCGCCGACGAGCTGGGCATCCCCGAGCAGCAGGCCGCGACCGCCCCCGACCTGACGTCGCTGGCCGACATCGCCGCCTCGCGCGCCGAGCGCAGCGCGCAGGAGGCCGGTGCCGCCCACGCGCAGCTGGCCGCCGAGCAGGCCGAGCGCGACCGCGAGGCCGCCGAGGCCGAGGCCGCCGGCGTCGCCGCCGAGCAGGTGGCCGCCCGCGTCGCCGCGGAGCAGGAGGCCGCCCGCCAGGCCGCCGAGGCGCAGGCCGCCGCCGAGGCCGCCGCCGCGCAGCAGGCCGCCGAGGAGCAGGCCGCCGAGGAGGCCGCCGAGGAGGCCGCGCCCGCCGCGCCCTCCGGCTCCTTCAAGGACTACGCGCTGAGCAAGGTCGGCAGCGGCGAGCAGTTCTCCTGCCTGGAGAAGCTGTGGGGCAAGGAGAGCGGCTGGAACCCCAACGCCCAGAACCCCACCAGCACCGCCTACGGCATCCCGCAGTTCCTGGACTCCACCTGGGCCAGCACCGGGATCGCCAAGACCTCCGACGGCTACCGCCAGATCGACGCCGGCCTGATCTACATCGAGGAGCGCTACGGCTCGCCGTGCGACGCCTGGGCGCACAGCCAGGCCACCGGCTGGTACTGATCGACACGTGATCCATCGAGGGCCGGCCACCCGGGTGGTGCCCGCGGGGTTCGTCCGCGCGCACACCCAGGTGCGCCGGCCCTCGCTCGTCCCCGAGGTGCGGCTGCACGTCGCCGACGACGTCGTCGCCCTGTGGGAGGCGATGGAGACCGCGGCCGGCGGGGCGGGCGGGGAGCCGCCGTTCTGGGCCGCCGCCTGGCCCGGCGGGCAGGCGCTGGCCCGCCACCTGCTCGACGAGCCCGCCACCGTCGCCGGCCGCACGGTGCTCGACCTCGGGTCGGGCAGCGGCCTGGTGGCCGTCGCCGCCGTCCTCGCCGGTGCCCGGTGGGTGCTGGCCAGCGACGTCGACCCGTTCTCCCGGACGGCGGTCGGCGTCAACGCCGGCCTCAACGGCGTCGCGGGCATCAGCGTCACCGGCGACGTGCTGGACCGCGAGCCGCCCGCCGTCGACGTCGTCGTCGCCGGGGACGTCTGCTACGACCGGGAGATGACCGGGCGGGTGCTGCCCTTCCTCGACCGGGCGCGGGCCCGCGGCTGCGAGGTGCTCGTCGGCGACCCCGGCCGCCCGTACCTCCCGCACGAGCGGCTGGAGTCGGCCGCGGTGTACGAGGTCCCCGAGACGGAGGGGCCCGGGCTGCGCCGGACGACGGTGTGGCGGCTGCCCTGAGCGCCGCCGGATACGGTCGCCGCGTGCGCCCCTACGCCTTCACCGGTACCGCCGTCGTCACCGGGGCGGCCAGCGGCATCGGCGCCGCGCTCGCCCCGCGGCTGGCCGCCCGCGGCAACGACCTCGTGCTGCTCGACCGCGACGCCGAGCGGCTCGAGGGCGTCGCGGCGGCGGTGCGCGCGGCCTCCCCGGGCCGGTCGGTGGCCACCGTCGTCGCCGACCTCGCCGACGCCGGGCAACTGCGCGCGGCCGCCGACCGGGTCGTCGCGGACCACCCGGGGACGACGCTGCTGGTCAACAACGCCGGCGTCGCGCTGGGCGGGCGGTTCGACCAGGTGACCCTCGAGGAGTTCGAGTGGGTCGTGGACGTCAACTTCCGCGCCACCGTCCGGCTCACCCACGCGCTGCTGCCGACGCTCCAGGCGCACCCCGGGTCGCACCTGGTGAACGTCTCCAGCCTGTTCGGGCTCATGGCGCCGGCCGGGCAGGCGGCGTACGCGTCGAGCAAGTTCGCCGTCCGCGGGTTCACCGAGGCGCTGCGGCACGAGCTGGCCGGGGACGGCGTCGGCGTGACCAGCGTGCACCCCGGCGGCATCGCCACCCGCATCGCCGAGACCGCCCGCGTCGCCAGTGGCGCGGACCCGGCGGAGGCCGAGCGGGGCAAGCGGGAGTTCGCCAGGCTGCTGCGGTACCCGGCCGGCCGCGCCGCGCAGCGGATCGTCGACGCGGTGGAGCGGCGCCGGCCGCGGCTGCTCATCGGCGCCAGCGCCGTCGTCCCCGACGTCCTGGTGCGCCTGGCGCCCGGCTCGTACGGGAGGGTGCTCGCCGCCGCCACCCGCCTGGCCGCCCTGCGCCGGGCCTGACCGCGCAGGGGGGCCGGTGGCCGTCCACGTCGGCACGTCGGGCTGGAGCTACGACCACTGGGAGGACGTCCTGTACCCGCCGGGGACGCCGTCCCGCGACCGGCTGGCTCACTACGTCCGCCGGTTCGGCACCGTCGAGCTCAACGCCAGCTTCTACCGCTGGCCGCGCACCGCGACCTTCGCCGGGTGGCGGCAGCGCCTGCCCGAGGGCTTCCGGCTGTCGGTCAAGGCCCCGCGCGGGCTGACCCACGCCAAGCGGCTGTACGCCCCGGAGGCCTGGGTCGAGCGGATGACCGCGGCCTGGCACGAGCTGGGGCCCCGGCGGGCGGTGCTGCTGGTCCAGCTGCACCCGGCCGCCGCCCGCGACGACGCCCGGCTCGACCACTTCCTCGGCCTGCTGCCGGACTGGATGCGGGTGGCCGTGGAGTTCCGGCACCCCAGCTGGCACGACGACGGCGTGTTCGCGCTGCTCGAGCGGCACGGCGCCGCCTACTGCGTGATGAGCGGCGCCGGCCTGCCGTGCGTGCTGCGCGCGACGGCGCCGTTCGTCTACGTCCGGCTGCACGGGCCCGACGCCGCGCACCTGTACGCCGGCTCCTACCCCGACGCCGACCTGTGCTGGTGGGCCGACCGGATCGGCGAGTGGGCCGGGCAGGGGCGCGACGTCTACGCGTACTTCAACAACGACGGGTACGGCCACGCGGTCCGGAACGCGGAGACGCTGCGCGCGCTGACCGGCGGCTGAGGTCCGCAGCCGCGAGACTGGGTCCGGTTCCCGCCGACCGGGGCGGGCGGGCCGGGGGAGGTGCGCGTGAGCGAGTCCGAGGACAGGCCCCGCGACGGCGGGCTGGTGGCGCGGTCGGTCGAGGAGTTCGTGGCGCAGCTGCGCGGCTTCACCGACCGGGCCACCCGGCTGGCCGCCGGCGCCGTCCCGTCGGGGCTGTCGCTGCCGCGGCTGCCCTCGCCGCCCGGGGCGATGTCGGCGGCGCAGGTGCGGTCGATCGCGTCGTCGGTGCGGGCGCAGCGGCAGCTCGTCGAGGGTCTGGTGGGTCAGTTGCAGGCCTTCGACGAGCAGCTGGCGGTCTTCGAGCGGATCCTCGAGCCGCTCGTCGAGTGGAGCGGCACGTGGGCGCGGCTGGAGGAGTCCTTCGCCGACGTCCTCCGCCGCTCCCCGTCGGACCGGCCGGCCGACCGGCCCACCGGCCAGGAACCGCCGCCCGCTCAGTCCTCGTAGCAGGCGGTCAGCGCGGCCACCACCAGGGGCACGTCGAGCGCGGAGGCGAGCTCGCGGCAGGAGTGCATGGCCAGCATCGGCGCGCCGACGTCGACGGTCGCCACGCCCAGCCGGGTGGCGGTCAGCGGGCCGATCGTCGAGCCGCAGGGCAGGTCGGCGCGGGAGACGAAGTACTGCACCGGCACGCCCGCCTCGGCGCACCGCTCGGCGAACCAGCCGCCGCCGGCCGCGTCGGTGGCGTAGGCCTGGTCGGCGTTCACCTTCAGCACCGGGCCGCCGCCGAGCTGCGGGGTGTGGGCGGGCTCGTGCCGGTCGTACCGGGTCGGGTGGACGGCGTGCGCCATGTCCGCCGAGACCAGCCGGGACCGCGCGAGCGTCCGGGGCAGCGCCTGCGGGTCCGCGGGGTCGGTGACGGCGACCAGCCGGCGGACGACGTCCTCCAGGAAGCTGCCGCGCGCCCCCGACGTCGAGCCGCTGCCCACCTCCTCGTGGTCGTTGGCGACCAGCACCTGGGTGCGCTCGCCGGGCGCCGCGCCGACCAGCGCCGTCACGCCGGCGTGGCAGCTGGCCAGGTTGTCCAGCCGCGGCGCCGCGACCCACGTCCCGTCGGCGCCGGCGGGGGCCGCGGGCTGGGTGTCGGCCAGCACCAGGTCGTGCCCGACGACGTCGCCCGGCGATGCCCCGACGGCCGCGGCGAGCGCCTCGGTGAGCCCGGGCTCGGTGTCCAGGTCCCGCGACCAGACGGGGACCAGGTGCCGCTGTGGGTCCAGCGTCAGCCCCTCGCGCACGCTCCGGTCCAGGTGGACGGCCAGCGACGGCAGCCGCAGCGGGGCGCCGTCGAGCCGGACCAGCGCGGTGCGGCCGCCGCGCAGCACCACCCGCCCGGCGACGGTCAGCTCCCGGTCCAGCCAGGTGTGCCACAGCCCGCCGCCGTACGGCTCGACGCCGACCAGCCGGTAGCCGGCCTGCCGGACGTCGGACCGCGGCCGGACCCGGAAGGTGGGGGAGTCGGTGTGCGCGCCGACCAGCCGCATGCCGGCGTCGGCGAGCGGGGCGCTGCCCAGCCGGAACGCGACGAGGCTGCCCTGCCGCACCACGAAGTGCGCCCCGCCGGGGGCGAGCCGCCACGCGTCGGCCTCGGCCAGCTCGCTGAACCCGGCGGCGGTCAGCCGGCGGGTGAGCTCGGCCACGGCGTGGAACGGGGAGGGGGCGGCGTCGACGAGACCGCGCAGGTCGTCGCCGAGGGAGAGGTCCGGCACTCCTGCGATCCTGCCCCACGGGCGCGGGCGCCCCGACCCCCGCCCGTGAATGGTCATGCGCGGACGTGCATAATCTCTCTCGTGTCCAAGGTGCTCACGTCCCTGCCCGTCGGCGAACGCGTCGGGATCGCCTTCTCTGGTGGTCTCGACACCTCCGTGGCGGTCGCCTGGATGCGCGACCGGGGCGCGGTCCCCTGCACCTACACCGCGGACATCGGCCAGTACGACGAGCCCGACATCGCCTCGGTGCCCGGCCGGGCCACCGCCTACGGCGCGGAGGTCGCCCGGCTGGTCGACTGCCGCGAGGCGCTGGTCGAGGAGGGCCTGGCGGCCCTGACCTGCGGCGCGTTCCACATCCGCTCCGGCGGGCGCAGCTACTTCAACACCACCCCGCTCGGCCGCGCGGTCACCGGCACGCTGCTGGTGCGCGCCATGCTCGAGGACGACGTCCAGATCTGGGGCGACGGCTCGACGTTCAAGGGCAACGACATCGAGCGGTTCTACCGGTACGGCCTGCTGGCCAACCCCTCGCTGCGGATCTACAAGCCGTGGCTGGACGCCCGGTTCGTCGAGGAGCTGGGCGGCCGCAAGGAGATGTCGGAGTGGCTGACCGCGCACGGCCTGCCCTACCGGGACAGCGCGGAGAAGGCCTACTCCACCGACGCCAACATCTGGGGTGCCACCCACGAGGCCAAGCGGCTGGAGCACCTCGACGCGAGCATCGAGATCGTCGAGCCGATCATGGGCGTCCGGTTCTGGGACCCCGCCGTCGAGATCGAGACCGAGGACGTGACGATCGGCTTCGCCAACGGGCGGCCGGTCTCGGTCAACGGCAAGGAGTACGCCTCCGCCGTCGACCTCGTGCTCGAGGTGAACGCGATCGGCGGCCGGCACGGGCTGGGCATGTCCGACCAGATCGAGAACCGGGTCATCGAGGCCAAGAGCCGCGGCATCTACGAGGCGCCGGGCATGGCGCTGCTGCACGCCGCGTACGAGCGGCTGGTCAACGCCATCCACAACGAGGACACCCTCGCCACCTACCACACCGAGGGCCGGCGGCTGGGCCGGCTCATGTACGAGGGCCGGTGGCTGGACCCCCAGGCGCTCATGCTGCGGGAGTCGCTGCAGCGGTGGGTCGGCATGGCCGTCACCGGCGAGGTCACGCTGCGGCTGCGGCGCGGGGAGGACTGGTCGGTCGTCGACACCACCGGCCCGGCCTTCAGCTACCACCCGGACAAGCTGTCGATGGAGCGCACCGAGGACCCCGCCTTCGGGCCCACGGACCGGATCGGCCAGCTGACCATGCGCAACCTCGACATCGCCGACTCCCGCGCCAAGCTCGAGCAGTACGCACGGCTCGGCATGGTCGGCGGCGGGGCCGAGCCCGCCGTCATCGGCGCCGCGCAGGCGGCCGCCACCGGGTTGATCGACCGGATGACCGAGGGCGGCGCGCAGGCGATCGCCGGCCGCACCACCCCGGTCGACGACGAGGCGCTCGACCGCGCCGCGATGGAGTCCGGCACCGACTAGGGACCGGGCCGCCTTTCGCGCGCGAAAGGCGGAGCACGGCCGCCGCGTCTCAGCCGGGCGGGCGGACGTCCACCCGGAGCGGGTGGTCGGCGGGGACCTCGACGAGCACGATCGCCACGCCGTCGGGGTCCTCGACCATCGCCTCCAGCAGGCCCCACGGCATGCGCCCGGGCTCCGCGACGACGGGGACGCCGGCCCCGGCCAGCCGCGCCACCTCGGCGGCCAGGTCGCGCACCTGCACCCACAGCGCCAGCCCGCGCGGGCGCTGGTCGGCCCGGCCGGACACCTCCAGCAGGCCGTTGCCGAGGAAGAACACCAGCCCGCGGTGCTCGGGCGGGCCGAACTCGCGGTACACGGCCAGCCCGAGGACGTCGCGGTAGAACGCCTGCGAGCGCGCGGGGTCGGTGGGCCGCAGGAGCACGCGGCTGCTCAGCACGTCCATGCCCGCGGCATACCCTCGACCGGTGACCCCTCCCGCCCCGCCGGCGGCCGCCCCCGCCGACCGGCGGCGGGACCTGGCCGCCGACTGCTCGTCCTGCGCCGGGCTGTGCTGCGTGCTCCCGGCGTTCGCCGCGTCCGCGGACTTCGCGATCGACAAGCCGGCGGGCCGGGCCTGCGTCCACCTCACCGCGGACGCCCGCTGCGGCATCCACGCCGACCTGCGGCAGCGCGGCTTCCCGGGCTGCACGGTCTTCGACTGCTTCGGCGCCGGCCAGCGGCTGGTGCGGGCCGCCGCCGTCGAGCGCCCGGCCGCCGACCCCGGCGTGGCGGCGGCGTTCCCCGTCCTGCGGCAGCTGCACGAGCTGCTCTGGTACCTCACCGAGGCGGCCGCGCTGCCGCTGCCGGCCGGCCTGCACGACGAGGTCACGACCGCTCTCGGGCGCACCGAGCGGCTGGCCGCGGGCTCACCGGCCGAGCTGGCGGCGGTCGACGCCGGAGTCGTCCGCGCGGAGGCGGGGGAGCTGCTGGGCCGGGTCAGCGCCGCCGTCCGCCCCGGTGGGGACGACCGGCGCGGCGCCGACCTGGTCGGCGCCGACCTGCGGAGGACCGACCTGCGCCGGGTGAGCCTGCGCGGTGCCTACCTGCTCGGCGCGGACCTGCGCGGGGCCGACCTCACCGGCACCGACCTGCTCGGCGCGGACCTGCGCGCGGCCGACCTGCGCGGCGCCGACCTCACCGGCGCGCTGTTCCTCACGCGCCCGCAGGTGGCCGCCGCCCGCGGCGACGGCGGCACCCGGCTGCCCGCCGTCCTCGGGCGCCCGGCGCACTGGACGGCGGCCGCACCGGGCGTCAGCCGGCCGCGTCCGCGTCGTCGGGGCGGTCGTCGGGGCGGTCGTCGGGGCGGACGCGGCGGCGCAGCAGGCCGGTGACCCCGGCGACCCGCGACTGGGCCTGACGCAGCGTCGCGATCATCGGCATCAGGTCCTCGTCGATGGTGCGGATGATGTCCGGCACCGCCTCGACGGCGGGGTCGTCGAGCACCCGCCCGACCCGCTCCAGCCCCGGCTTGAGCGCCCGCACCGGTTCCTCCAGCTCGCCGACCAGCCCCTCCAGCCGCTCCGCGGTGCGCTGCGCCGACGCGATGGCCGACGTCGCCGTCGAGGTCGCGGCGATGAGCTCCCGGACGGCGGAGTTGAGGTCGGTCAGCGTGCGCGGCAGCTGGGCCAGCGCCTCGGTCTGCGTCTGCAGGAGCGTGAGCAGCTCCGTGAGGCCGGGGATCTTCGGCATGCCGAGGCGGAAGGGGTCCACGTCGTCCACCGTCGCGCCCGTGCCGACCGCCCCGCAACTCAGCCCGGCAGCACCTCGCGCCAGCGCCGCCCGGCCGCGCGGCCGTCGCGGACGTCGGCCAGCCCGCGCAGCGCGTCGAGGTCGGCGAGCGCGTGCGGCGGCAGCGTCCCGGTGAGCACCCCGACGGTGCCCACCGACGACGCCAGCACCGACGGCCGCGGCGGCGGCATGCCGTTCGGCCGGACGAAGGTGACCTTCCACCGCTGCCCGGCCGCCGACAGCCTCAGCCCGCCGCCGAACCACCACCACGGCCACGAGACGTCGGTGACCGCGCCCAGCGGCACGTCGAACACCGGGGTGTCGCTGACGAACGCCAGCCCCCGCCCGTCGGTGGCCAGGAAGCCCGGCACGTTGCGCAGCCCGCCGATCAGCCACGCCGGGCTGACGAGCACGCTCACAGCGCCCGCAGGATGTCCTCGACGCGCTCGCGCGCGTCGCCGAACAGCATCCGGGTGTTCTCGCGGAAGAACAGCGGGTTCTGCACGCCGGCGTATCCGGTGCTCATCGACCGCTTGAACACGACGACGTGCTCGGCCTCCCACACGTGCAGCACCGGCATGCCGGCGATCGGGCTGCCCGGGTCCTCCGCCGCGGCCGGGTTCACCGTGTCGTTGGCGCCGATGACCAGGACCACCGACGTCTTCGGGAAGTCGTCGTTGATCTCGTCCATCTCCAGGACGACGTCGTAGGGCACCTTCGCCTCGGCCAGCAGGACGTTCATGTGCCCGGGCAGCCGGCCGGCGACCGGGTGGATGCCGAAGCGGACCGGCACGCCCTTGTCCGACAGGGTGCGGGTGAGGTCGGCGACGGCGTTCTGCGCGTGCGCGACCGCCATGCCGTAGCCGGGGGTGATGACGACGCTGTCGGCGTCGCGCAGCAGCTGCGCGACCTCCTCGGCGGTGGTCTCGGTGTGCTCGCCCTCGACCGTGCCGGCCCCGGTGGTGCTGCCCTCGTTGCCGAAGCCGCCGGCGATGACCGACAGGAACGAGCGGTTCATCGCCTGGCACATGATGTAGGAGAGGTAGGCACCCGAGGAGCCGACCAGCGCGCCGGTGATGATCAGCAGGTCGTTGTCGAGCAGGAAGCCCGACGCCGCGGCCGCCCAGCCGGAGTAGCTGTTGAGCATCGAGACGACGACCGGCATGTCGCCGCCGCCGATCGAGGCGACCAAGTGCCAGCCCAGCGCCAGCGCCAGCACGGTGACCGCGGCGAGCACGCCCAGGCTGGGCGAGACGACGAAGACGACGGTCAGGACGGCGAACGCCGCGAGCGCGCCCAGGTTCAGCGCGTTCTTGCCCGGCAGCACCAGCGGGTTGCTCTTGATCCGCGCCGACAGCTTGAGGAACGCGACGATCGAGCCGGTGAAGGTGACCGCGCCGATGAAGACGCCGATCGCGACCTCGGCGGAGTGGATGCCGACCGGCAGGCCGAGCTCCTCGGCCTCGCCGGCCCCGCCCCCTGACGACCCGGCACCCTCGACCGACAGGTAGCCGTTCCAGCCGACGAGCACCGCGGCGAGGCCGACGAAGCTGTGCAGCAGCGCGATGAGCTCGGGCATGCCGGTCATCTCGACGATGCGCGCCCGCCACAGGCCGATGGCCGCGCCGAGGGCCATGGCGACGGCGATCAGCCCGACGGCGAGCGCGTCGCCGTCGCGCCAGGCCAGCCCGACGGTGGCGACCAGGGCGACGGCCATGCCGGCGATGCCGTAGGCGTTGCCCGCCTTGGCGGTCTCGTGCCGGGACAGGCCGGCGAGGCTCAGGACGAACAGCAGGCCGGCGACGATGTAGGCCGCGGACGCGGCGGTGGTGGCGGTCATGGCGGTCAGGCCCTCCGGAACATGCCGAGCATGCGGCGGGTCACGGCGAAGCCGCCGAACACGTTGATGCTGGCCAGCAGGACGGCGAGGAACGCGAGCACGGTGACCACCGTGCTGACGTGGCCCAGCTGCAGCAGGGCGCCGACCACGATGATCCCGGAGATCGCGTTGGTGACGCTCATCAGCGGGGTGTGCAGCGCGTGGTGCACGTGCCCGATGACGTAGAAGCCGACGACGACGGCGAGCGCGAACACCGTCAGGTTGCCGATGAGCTGGTCGGGGGAGAACGCGGCCAGCAGGAACAGCAGCGCGGCGGCCAGGCCCACCAGCGCGGCCCGCCGCCGGGGGCTGGGCGCCTTCCTCTCCGGTGGCGGCAGCGGCGCCGGTGGCGGCGCGGCGGCGGCCGGGGCGGCGGAGACCTGCACCGGCGGCGGGGGCCACAGCAGCTCGCCGTCGCGGGTCACGGTCATCGCCCGCTGCACGACGTCGTCCGTGTCCAGGACCAGCCGCCCGTCCTTGCCGGGGGTGAGCAGCGTGAGCAGGTTGACCAGGTTGGTGGCGAACAGCTGCGAGGCCTGCGCGGGCAGCCGGGCCGGCAGGTCGGTGTAGCCGATGATCGTCACGCCGTTCGGGGTCACCACCACCTCGTCGGGCACCGAGCCGGCGACGTTGCCGCCCTGCGCGGCGGCCATGTCCACGACCACCGAGCCCGGCTTCATGCTCGCCACCATGTCCTCGGTGAGCAGCCGGGGCGCCGGGCGGCCGGGGATGAGCGCGGTGGTGATGACGACGTCGACGTCGCGGGCCTGCTCGGCGTACATGACGGCGGCCCGCGCGTTGAAGCTCTCCGACGTCACCGACGCGTAGCCGGTGCCGCTGCCGGCGGCCTGCTCCTCCTCGTCGGCCGGCACGCCGACGTACTCGCCGCCCAGCGAGCGCACCTGCTCGGCGACCTCGGGCCGCACGTCGGTGGCCCGCACGATCGCGCCCAGGCTGCTCGCCGCGCCGATGGCGGCGAGCCCCGCGACGCCGGCGCCGGCCACGAAGACCTTGGCCGGCGGCACCTTGCCCGCCGCGGTGACCTGCCCGGTGAAGAACCGGCCGAAGGCGTGCGCGGCCTCGACGACGGCCCGGTAGCCGGCGATGTTGGCCATCGAGGACAGCACGTCCAGCGACTGGGCGCGGGAGATGCGGGGGACGGCGTCCATCGCCAGGGCGGTGACGCCGCGGGCGGTCAGCGCGTCGAGCAGGTCGGGCGCCAGGGCCGGGGCCAGCAGGCTGACCAGCACCGCGTCCGGGCGCAGCCGGGCGACCTCGTCGAGGGTCGGGGCGTTGACGTGCAGGACGACGTCGGCGCCCCACGCCTCGGCGGCCGAGCCGATCCGCGCGCCGGCGGCGACGTAGGCCTCGTCGGGGCAGCTGGCCGCCTCCCCGGCGCCGGACTGGACGAGGACCTCGTGACCGAGGGCGCACAGCCGGCCGACGCTCGCGGGGGTCGCGGCGACCCGCGTCTCGTTCCGCCGGGTCTCTGCGGGCACACCGATGAGCACGCGCACTCCAACGACAGCTCGGGCCGGCGTCGTTGCCGGCGGGCCTGGGTGGTGCTGCGGGGGAGGCGGGCTCTCGCCACCCCGGGGCTGCATGGTGACAGGCGCACCCGGCATCCCTCGCCCCCCGGGACCCGATCGTGACGCGGATCGCAGGCGGCCCGGACCCACCCCTCGGGGTGAGGGGACGGCGTCCCCGGCTGCAGTCCGGCCCCGCCGGTGCCGACGCAGCGGGGGTGTCCCCGTGCGGGGACACCGACCGTGCAGGCCGACGCAGTCGAGGAGGACGCCCGTGCCCGCCAGCCCGCCCGTCACGGGTCCGGCCGGTGCCGTGACCCCGGAGGTGGTGGCCGCGGTCTTCTCCGCGGCGGCGGGGGGCGAGGGGACCGCCCTGCTCGTGGCCGAGACCATCGGGGACGCGCCGCGGGTCACCTGGGCCAACGAGGGCGCCGTCCGGCTGCTCGGTCCCGCCCCGGAGGACCTCGCCGGGCGGCCGGTCACCGACCTGGTCCCCACGCTCGCCGCCGGCGAGCTCCCGCTGCTGCTGCGCCGCGAGCACACCTCCCGGCTGGCCCTGCCCGTCCGCACCGCGGACGGCGGCCTGACCGACGCGGTCGTGCGGGCGACCCCCGCGCCGGCCGGGGACGCGTGGACGCTGGCGATCACGCCCGGGGCCGGGAACGCCGACCGGGTGTCGCGCGCCGGCGCCGACGCCGCCGAGCGCCGCTTCGCCACCCTGAGCGAGCGCTCGCCGGTCCCGACGCTGCTGTCCGAGCAGGGCATGCGGCTGGCGCACGTCAACGACGCGTTCTGCCGGCTGGCCGGGCGGCCCGCCGAGGTCCTGCTGGGCACCGGGTGGACCGGCTGCGTGCACGAGGACGACCTGGGCGCCGTCGTGGAGGTCGTGGCCGCCGTCCTCGAGGGCGGGGACGGCGAGGTGCTGGCGCGCCTGGTGCGCCCCGACGGCACCGAGCGGACCACCGTGCTGCGCTTCGGGCACGTGTTCACCCCGGGCGCGGGCGCGGGCTTCCTCGGCACCGTCGAGGACGTCACCGACCGGATGGCGTTCGAGGCGCGGCTGGCGCACCAGGCCCAGCACGACCCGCTGACCGGCCTGCCCAACCGCACCCTGCTCGACCAGCACCTCGCCGGCCGGTTCACCGCCGGCGGCCGCGGCCTGGCCTGCCTGTTCCTGGACCTCGACGACTTCAAGGTGGTCAACGACTCCCTCGGCCACGAGGCCGGCGACGAGCTGCTGGTGGAGGTCGCCGGGCGGCTGCGCGCCACGGTCCGCCCCGGCGACCTGGTCGCCCGCTTCGGCGGGGACGAGTTCGTCGTCGTCTGCGAGGACGTCGACGAGGCGGACGCCGCCGCGCTGGCCGAGCGCATCGTCGCCGCGCTCGCGGTGCCGGTGCACCTGGCCGGCGTGCGGTTCCGGCCGCACTGCAGCGTCGGCGTCACCGTGCAGGCCCCCGAGCACGCCGACGCCGCGGACCTGGTCCGCGACTGCGACATCGCCATGTACCAGGCCAAGGCCGGCGGCAAGGGCCGGGTGCGGGTGCTGGACCGCGCCGGCCGCGCCGAGGCCCGCGACAAGCTGCGGCTGGTCGCCGACCTGCGGGACGCCATCGAGCAGCGGCGGATCGGCCTGCACTACCAGCCCATCGTCTCCGCCGCCGACGGCTCGCTGGAGGCCGTCGAGGCGCTGGCCCGCTGGGTGCACCCCGAGCGCGGCCCGATCAGCCCCGCGACGTTCGTGCCGCTGGCCGAGGAGAGCGGGCTGGTGGGCGCGCTCGGGCTGCTGGTCCTCGACGAGGCGTGCCGCCAGGTGGCCGAGTGGGACCGCACGCTCGGCGCGGCCGCGCCGCCCCAGGTCAACGTCAACGTCTCGGCGCTGCAGCTCGACGCCGGCCTGCCCGGCGAGGTGGTCGCCGCCCTGGACCGGCACGGCGTCGCCCCGGCCCGGCTGTCGATCGAGATCACCGAGTCCGCGCTCATGACCGACCCCGCCGCCGCCCGTGCGCTGCTGCAGCGGCTGCGCGACCTCGGGGTGGCGCTGGCGATCGACGACTTCGGCACCGGCTACTCGTCGCTGGCCTACCTGCGCCACCTGCCGGTCGACTGCCTCAAGGTGGACCGGTCCTTCGTGGCCGAGCTCGCCGACGGGCACGTCGAGATCGCCAGCGCCGTCATCGCGCTGGCCCGCAGCCTGGGGCTGTCCACCGTCGCCGAGGGCGTGGCCACCTCCGCCCAGGCCGTGGCGCTGCGCCAGCTCGGGGCCACCTACCTGCAGGGCTTCTCCCTGGCCGAGCCGATGGACGGCGCGGCCGTCGCCACCTGGGTGGGTGCCCGGTGACCGCGGTGCCCCTGTCCCGCCCCGCGGTGGACCTGGACCGGCTGCTCGCCGGCATCGACACCATGGCCGCGCAGCACCCGGTCGCCGCGCAGGTGGTCGCCGTCGCCAACACCGAGGACGCCAGCGCCCGCACCCTCGCCGACGTGCTCGCCGCCGACGTCGCCCTGGCCGGCCGGGTGATGAAGCTGGCCAACTCGGCCTACTTCGGCATGAGCGGGCGGGCGACGACGCTGCAGTTCGCCGTCACCGTCATCGGGTTCACCGCGGTCCGCACCATGGCGACGGTCGCGCTGACGTGCCTGGACGACGAGTCGCAGCTGCCCGACCGGTTCTGGGAGACCAGCACCGGCATCGCGCTGGCCGCCTCCGCACTGGCCCCGCGCTTCGGCAGCCGGCCGCAGGACGCCCTGTGCCTCGGGCTGCTCGCCCAGGTCGGCGTGGCGCTGCTGCACGCCGCCGACCAGGAGGGCTACCGCGAGCTGGCCGCCGGGCAGCGTCCCTTCGCCGCACGGCGGACCGCGGAGGTGTGCCGGTACGGCATCTCCGCGCTGCGGCTGTCCGCGGTGGCGCTGGAGCAGTGGGGTTTCCCGCCGGCGATGGTCGCGCCGCTGGCCGCCGTCGACGACCCCACCTCCGCCGAGGGCACGCTGCTGCGGGTCGCGTTCGAGCTCGGCGCCCGCCACGCCGACCCGGAGCACGTGCCGGTGCCGGTCGAGCGGCTCAGCGGCGGGCTGCTGCGCGAGGACGGCGTCGCAGCCGTGCTCGACCAGGTGCGCGCCGACGCCGAGGACCTGCGCCGCGCCATCGTCGGCGACTGACCGACGGCCCCCTGCAGGGGCCGCCCGCTCAGCCCACCCGGTCGGCGACGTCGCGGAGCACCGCCGGCCAGTCGTCGACGCCCTCCTCGCGGCCGAGCCGCACCACGACGACGTCGGTGGCCGGGTCGACATAGACGTACTGGCCCTTGTTGCCGCGGGCGTAGAACCGCCCCTCGCGCTCGGTGTCGACCCACCACCAGTACTGGTAGTGCTCGGCGGGGTCGGCGGAGGTGTCCCGGGCGGTGGCCTCGGCGACCCACGCGGCGGGCACGACCTGCCGGTCGCCGGCGCGGCCCTCCCGGGCGAACAGCAGCCCGAACCGGGCCCAGTCCCGCGCGACGGCGTTGAACCCGCTCTCCATCTTGGGGAACCCGCTGGCCGTGCTGTCGGCGCTCCAGCTCGCGTCCGCCTCGGCGCCCATCGGGCCCCACAGCGCCTCGGCGGCGAAGTCCTCGACCGGCTCGCCGACGGCGCGCTCGAGCACCAGGCCCACGAGCAGCGGGTTGTAGTTGCAGTACAGCCACTCCCGCCCCGGCTCCTGCGCGACCTCGGCCGACAGGGCGAGCCGCCGCAGGTCGACGTCGTAGTAGGTGAGCGCGTCGTCGCTCCAGGGCAGGCCCTCCTCCTCGTAGGACAGGCCCGACGACATGGTCACCAGGTGCCGCAGCGTGATGGCGCCGAAGCGGGGGTCGCGGTCTAGCAGCTCGGGGACGTGGTCGGTGACCGGGTCGTCCAGGCCGCCGATCGCGCCGCGGTCGATCGCCAGCCCGACCAGCGTGGACAGCACCGACTTGGCCACCGAGAACGACGTCATCGGCGTCTCCCGCGTGCCGCCGGCGCCGTACCGCTCGAGCAGCACCTCGTTCCCGCGCAGCACGACGAAGCCCGTGGTCTGGGTGCGGTCCAGCAGCGCGGCGAGGTCCTCGGTGCCGCCGCCGGGGACGGTGACCTCGTCGAGGACGCCGGCGGGAAGGGAGCCGGCGGTCAGCGGCAGCGGGGTGCCGCCCGCCGGGACCGGCAGCTCGGGGAACCGGAGCCGGTCGTCGACGTCGGCGTCCATCCACACGATCGCGCGGGCGATGCCGGAGGAGTCCAGGGACGCCCGCGCCCACACCTGCAGCCCGCCCGCCGCGACGGCCAGCCAGGCGAGGACGGCGACCAGGACGGCGGCGAGCCGCCCGCCACGGCGGCCACGGGCGCGGCGCCGGACCAGCCGCGCCGCGGCCCAGGCGAGGACCGTCGCGAGCACGGCGGGGACCAGGAGCCAGGCGAGCACCCGCCGGACCCTAGGTGGTCGGCCGGCGGGAACGGCAGCGGCCGGCGCCCCCGCGGAGGGGACGCCGGCCGCCGGCTGCTGCTGCGGGGTGTCAGCCCGTGTACGGGGCGCCCAGCGGGTCGACCGTCGGGTAGGAGTCCACGGCCGACGCCAGCCGGTCGGCGGCCCAGTCGCCGTCGCCGAGCAGGTGGTC
Source organism: Geodermatophilus arenarius (assembly GCF_042654585.1). Taxonomy (NCBI): domain Bacteria; kingdom Bacillati; phylum Actinomycetota; class Actinomycetes; order Geodermatophilales; family Geodermatophilaceae; genus Geodermatophilus; species Geodermatophilus arenarius. Next base: position 81,793 of record NZ_JBHSGR010000015.1, read on the forward strand.
GATCGCGGTCAGCCGGCTGGTGTAGTGGCCGACCGAGTACTCCGCGGTGACGCCGATGCCACCGTGCAGCTGGATGGCCTCCTTGCCGACGTGCCGGCCGGCGCGGCTGGTCTGCAGCCGGGCGCGGTCGGCGGCGGTGACGACGTCGCCGCCGGTGTCGGCCACCATGCTCGCCCACAGCGCGGTGCTGCGGGCCAGCTCCAGGGACACGTACATGTCCGCCGCGCGGAAGGTCAGCGCCTGGAACCGGTTGAGCGTGACGCCGAACTGCTTGCGGGTCTTCAGGTACTCCGCGGTCGTCTTGAGCGCGGTGTCCATCGCCCCGACGGCCTCGGCGCTGTAGGCGATCCGGGCCAGGGCCTGCGCCCGCTCGACGTCGGCGGTGCGGTCCGCGGTGCCCTCGCCGAGCAGCTCGGCCGGGGTGCCGTCGAGGGTGACGTTGGCCGCGCGGGTGCCGTCGTGGGTGTGGTAGCCGGTGCGGGTCAGGCCCTCGGCGTCGCCCCGGACGAGGAACAGCGAGGTGCCGCCCTCGGTCACGGCGCTGACGACGAGGACGTCGGCGCGGGCGCCGCCCGGCACCGGCTCCTTGACGCCGGTCAGCCGCCAGGTGCCGCCGTCCTGCGTGGCGGTCACGGCCGACGCCGCCGGGCTCCACCGGGTGCCGGGCTCGGCGTGCGCGAACGCGAGCACGCTGCCGCCCTCGGACAGCGGCCCGAGGACCGCCGCCCGCTGCTGCGCGGTGCCCACGGCGGCGACGAGGCCACCGGCCAGGACCACGGCCTCGACGAACGGCTCGGGCGCGAGCACCCGGCCGATCTCCTCGGCCACCAGGGCCACCTCGATCGGGCCGGCGCCCATGCCGCCGTCCTCCTCGGCGAAGGGCAGCCCGAGGACGCCCATCTCGGCCAGCTGCGCCCAGGTCTTCTCGTCGAAGCCGGGGTCGGTGGCGACCACCTGGCGGCGCCGCTCGCTGTCGCCGTAGGCGCGGCCCAGCAGGCCCGCGACGGCCTCGCGGAGGTCGTTCTGCTCGCTGTCGTACTGGAAGTCCACTGCTAGCTCACAGCCCCAGGATCGTGCCGGCGATGATGGTCCGCTGGACCTCGTTGGAGCCCCCGTAGATGGAGACCTTGCGGTAGTTCAGGTACTCCGGCGTGGCCACCCGGGCCCACTCGGGAACCTGCGAGCCGCCGTCGGCGAAGGACGCGACCGACAGCGGGCCGGCGATGTCGACCAGCAGCTCGGTGGCGGCCTGCTGCAGCTCCGAGCCGCGCAGCTTGAGCACCGAGGAGGCCGGGTGCGGCTTGCCGTCGGCGGAGTTGGCGACCACGCGCAGCGCGGTCAGCTCCAGGGCCAGCAGCTCGTTCTCGAGCTCGGCGATGCGCGCGGTGAGGCGCGGGTCCTGCGACAGCGGCCGGCCGGCGACGACGACCTCGCGGGCGTGCTCCTTGGCCTGCGCGATGAGCTTCTTGGTGGCGCCGACCCGGGCGATGCCCACGCGCTCGTTGCCGAGGAGGAACTTGGCGTAGTCCCAGCCGCGGTTCTCCTCGCCGATCAGGTTCTCGGCGGGCACGCGGACGTCCTCGAAGAAGACCTCGTTGACCTCGTGACCGCCGTCGATCAGCTGGATCGGGCGGAGGGTCACGCCCGGGGTGTCCATCGGGAAGACCAGCATCGAGATGCCGCGCTGCTTCTTCTCCGCGGTCGGGTCGGTGCGGACCAGGCAGAAGATCCAGTCGGCGTGCTGGCCGAGGGTGGTCCACGTCTTCTGGCCGTTGACCACCCAGTCGTCGCCGTCGCGGACGGCGGTGGTGCGCAGCGAGGCGAGGTCGGAGCCGGCGTCGGGCTCCGAGAAGCCCTGGCACCACCAGATGTCGAGGTTCGCGGTCTTGGCCAGGAAGCGCTCCTTCTGCTCCTGGTTGCCGAACGTCGCGATGACCGGGCCGATCATGCTGGCGTTGAAGGCGAGCGGCTCGGGGACGTTGGCGAGCTGCATCTCCTCGCGCCAGATGTGGCGCTGCAGCGGCGTCCAGTCCCGGCCGCCCCACTCGACCGGCCAGTGCGGCACGGCCAGGCCGGCGGCGTTGAGGACGCGCTGGGCCTCGACGTACTGGTCGCGGGTCAGGTGGCGGTGGGCCGCGACGGTGTCGCGGATCTCCTGCGGCACCTGGGTGGTGAAGAAGGTGCGCATCTCATCCCGGAAGGCCTCCATCTCCGGGGAAAGCTGCAACCGCATGGGACCTCTCTCCTGACGGCGGTGTGACGCCGTCTCGACGTGTTCCTCGACGATCCCACATTCGTTACCGATCAGTAGATCCGGCTCTCGGAGCGTGGGACGGGTGGGGCGGGACGTGCCCCGGGCCCCGGGTGGCGGTCACCGGACGTGCCGCTCCCGGGGCCCGGGGTGGTGCCCGGGCGCCCTGCTCAGGTGCTCAGCGGGTCGCCCAGAACGCGCAGTTCGCGTCCGCGGCGACGTCGACCGGTCCGACGCCGCCCTGCGACGCGACGTCCAGGCCCTGGACGTCGGCCGGGGTGCGGTAGGCGTTCCACGCCGGGACGCCGCGGCCGTTCGGGTCGCCGGTGGCCGCGAAGTTGGTCCAGTAGCGGACCATCGTCGTCGACAGCGCCTGCTGCTCGGCGGTCAGCGGGCCGCCGAACAGGCCCGGGAACAGGTACGGCAGCTCGCCCGCGTGCTGGGCGCCCTCGTCGTACCGCGCCGGGTCGTACGGGAAGTCCAGCAGGGCCGGGGCGTCCTGGTCGCGGAACGAGTAGGCGAAGACCCCCGACGGCTGCTGCCCGCGGAGCAGGTCGTGGGCCGCCACGTGGGTGCAGGTCGACAGCGCGCTGCCGACGTCGCTGGCCACGGCCGCCAGCACCCGCAGCGTCGAGCCGTACTCCGCCAGCGGGTAGCGCTGGGCCACCGCCTCGGCCCGGCCCGGGAACCGCTGCTGCAGCGTGGCCGTGTACACGGCCGGGTCGGCCGACAGCAGCGCCTGGCGCTGGGTCTCGGTCAGCGACAGCGGGGTGAACAGCGTGTTCTCGTCCTGCAGGTTGCCGTGCACGACCGGCACGCGGTTCCACCGGCCGGCCGCGATCGCGGTCCCCGGCTGCTCGGGCAGCGACGACCCGCCGACGACGAACGAGCCGCCGGGCCAGGCGCGCAGCAGCGCCTCGGCGGGCGCGGCGCGCAGGCAGGCGGCGACGTCGGCGGCGGTGGCGCAGCCGACGGTGGTCGCGACGGTCTGGCCGGTGGCCTCCTCGGCGGCCAGCGTGTCGTAGGTGGCGGTGCAGCTGTAGCTCTGCGCGATCGCCTTGTCGAACAGGCCGGCGGCCGTGGGGGAGGCCAGCTGGGCGCAGACGGAGGAGGCGCCGGCGGACTCGCCGAGGACCGTCACGTTGTCCGGGTCGCCGCCGAAGGCGTCGATGTTGCGCTGCACCCAGCGCAGCGCCTCCTGCTGGTCGAGCAGCCCGGCGCTGCCGGACCCGACCGCGCCGTTGCCGGCGGACAGGTCGCGCTGGGCCATGAAGCCCAGGGGGCCGAGGCGGTAGTTGATCGTCACGACGACGGCGTCGCCCTCGACGGCCAGCGTCGAGGCGTCGTAGTTGGCGCCGTTGCCGTAGACCCAGGAGCCGCCGTGGATCCACACCATGACCGGCAGGTCCGAGCGGGCCGCGTCCAGGCCCGCCGGGGTGGTGACGTTGAGGAACAGGCAGTCCTCGTTGAAGGTCTGGAACGCGTTGGTCGTGCCGTTGGCCAGCTGCGCGCACGGCTCGTGCGGGGTGGTGGCGTCGGCGACGCCGCGGAAGGGCTGCACCGGCACGGGCGGGCGGAACCGGCGCTCGCCGACCGGCGCCTCGGCGTACCGGATGCCCTCGAAGGTGCGGTACCCGTCGAGCCGGGTGCCGCGGAGCTTGCCCTCGTCGGTCTGGACGAGCGTCGGGGCGGCGTTGCCGGCCCCGCCGCCGTTGCCGTTGCCGGGCACCGCGGCGGCCGGGCCGGCGGTGACGACGGCGCCAGTGACGAGCACGGCGCCGGTGACCAGGGCGAGGACGGACCGGCCGAGGGATCGCGGGACGGGGATGCGCACGGGACCTCCTGGGTCGCCCGTGAGCTCACCGCTGTGTGAGCTGGACCACGGGCCGCTGGGACACTAGCGGCCCGTGTTTCACGATCCGCACCGGGTCCGGAACCGGCGTGTCCGCGGTCGGCGGCGCAGGATGGGGGCGTGCCGGCCGCCTCGCCCGGCGGCCGGCTGCTGCTGGCCGCCGTTCTGCTGACGGCGCTCAACCTGCGGGGCGCGATCGCCGCCGTCGGGCCCGTCCTCGACGACGTCCGCGCCGCCCTCGGCCTCTCCGCGGCCGCCGCGGGTCTGCTGACCACGCTGCCGGTGCTGTGCTTCGCGCTGCTGGCGCCGGCCTCGGCCGCCGTCGGGCGCCGGGTCGGCGCGGGCGCGGCCGTCCTCGGCTCGCTGGTGCTGCTCGCGGTCGCGCAGGGGCTGCGGGTCCTCGACGGCGCCCCCGTGCTGCTGGCCGGCACCTTCCTCACCGGCGCGGCCATGACGGTGGGCAACGTGCTGCTCCCGGCCGTGGTCAAGGCGGGGTTCGGCCGGCGCGCGGGCACGGTGACCGGCCTCTACACCGCGGCCCTGGTGGCCGGCGCCGCCGCGGGCGCGGCGTTCACCGCGCCGCTGGCGGCGGTGCTGGGCTGGCGGGGCGCGCTCGCCGCGGAGGGGGTGCTCGCCGTCGTCGCGGCGGTCGTCTGGGCGGCGGCCGCGCGGCACGCCGACGCCGCCGCTCCCGTCCCGGCCGCCCGCTCCGCCCGCGCGCGGCCGCTGTGGCGGTCGCCGGTCGCGTGGGCGGTGACCGCGGTGCAGGCGCTGCACTCCACGCTGTACTTCTCGCTCACCGCGTGGCTGCCGACGCTGCTGGCCGCCCGCGCCGGCACCGACGCCGCCACCGGCTCGGTGGCCGCCTCCGTCTACCAGGTGCTCGGCATCGCGGGCAGCCTGCTGGTGCCGGCCGTGCTCGCCCGCCGCCCCGGGCAGGCGGGGCTCGCGCTCGGCGTGGCCGCGCTGTGGGTGGTGCCGGTCGCCGGGCTGCTCGCCGCACCCGGGGTGTGGCCCGCGTGGGCGGTGGTCGGCGGGCTGGCGCAGGGTGCGGGCATCGCACTGGCGGTCACCCTCGTGGTGCTGCGCGCGGCCGACGCCGACGCCGCGGCCCGGCTGTCGGGCATGAGCCAGCTGGTCGGCTACGGCGTCGGCGCGCTCGGCCCGGTCGTCGTCGGCGCGCTGTCGGAGGCGACCGGCGGGTGGACCGCGCCGCTGCTGCTCCTGCTCGCCGTCGGCCTCGGCCTGGCGGCGGCCGGGGTCGTCGCCGCCCGGCCGGTCCGGGTCGGCTGACTCAGGGCAGCCGGACGACGTCGGCCAGCACGCCGCCGTCGGCGGTGAGCCGCGCCGGCGCGGGGCTGTCGTAGACGACCAGCAGCCGGCCGTCCCCGGCCGGGCCGAGCAGGCCGATGCCCTCGGCGTGGTCGTCGCCGTCGCCGAAGGGCAGCGCCAGCTCGCGGGTGAGCCGGTCGCCGCGGACGACGGTCGGCTCCTCCGCCGCGCAGGCCTGGTGCCAGCGGTAGACGTACACCGGGCCGTCGAGGTCCATGGTCGGGCCGGCGAGCACCAGCAGGTCCTCGCCCTGCGGGCACAGGTCGCGCACGCCCAGGCCCGCCAGCCGCAGCACGTGCTTGCGGTAGCGGCGGCCGTCGGGGAACTTCCGCAGGCGCAGCCGGGCGGGGTCGCGCCGGTCGACCTCCGGCCGCAGCTCGAGCACCACCGCCCAGCCGCGCAGCACCGGGCCCCGCAGGCCGAGGTAGACGCGCTCGCCGGAGACCGCGATGCCCTCGACGTCGAGGCCGTTGTCCTTGCCGGGGATCGGCAGGAACGGCGCGAGGTGCTCGTCGTCGGCGAGCAGGTCGCGCAGGTCCTTCCCGCGGGTGCCGAAGACGGCGGCGCTGCGGGTGCCGTCGTCCTTGACCAGGGTGGGCAGCCCGTCGACGTCGACCACCGGGATGCGCACCAGCACCTGCCGGCGCGGCTGGCCGGTGACCCGCGCCAGGCGGCGCAGCGCCTGCTCGCCGTCGTGCTCGTCGCGGATGCGGCGGCGCCGCAGGCTGTGCGAGCCGACCGCCCACAGCGCGTCGCCGGTGCGCGCGAGGCCCTCGACGTCCGCCTCCTCCTCGACCCCGGGGCCGGTGCCGCCGGGCAGCGGCACGAGGTCGGCGAGGGAGAAGGTGGCCTGGTCGCCGTAGGAGGTGGGGTCGGCGGGGTCGTCGGCCACCAGCCGCTCGATCGTGGCGGTCTCGTCACCGGCCACCCAGAGGACCGGCCCGTCGCTGCGGACGGCGGAGAGGTTGGTGTGGGTGGCGCTCCGCCGGGAGGCCGTGCCGAACCGGAGGGTCACCGTGCGCTCTGTCCTCACGGGCGCGCACCCTGGCACGCGGTCCCGGTCTCCGGGGGTCCCGCGTGCGTCGTACCGTGCGGCATGGATCTCGTCTGTCCCAAGTGCCACGGCACGATGCGCACCTACGAGCGCAACGGCGTCCACGTCGACCAGTGCACCGAGTGCCGGGGCATCTTCCTCGACCGCGGGGAGCTCGAGCGGCTCATCGACGCCGAGAACTCCTGGCACGCCGCGCCGGCCGCCGCGCAGTCCGGCGGCCACGGTGCCCAGCAGCCGCCACAGCAGCACGGCACACCGCAGCAGCACGGGGGCCAGTATCCGGCCGCCGGCGGCGCGGGGCTCGGCGCCGTGGTGAACGAGGTGCTCGGCGCGGTGCGCGGCTCCTCGCACTCGTCGTCGCACGGCTCCTACGGCTCGCACGGCAAGAAGCGCAAGGAGTCCTTCCTGTCCGACCTCTTCGGCTAGCGGCCGGCGCCGGTAGCGTCGCGGGGGTGGCGGCGCGGGAGCTGGTCGTGCTCGGCACCGCGAGCCAGGCGCCCACCCGCACCCGCAACCACAACGGCTACCTGCTGCGCTGGGACGGCCGAGGCTTCCTGTTCGACCCCGGTGAGGGCACCCAGCGGCAGATGCTGCTCGCCGGGGTGCCGAGCAGCGCCGTCCACCGGATCCTGCTCAGCCACTTCCACGGCGACCACTGCCTGGGCCTGCCCGGCGTCGTCCAGCGGATGTCGCTGGACGGCGTCGCGCACCCGGTGGTCGCGCACTACCCGGCGTCGGGGCAGGTCTTCTTCGACCGGCTGCGGCACGCCACCCCGTTCGCCGACCTCGCCGAGGTCCGCGAGGAGCCGGTGTCCGGGGACGGTCGGCTGGCCGACGACCCCGCCGGCGTCCTCGAGGCGTGCCGGCTCAGCCACCCGGTCGAGTCCTTCGGCTACCGGCTGACCGAGCCCGACGGCGTCCGCATGCTGCCGGACCGCCTGGCCGGGGCGGGCGTGGCCGGTCCCGACGTCGGCCGGCTGCAGCGCGAGGGCGTCCTGCGGGTGGGGGAGCGGACGGTGCGGCTCGCCGAGGTCAGCGCGCCGCGGCCCGGGCAGCGGTTCGCCTTCGTCATGGACACCCGCATGTGCGACGCCGTCCCCGCGCTCGCCGACCGCGCGGACCTGCTGGTCATCGAGGCGACGTTCCTCGCCGCCGACGAGGCCCTGGCCGAGCGGTACGGGCACCTCACCGCCCGCCGGGCCGCCCGGGTCGCCGCGCAGGCCGGGGTGCGCACGCTGGTGCTCACCCACTTCTCCCAGCGCTACGCCGACCCGCGCGCCTTCACGGACGAGGCACGGGAGGAGTTCGACGGCGACCTCGTCGTCGCCACCGACCTCCAGCGCGTGCCGGTGCCCGCCCGGGCGGGGTAGGAGGAGGTCCCGTCCCGGACCCCGAGGAGCGCCGATGACCCGGCTGAGCGCCGCGACGCTGGCCGAGCTGCCCGCGTCGGTGTGGACGCCGCGCTACGACCGCGCCGCGGTGCGGGCGGGGGTGGTCCACCTCGGCGTCGGCAGCTTCCACCGCGCGCACCAGGCGCTGTACCTCGACCGGCTGCTCGAGGCCGGCGCGGGGCAGGACTGGGGGATCTGCGGCGTCGGCGTGCTGCCGGCGGACCGGCGGATGGCCGAGGTCATGGCCGCGCAGGACCGCCTGTACACGCTGGTCGAGAAGCACCCCGACGGCCACCTCACCGCCCGGGTGGTCGGCTCGCTCGTGGGCTACCGGCTCGCGCCGGACGACCCCGGGGCGGTGGTCGAGGCGATGGCGGCGCCGGGCACCCGGATCGTCACGCTGACCGTGACCGAGGGCGGCTACAACGCGTCCGCGGCCACCGGCGAGTTCGACGCGACGGCGCCCGCCGTGGTCGCCGACCTCCGGCCGGGCGCCGCGCCGGCGACGGTCTTCGGCCTGGTCACCGAGGCGCTGGTGCGCCGCCGCGCCCGCGGGCTCCCGCCGTTCGCCGTCGCCTCCTGCGACAACGTGCCCGCCAACGGCGCCCTGGCCCGCCGCAGCTTCGCCGCCTTCGCCGGGCTGCGCGACGACGCCCTCGGCGAGTGGGTGACCCGGGAGGTGCCGTTCCCGTCGTCGATGGTCGACCGGATCACCCCGGTCACCACCGACGACGACCGCGCCCGGCTCGCCGCCACCTTCGGCGTCGAGGACCGCTGGCCGGTCGTGTGCGAGCCGTGGACGCAGTGGGTGCTCGAGGACGCCTTCCCGGCCGGGCGGCCGCCGCTGGAGGACGTCGGGGTGCAGGTGGTCGGTGACGTCGTGCCGTACGAGCTGATGAAGCTGCGGCTGCTCAACGCCGGCCACCAGGTGCTCGGCCACCTCGGCCCGCTGCTCGGCCACGAGCACGTGCACGAGGCGACGCGCGACCCGCTGCTGCGCGAGCTGCTGGTCGGCTACCTGGAGGAGGAGGGGACGCCGACGCTGCCGCCGGTCCCGGGCACCGACCTGCGCCGCTACCGGGCCGAGCTGGTCACCCGCTTCGGCAACCCGCACGTGCGCGACACCCTCGCCCGGATCGTCGAGCACGCCTCCGACCGGCTGCCGCAGTTCCTGTTCCCGGTGCTGCGGGCCAACCTGGACCGCGGCGGCGAGGTGCGGCGCTCGGCGGCGGTGGTCGCGGCGTGGGTGCACGGGCTCGAGCGGCGCGGGGACGCCGCCGGCCTCGTCGACGCCCGCCGCGACCGCCTGGTCGCCGCGGCGCGCCGGTCCCGGGAGGACCCGCTCGCGCCGCTGGCCGACCGCGAGCTGTTCGGCGACCTCGGCGACCGCCCCCGCTTCGCGGCCGCCTACCGGGCCGCGCTGGACTCGCTGCGCACCCGCGGGGCGGCGGCCACCGTGGAGGCGCTGCTCCGCGGACCGCTCCGAGAGGGGTAGCAAGGAGGGGTGTTCGACAGCGTGACCTCCGACGGCTCCTCCTTCGACGGCTCCTCCTTCGACGGCTCCTCCTTCGACGTCGACTGGGTCGGGCTGCTCGGCCGCGAGGTGCTCCGGGAGCGCCGCGCGGCGCTGATCGCCGAGGCCTGCGCCTGGGCGGTGGGCCTGTCCGACCGGCCGCACCACCTGCGGCTGCGCGGCCGGCTGGTGGCCACCGGCACCACCATCGGCGACCGCGCCGCCACCGGGCAGCCGCTGTCCGGCGAGGAGGACGGCCGGATCGAGCTCGGCGACGCCCGCCCGGGCAGCTTCCAGGACGCGCTCAACGCCGTCGACGCCGACGGCACCGTGTTCGCCGACCGGTTCGACCGCGAGGTCCTCGAGCCCTTCGTGCGCGAGACCTGCGTGCTCGCCGCCGACCGCGCCCGCCGCACCCGGCCGGCGCGGTGGGCCGAGCTGCTCGACGAGCTCGGCGAGGACGGCGCCGACCTCGGCGAGGTCGTGCACGCGATGGAGTGGGAGGGGCCGCTGCGCACCGAGGCCGAGCACCTCGTGCTGGCCGCGCTGGGCCGCACGCCGCTGCTGGAGGTGGAGTCGGAGGGGCTGCCGCTGTCGCTGGTCCGCGCCGCCGAGGCCGCCACCCGCGCCGCGGCGGCGCCGGCGCACGCGGAGCCCGAGCCGGACGAGGGGCTGTCCGGTGCGCTGTTCCTCGCGCTGGCCGCCGTCCGGGACGCCGGCCTGCCCTCCCCGGTGCCCCCGGACGGCGCCGCCCGGCTGGTGGCCGTCCTGGCCGAGCAGGGACTGGAGCCCGAGGAGGTGACCGGCGTGCTGCCGCACCTGCCGCTGGCGCCGGGCACCGCCGGCCGGGTGCGCGAGCTGCTCGGCTAGTACGGCAGGCCGGTGTAGTTCTCGGCCAGCTCGCGGGCGGCGGCCTCCGACGAGCACACCCGGCGCAGCTGCGACAGCTGCAGCTCGGCGTCGAAGGGGTCGCCGGTGGTGTGCAGCATCGAGGTCATCCACCAGGAGAAGTGGGTGGCCCGCCAGACCCGCCGCAGCGCGGTGTCGGAGTAGGCGTCGGCGAGGTCGGTCTCCTTCTCCTGCAGCAGCCGGACCAGCGCGCGGGAGAGCAGGACGACGTCGGCGACGGCGAGGTTGAGGCCCTTGGCGCCGGTGGGCGGCACGATGTGCGCGGCGTCGCCGGCGAGGAACAGCCGGCCGCGGCGCATCGGCGCGCTGACGAAGCTGCGCATCGGCAGGATCGACTTCTCCAGCACCGGGCCGGTGTTGATCTCCCAGCCCTCGTGCGCGAAGCGGGTGGCCAGGCCCTCCCAGATGCGGTCGTCGGACCAGTCCTCGATCCGCTCCGACGGGTCGACCTGCAGGTACAGCCGCGACACCGACGGCGAGCGCATCGAGTACAGCGCGAACCCCTCGGGGTGCCAGGCGTAGATCAGCTCGTCGGTGGCCGGGGCGGCGTCGGCCAGGATGCCCAGCCACGCGTACGGGTAGGTGCGCTCCCACAGCCGCTGCCGGGTGCCCTCGGCGACGACGGCCCGCGACGGGCCGTGGAAGCCGTCGGTGCCGGCGACGACGTCGCACTCGAGCACCTGCGCCGTCCCGTCGGCGTCGGTGAACCGGATGCGCGGGCTGTCGGTGTCGACGTCCTCGACCGCGACGTCGGAGACCTCGAAGTGCAGCGGCGGGCCGCCGGCGAGCTGGGCGGCGACCAGGTCCTTGACCACCTCGGTCTGGCCGTAGACCCACACCCGCCGGCCGCACAGCTCGGGGAAGTCCAGCGTGTGCCGCGTGCCCGGGTACTGCAGGTGGATGCCGCGGTGCTCGAGGCCCTCGCGGTGCAGCCGGTCGCCCATCCCGGCCTCGGTGAGGACGTCGACGGTGTTCTGCTCGAGGATGCCGGCGCGGATGCGGGCCTCGACGTACTCGCGCGAGCGGTTCTCCAGCACCACGGAGTCGATGCCCTGCAGCGCGAGCAGCCGCGACAGCAGCAGGCCGGCCGGGCCGGCGCCGATGATCCCCACCTGGGTGCGCATGCGGCGAGTGTGACCCGGGCCGTCCGCGGGGGGACACCTGGGTCTGCCGCCCAGCGGAAGTGCCGGTCAGCCCAGGTGCGCGGCCCGGGCCAGCGCACGGCCGATGCCCCGCGCGGCCACCTCCAGCACCGGCACCAGCCGGGAGAGGTCGCGCCGGTGGCTGGGGACGACGATCCCCAGGGCCGCGGCCACGGCGGTGCTGCCGCCGCGCTCCACCGGCACCGGCACGGCCACCGACAGCGTGCCCAGCGACATCTCCTCGGCGGTGCGCGCGAAGCCGCGCCGGCGCACCTCGGCGAGCTCCCGGCGCAGCCGGGCCGGCTCGACGACGGTGTGCCGGGTGGCCCGGGCCGGCGCGGCCAGGGCCTCGGCGACGACGTCGTCGGGGGCGGCGGCGAGCAGCACCTTGCCCACGCCGGTGGCGTGCAGCGGCAGCCGGCTGCCCACCTGGCTGACCACCGGCACCGACTCGCGGCCGGAGATGCGCTCGACGTACAGCGCCGACAGGCCGTCGCGGACGGCGAGGTGGACGGTGTCCCGCGTGGCCGTGTGCACGTCCAGCAGGTACGGCGCGGCCACCTGGCGCAGCTCGAGCGACACGGGGGCGAGCAGGCCGAGGTCCCACAGCTTGCGGCCGATCTCGTAGCGGCCGTCGGCGCGGCGGGCCAGCGCGCCCCAGCCGGTGAGCTCGGCGAGCAGCCGGTGCGCGGTGGTCAGCGGCGTGCCCGACCGCTCGGCGATCTCGGTGAGGGTCAGCCGCGGCGCGCTCGCGTCGAAGGCGTCGAGCACGGCCAGCGCGCGGGAGGTCACCGACCGCCCCCGCTCGCCCGCACCGCCCGCCACCCCACCAGTCTCCCACCCAGCGGAAGCCGGAGGACCTCGGACCCTGCCGGTGCGCGTCCCGGCCCGGTGGGCTGGGGTGCGTGACCGATCCCGTCCGGCTGCCGCTGGCCTACCACGACGCGGCGGTGGCCAGCTCCTACCACCTCGCCTCGGCCGGCGCGGTCGCCGCGCTGCTGCCCCGCGACGGCGGCCGGCCGCTGCTCCGGCCGCTCGCCCTGCCCGGCGGCCGCACGCTCGTCGCGGTGCACGCCTTCCGCTACCGCACGGTCACCTGGACCGACGCCGACGGCGGCACGCGCGTGCTGGCGCCCTACGGCGAGGTGGGCGTGACCGCGGGCGTCGTCGCGGGCCGGCCGGTGCGCGGCGCCCGCCCGGCGGTCGGCGGCTTCGTGCTGCAGCTGCCGGTGACCTCCCGCGAGGCCCGGGACCTCGGCCGCGCCGAGTGGGGGCTGCCCAAGTGGCTGGGCGACATGGACTTCGTCGACGAGCCCGGCCGGCAGCGGGTCCGGCTGTCGGAGGCCGGCGCCGGCGTGCTGGTGCACACCGTGCGCGCCCGCGGCCCGGCGCTGCGCGGCAGCCCGGCGCGGACGCTGTGGTCGGTCCGCGGCGGGCGGCTGCTGGAGACGCGGATCCCGGTGCTCGCCCGCTGGCAGGCGCGGCCCGGGGGTGCCGAGCTCGCGCTGGGCGAGCACCCGGTGGCCGACGCGCTGCGCGCGCTCGGCCTGTCCCTCGCGCCGCTGGCCGCCTTCCGCGCCGTCGGGTACCGCAGCACGCTGCCGGCGGGCCGGCCGCTCGGGACGGCGGACGCCCCCGCCCCCGTGCACCCCGGCCGGGACGAGGAGTTCGGCCGGTTCACCGTGGCCCACCCGGGGACCGCGCCGCTGCCGCAGTACCCGCCGGTCGCGGTCGGCTGATCAGGAGGGCCCGCCCAGCTCCTCGTCCAGCGCGGCCCAGGGGCCCAGCGCCGCGCCGGCGGCCCGCCCGCGCGCCTCGCCGTCGTCCCCGAGCGCGGCGCGCAGCGCCTCCCGCAGCCGGTCGGCCAGCGCCTGGTGCGGCGACCAGCGGGCCACCCCGAGGGTGGTGCGGGCGGCGTCGGCGGCGCCCACGAGCCGGGCCGCCGCGGCGTGCCGGCCCTCGGCGAGGGCGAGCGCGGCGAGCACCTCCAGGCAGGTCGCCGCGCCCTCCAGGTCGCGGGTGCGCCGGTGCAGCGCCACGGCCTCGTCCAGCCGGGCCCGCGCGCGGGGCAGGTCGCCGGCCAGCAGCGCGGCCAGCGCCAGGGCGTCGCCGAGCAGCGCGGCGAGCTGGTCGTCGGCGGCCGCCGCGGCCAGCTCCCGCGCCTCTCCCGCGACCCGCTCGGCGGCGGTCACGTCCCCGCCGGCCAGCGCGACCCCCACGCGCAGCATCCCGCTGAACGCGACCGACCAGCCGTCGCCGCTGCGCCGCAGCTGGTCCAGCGCCTCGTCCAGCAGCGGGACGACGCGCGGGTCGGCCGGGGACAGGCTCATCGCCCGCGCGCCGAGGGCGTGGCCGAGCAGCCACGCGTCGTCGCGGCGGCGGGCGTCGTCGACCACGCCGTCGAGCAGGCCGGCCGCGCTCGCCGCGTCGTCGAGGGCGAACCGCAGCGCGGCCCGCGCCCCCGCCGAGCGGGCGGCCAGGTCCGGCGGCAGCGCGGCCGCCGACGGCAGCGCCGCCGTCTGCTCGGCCAGCCCCGCCATCGCCGGCAGCAGCCCGCGCGCCCACCACCAGCGGACCGTCGGCGCGGTGAGCCGGACGACGAGGGCGAGGCGGTCGGTGGCCACCGCCCAGCGCAGCGCGGCGCGCAGGTCGGCGGTCTCGGCGTCCAGCCGGTCCCGCCACAGCCGCGCGGCCGGGCCGCCCAGCCCCGCGCCGGCCTCGGCGCCCAGCCGGGCCAGGTGCTGCGCCCAGCGGACCCGGGTCGCCTCCTCCTCGCCGCGCTCGCGCAGCCGCTCGGCGGCGAACGCGCGGACCAGCTCGAGCATGCGGAACCGCGGCTCGCCGTCGCCGGTGTCGGTGGGGGTGACCAGGCTGTGCCCGACCAGGTCCGACAGCGTCTCCAGGACGTCGAGGTCGCCGGCTCCGTCCTCGCCCCGGCCGGCGCCCACCACCTCGGCGGTGTCGAGGGTGCAGCCGTCCGCGCACACCGACAGCCGCGCCAGCAGCGCCCGGCCGCGCTCGTCGAGCAGGTCGTGGCTCCAGGCGATGGTGGACCGCAGGGTGCGCTGGCGGTCGGGGACGTCGACGTCGGGGTCGCCGAGGTCGAGCGCGCGGTCCAGGCGGGCCAGCAGCAGCCGCGGCGGCAGCGTGCGCACCCGGGCCGCGGCCAGCTCGACCGCCAGCGGCAGCCCGTCGAGCCGGCGCACCAGCTCGGCGACCGGGCCGGCGGTGGCGGCGGTGAGCGCGAAGGAGGGGTCGGCCTGGCGGGCGCGGGCCACGAACAGCTCGACCGCGGGGGCGGAGCCGGGGTCGTCGTCGGCGGCCGGCGTCCGCAGCGGCTCGATCGGCACGTCGTGCTCGCCGCGCAGCCGCAGCACGGCGCGGCTGGTGACCAGCAGCTGGGTGAGCGGGCAGCGGGCCAGCAGCGCCGCGAGGTCCGGGGCGGCGCCGGCCACCTGCTCGAGGTTGTCGACGACGAGCAGCGCCCGGCGGCCGGCCAGCCGGTCGGCCACCTGGTCGAGCAGGGGGCGGCTGCCCTCGGCGGACACCCCGACCGCCTCGGCCACGGCCGCGGGCACGTCGGCGCGGTCGCGGACGCCGGAGAGGTCGACGAACCACACGCCGTCCCGGCCGGGCTCCACCGCCGCGGCCGCGGCCAGCGCCAGCCGGGTCTTCCCGATGCCGCCGGGCCCGGTGAGCACCACCAGCCGCACCGCCGGGTCGCCCAGCAGCCCGGTGACGGTGGCCAGCTCGGCGGTGCGGTCCACCATCGGCGTGGGCGGCGTCGGCAGCCACCCGGCGGCCAGCCCGGGCGGCGCCGGGACCGACCGGGTGAAGCGCTCGCTCAGCAGCACGGCGAGGTCGTCGGCGACCAGCTCGCCGAGCTCGGCCGGGTCGCGGTAGGGCGTGGTCGAGACGCCGCCCTCGGCCTGCACCCGCTCCAGCAGCCGGGCCAGCCGGGGGTCGCGGCCGGGCGCCGGCGTGCGGACGTAGAGCAGCCGCGGCATCCCCCCGGACAGCTCGAGCTCGTCCTCCAGGCCCGACACCGCCATGTCCGGGCCCACCCAGCCGTAGCGGTCGCCGTAGACGCCGACGAAGACGTCGCTCTGCGCGAGGTAGGCGCGGTAGAGGTCGCGCGGCGGGTGCGGGCGCGCGCCGAGCTCGAACATCACCGGGGTGAGCCGCAGTCGGGCGACGGCGTCGCGGACCGCCCGCCGCTCGGCCGCCAGCTCCTCGAGGGTGGAGGAGACGAAGACGCGCAGCCGCTGGTCGGGCGTCGCGATGGTCCGCGGCATCCCGGGCGTCCCCGCCGGAGCGGCCACGTGCACCTCCTGCCGAGGTCGCCGACGTCGCCGACGTCGCGGAGTCTAGGGACGGCGGAGGCGCCCCGGAACCCGGTGACAGCGGGCCCGGGGGAGTGGTTGGCTGGCCGCGCCCACGGTCCGCACGGGGGATGCGCGCACCCGGAGAGCCCCGTGCACGGTGCCCCTGTCCCGGTCCCCGCCCGCCCGTCCGGAGCGGCGTCGTGACCGGCACCGCCCTGGCCGTCGTCGCCCGGGACGCCGGCCTGCGGACCTCGACCACCCGGGAGCTCGAGCGCCGCTACGGCAGCGACTACCGCGTCGTCTCCGCGACCGGCCGCGGCGAGCTGGACGCCGCGCTGTCCGCCGCGGGCGACCCGACGGTGGCCGTGCTCCTCGGCGGCCTCGGGGAGGACGACCCCGACGGGCTGGAGGTGCTGCGCGCCTGCCACGCGGAGCACCCCGGTGCCATCGCCGTGGCCCTGGTCCGGTGGGGCGCGTTCGAGACCGCCCGGCCGATCTTCGAGGCGATCACCGTCGGCCAGCTCGACCGCTGGGTGTACGCCCCGCAGGGCTGCCCCGACGAGGAGTTCCACCGCTCGGTGACCGAGATCCTCGACGAGTGGTCCTCGCGGCGCGGCGGCGGCTTCGAGGCGGTGCGGATCATCGGGCACCGGTGGGACCCGCACGCCCAGCACCTGCGCGACCAGATGACCCGCAACCGCATCCCGCTCGGCATCTACGAGGCCGGCTCGCCCGAGGGCCGCGCGATGCTCGCCGACCTGGAGCTGGAGCAGCCGCGGCTGCCGGTCGTCGTCGTCCGGTTCCGGCCCGAGCAGACCGTGCTCGAGGCGCCGACCGACCTGGAGGTGGCCGAGGCGTTCGGCCTGTTCGACCCGCTGGACCCCGACGCCGTCCACGACGTCGCGATCGTCGGCGCCGGGCCCGCGGGCCTGGGTGCGAGCGTGTACGCCGCCTCCGAGGGGCTGGACACGCTGCACCTGGAGTGCGAGGCGGTCGGCGGGCAGGCGGGCACCAGCTCGCTGATCCGCAACTACCTCGGGTTCCCCACCGGGGTGAGCGGCAGCCGGCTGGCGTTCTCCGCCTACCTGCAGGCCTGGGCGTTCGGCACGACGTTCTCCTTCATGCGCACCGCCGCGTCGCTGCGCACCGAGGACGGGCTGCACCGGATCACGCTGCACGACGGGACGGCGGTGCGGGCGCGCAGCGTGGTGATCGCCACCGGCGCGGCCTGGCGGCGGGTCGGCGTGCCGGAGCTCGAGGCGTTCACCGGCCGCGGCGTCTTCTACGGGGCGGCGGTCAGCGAGGCGCCGGCCATGGCCGGGCGGCACGTGTTCGTCGTCGGCGGCGGCAACTCGGCCGGGCAGGCGGCGGTGTACCTCTCGCGCTACGCCGAGCGGGTGACCGTGCTGGTCCGCCGGTCCTCGCTCGCCGAGACGATGTCGGACTACCTCATCCGCGAGCTCGAGGCGCTGCCGCGGGTCGACGTCCGGTACCGCGTGCAGGTGGCCGGCGGGCGCGGCAGCGACGTCCTGGAGACCGTCGTCCTGCGCGACCTGGACACCGGCGCGGAGACCGAGGAGCCGGGGATGCTGTTCGTGATGATCGGCAGCGAGCCGCGCACGGACTGGCTGGCCGGGACGCTGGCCCGCGACCGCTGGGGCTTCCTGCTCACCGGGGCGGCGCTGCTGGCCGGCGGCGACGTCACGCCGGCCTGGCCGCTGGACCGGCCGCCGGCGCTGCTGGAGACCAGCACGCCGGGCGTCTTCGCCGCCGGCGACGTGCGGCAGGGCTCGGTCAAGCGGGTGGCCTCGGCGGTCGGGGAGGGCGCGCTCGCGGTGACGCTCGTGCACGCCCACCTGGCCTCCCTCGCGGCGTCGTCCGCGGCCCGCTGACCGACCGGCGTCTTCCGCTGGACGGGACCCGACGCTCGCCCGCCGCCGCCGCCCGGACGTACGTTCCCGCCATGACCGGGACCACGTCGGAGGGCAGGCTCGTCCTGCCGCGGTACCTGCGCGAACCCGACGGGACCCGGACGCCCGTCGGCTTCCCGGACTACCGGAGCACCGCGCTGCGCGCGCCGCTGCGCACGCCCGTGGACCTGCCGCACCGGCTCACCGAGGTCACCGGCCCGGTGCTCGGCGAGGACCGGGTGCTGCCGGCGGACGCCGACCTGACGCTGCGCAACGGCGGCGAGGCGATCGGCCAGCGGATCCTCGTGTACGGGCGGGTCCTGGACAGCGACGGCCGCCCGGTGCCCCACGCGCTCGTCGAGGTGTGGCAGGCCAACGCGGCGGGCCGCTACCGGCACGTCGTCGACAACTGGCCCGCGCCCCTGGACCCGCACTTCGACGGGCTGGGCCGGGTGGTCACCGACAGCCTGGGCCGCTACGAGTTCCTGACGATCAAGCCCGGCGCCTACCCGTGGGGCAACCACCACAACGCCTGGCGGCCGGCGCACATCCACTTCAGCCTGTTCGGCCGGGCGTTCACCCAGCGCCTGGTCACCCAGATGTACTTCCCGGACGACCCGCTGTTCGGCCAGGACCCGATCTTCAACGCGATCCCCGCGGCGGCCCGGCACCGGGCGGTCAGCCGCCACTCCCTGGAGCGCACGCAGGACAACTGGGCGCTGGCCTTCGAGTGGGACATCGTGCTGCGCGGCACGGACCAGACGCCGTTCGAGACCGACGACGACGGGGACGTGGCGTGATCGTGGACCCGCTGGACGTCCCGCCGGACCCGGCCGTCCCCTTCCAGCCCCGCTCCGGGCAGCGCGGCACCGGCTTCCTGACCGAGCCGTTCCGGCTCGGCACCACCCCCAGCGCGACCGTCGGGCCCTACCTCGCGATCGGCCTGACCTGGCCGGACGGCGCGTGGGCCGCCGCCGAGGGCACGCCCGGCGGCCTCTGGATCCGCGGCCGGGTGGTCGACGGCGCCGGCGACGCCGTCCCCGACGCGCTGGTCGAGACCTGGCAGGCCGACCCCGACGGCCGCTTCCCCTCGCCGGAGGACCCGCGCGGGCCCTCGGCGTACCCCGGCTTCCGCGGCTACGCGCGCTCCTCCACGATCACCGGCGAGTTCGCGGTGTTCACCCTCAAGCCCGGCCGCGTGCCCGACGGCGAGGGCGGCCTGCAGGCGCCGCACGTCGACGTCTCGGTGTTCGCCCGCGGCCTGCTCGACCGCGTCGTCACCCGCGTCTACTTCGCCGACGAGGCCGAGGCCAACGCGGCGGACCCGGTGCTGGCCGCGCTGCCGGAGGACCGCCGGGCCACGCTGCTCGCCCGGCCCGCCGAGGACGGCTACCGCTTCGACGTGCACCTGCAGGGGGACCGCGAGACGGTCTTCTTCGCCCTCTGAGGTGCGCTGCCGTCCGAGCGAGACCCCGCGGCCGCCGGTAGGAAGGACGCCGTGACAGGTCTGTTCGCCGGCACCTTCGCCCGCGGCGGTGCGGCGGCGGCCGTGTCCGACGACGCCTGGTTCCGCGCGCTGCTGGAGGTCGAGGCCGCTCTCGCCCGCGCCGCCGCCGCGGCGGGCCTGGTGCCCGCGACGGCCGCCGACGCCGTGACCGCCGCCTGCGCCGACCCCTCGCGGCTGGACCTCGCGGCCGTCGTCGCGCACGCCGCCGACGCGGGCAACCCGGTGCCGCCGCTGGTGCGGGCGCTGCAGGCCGCGGTGGGGGAGCGCGACGCCGTCGCCGTGCACGTCGGCGCCACCAGCCAGGACGTGCTCGACACCGCGCTGCTGCTGCTCGCCCGGCGGGCGGTGGCGGCGCTGGACGCCGACCTGGCCGCGGCGGCGGAGTCCTGCGCGGCGCTGGCGCGGGCGCACCGCGACGACGTGGTCGTCGGCCGGACGCTGATGCAGCAGGCGGTGCCGACGACGTTCGGGCTCAAGGCCGCCACGTGGCTCGCCGGGCTGGACGGCGCGCGGCTGCGGCTGGCCGAGGTGGTCGCCTCGCTGCCGGTGCAGTACGGCGGCGCGGTCGGGACGCTGGCCGCGTCGCGGGGCGCCGGGACGGCGGTGCGGGCGGCGCTGGCGGAGGAGCTGGGGCTCGTCGCGCCCGCCGTGCCGTGGTTCACCACGCGGCTGCCGGTGGCCGACCTCGCCGGGGCGCTGGGCGCGGCCGCGGGCGTGGTGGCGACGGTCGCCGTCGACGTGGTGCTGCTGGCCCAGTCGGAGGTGGCCGAGGTCGCGGAGATCGGCGAGGGTCCTGCCGGTCAGGCGCGGGGCGGGTCGTCGGCGATGCCGCACAAGCGCAACCCGGTGGCGGCGATCTCGGCGCGGGCGTGCGCGCGGCGGGCCCCGGGCCTGGTGGCGACG
The DNA here is from genome assembly GCF_042654585.1 of Geodermatophilus arenarius. NCBI lineage: Bacteria > Bacillati > Actinomycetota > Actinomycetes > Geodermatophilales > Geodermatophilaceae > Geodermatophilus > Geodermatophilus arenarius. Next base: position 101,882 of record NZ_JBHSGR010000015.1, read on the forward strand.
CTGCTGGGCGCGATGGAGCAGGAGCACGAGCGGGCTGCCGGCGCGTGGCACAGCGAGTGGCCGACGCTGACCGACCTGCTCGTCACCGTCGGGTCGGCCGCGTCCTGGCTGGCGGAGAGCCTGCGCGGGCTGCGGCCCGACGTCGGCCGGATGGCCGAGGCGGTGTCCGCGGCCGGCGAGGGGTCGCTGGCCGGCGCGCTGGCCGAGGCGCTGACGCCATCGCTGGGGCGGGGGGCGGCGCACGACGTGGCCGCGGAGGCCGCGCGGCACGCGCGCGAGACGGGCCGGACGCTGGCCGAGGTGGTGGCCACGCGGACCGACGTCGACGTCGCCGCGGTGCTGGCCGCGGCCGCGCCGGACGTGGGGGAGGCCGGCGCGCAGGTGGACGCCGCGCTGGCCGAGCACGAGCAGCTGGTGGAAGGGGCACCGTGACCGCGGTCGAGGTCAGCTACACCGAGGACGGGCCGGCCGACGCGCCGGTCGTCGTCCTGTCCAACTCGCTGGGCGCCACCCGGGGGATGTGGGACCCGCAGGTGCCGGCCCTGGCCGAGCGCTACCGCGTGGTCACCTACGACACCCGGGGGCACGGGGAGTCGCCCGCGCCGGCCGGGCCGTACACCGTCGACGACCTGGTCGACGACGTCCTCGCGCTGCTGGACCGGCTCCGGGTGCGGCGCGCGCACGTGGCGGGGCTGTCCCTGGGCGGGATGACGGCGATGCGGCTGGCCGCGCGCGAGCCCGAGCGGGTGGGCCGGCTGGCGCTGCTGTGCACCTCGGCGAGGCCGGAGCCGCAGGGCTTCCTCGACCGGGCGGTGCAGGCCCGCTCCGGCGGGACCGCGCCGCTCGCGCCGGCGATCGTGAGCCGCTGGCTGACCCCGGCCTACGCCGCGCAGCACCCGGACCTGGTGGCGCGGCTGGAGGCGATGATCGCCGGCGCCGACGACGAGGGGTACGCCGGCTGCTGCGAGGCGGTCGGGCACTTCGACGCCCGCGAGGACCTCGCGCGGATCACCGCGCCCACGCTGGTGGTGTCCGGCGCGGAGGACCCGGCGCTGCCGCCGCCGCACCAGCAGCTGATCGCCGACGGGATCGCCGGCGCCTCGCTGCTGTCGGTCAGCCCGGGCGCGCACCTGCCCAACCTGGAGCAGCCGCTGGAGGTCACCGGCGCGCTGCTCGGCCACCTCGACGCCGCCGGGGGTCACGCGTGAGCGACGCGCCGCTCGACCCGGACGACCTCACCACCGACGAGGCCCGCCGCGAGGCGGGGATGCGCACCCGGCGCGAGGTGCTCGGCGACGCCTGGGTGGACCGGGCGGTGGCGAACACGACGCCGTTCACCGCCGGGTTCCAGGACTTCATCACCCGGGTGGCGTGGGGCGACGTCTGGCAGCGGCCGGGCCTCGAGCGGCGCGAGCGCAGCATCGCCACGCTGTCGATCTGCATCGCGCTGCGGCACTGGGACGAGTTCGCGCTGCACGTGCGCGCCGCGGTGCACAACGGCCTGACCGAGGACGAGATCGCCGAGGTCGTCCAGCACGCCGCCGTCTACGCCGGCGTCCCGGCCGCCAACCACGCCTTCAAGGTCGCCGGCCCGATCCTGGAGGAGATGCGCGCCGGCTGACCCGGGCCCTCAGTCCCCTCCGGCGGGCTCCGGGGGGCTGGGCGTCAGGGCGATCGCGGCGACGGTGACGAGCCCGACGAGGACCGTCGCGGTGACCTCGTCGTCCAGCCAGTGGTGGAGGAGCGCCGCGCCCAGGCCGACGAGGACCGCGAGCAGCAGCCGGCTCCGGATCCCGTCCAGGTACGCCCCTCCCGCCTGCACTCCTCCGGCCCTCATGAGCAGGACGGTAGGTGGGGGACGGGACGGTGCCGGGCCGTCCGGGGGCGTGCCGCGGAGGCGTTCGAGGGGCGCGGTGCGTCGTCACGGGGAGGAGCGCTCCGGTCGCCGCCCGCCTCCCGGTGGTGCCGTGCCCCGTCACTGCGCGGGTGCAGGCTGCCGGGCATGGCCGACTCCTCGCCCCGGCACCGGCACCGGCACCACGCCATCGACTACGTCGAACTCGCCGTGACCGACCTCGACCGGACCCGGCGCTTCTACGCCGACGCCTTCGGCTGGCGGTTCACCGACTACGGCCCCGGCTACGCCGGCATCCAGGACCCCGACGACCCGGCGGAGGAGGTCGGCGGCCTGCGCCTGGACGACGAGGTGCGCGCCGGCGGCCCGCTCGTGCTGCTGTACTCCGCCGACCTGGACGCCTCCGTGGACGTCGTCACGAGCGCCGGCGGCCGCGTCGTCGACGGCCCGTACGCGTTCCCCGGCGGGCGCCGGTTCTCCTTCACCGACCCGAGCGGCAACCAGCTCGGCGTCTGGTCCGAGACCTGACGGCGGGAGGGCGCGCCAGGGCCCCCGGGCGCGCTCAGGCGGCGGGCGCCAGCAGTGGTGCCGGGGTGGTGATCTCGGTGCCGTCGGGCCGCCAGGTGCGCCAGGTCCCGGTGGGTTGTCGTTCCACGCGGAAGCCGTGGTGGACCTTGGTGTGGTGGCGCTCGCAGAGCAGCGCCGAGTTCTCCAGTGACGTCTCGCCACCGTCGATCCAGTGGACCAGGTGGTGGACATCGCACCACCAGGTCGGGGCGCCGCAGCCGGTGAACACGCACCCCCCGTCGCGCAGTTCCGCTGCGCGGCGGATGTGGCGGCTCATCAGCCGCTGCTCGCGGCCGAGGTCCAGTGGTGCGCCGTCGGGGCCGAACACCACGCGGGAGACGGCGCCGTCGCAGGCCAGCCAGCGGGCGCGGGCGGCGGAGATGGTGGCGCCGAAGCCCATCCGCCCGGCGTTCGGCCCGCCGGCCGGATCGACCAGGTCCTCCACGTCGATGACGACGGCGATCTGCGGCCTGTGGCCGCGCAGCGTCGGCAGCGAGCCGGCGGCCAGGGCGTTGTCGGCGACCTGCACCAGTGCGTCCCCGAGCCGCTGGGCGCGGCTGCGCTCGTCCCCGGCGGGGCGGTCGGCCTGCACGTGCGCCTCGAGTGCGGTCTGCAGCCTCTCCCCGCCGACCGCGTCCAGGTGGCCGCGGAAGGACAGCGACCCGTCGGCGTGCCGGGCCAGCGTCAACGACCGCCCCTCGGTGGGGTCGGGCTCCGGCCCGTCGGGATCGAGGGCGTCGCAGTAGTGCTGCACCACCTGGACGAGGTCGGCGTGCGGCTGCTCGATCGCCACGCCGGTGAGCACCGCGTCGACCACTGCCAGGTCCACGCCCTGCTCGACAGCGGAGGCCAGCCGCTCCGGGGTCACCGCCTCGGCCGCCTTCGCCATCTGCTCGGCGGACACGAGACCGGTGTCGTGGGCCTCGGCCAGCGCCGGGAGGTGCTCGAGCGCCCGCCCGGTGCGCACCAGCCGGGCAGCGGCGGCATCGGAGAGCCGGCAGTGCCCGCGCAGCCAGGAGGCCATCGACCTCAGCCCGTCGCGCTCCGGCGCCTGGGACAGCTCCGCGGCGCGCACCGCGCGGGCCAGGCGGGCGTCGATCCGGTTGCGCTCGGCGACCAGCGCGGCGACCTCGTCAAGCACGTCCCCGCCGCCCAGCCCACCCGAACACATGATCGAAGGCTAGTGGGTCCGACGACCGCCTGCACCCTGAATCCCCAGGTCAGCGGTCCGTCCACAGACCTCGCCGACCCCTTGCGCGGCGGTCACGGGACACCTCCGCCAGGATCGCAGGCGCAACGGGAAGCAGCGGGACCATCAGCAGGACGAGAGAGGGACGACGTGGCACTCCTGGACGACGGCGCGTGGCAGGGCAAGGTCTGGACCGGCGCCTGGACCGACGGGTCCGGCGGCACGTACGACGCGGTGGAGCCGGCCACCGGTGACGTCATCGCGCCGGTGGGGAAGGCGACTCCCGAGGACGTCCACGCGGCAGCCGAGCGGGCGGCGGCAGCCCAGCGCGCCTGGGCCGCCGCCCCGTTCGAGGAGCGCGCGCGGGTCCTGCGCCGGGCCGGCCAGGTGCTCGAGGACGCCGCCGACGAGATCAAGGGCTGGCTGGCCCGCGAGTCCGGCGCGATCCAGCCGTTCGGCGACTTCCAGGTCCACACCAGCGCCCAGGAGTGCTACGAGGCCTCCGCCCTGCCGAGCCACCCCTACGGGGAACTGCTGCGCACCGGCGCCCCGCGGCTGAGCTTCGCCCGCCGCGTCCCGGCCGGCGTCGTCGGCGTCATCGCGCCGTTCAACGTGCCGACCATCCTCGCGATCCGCGCGATCGCCCCGGCGCTGGCGCTCGGCAACGCCGTCGTCCTCAAGCCCGACCCGCGCACGGCCGTCTCCGGCGGCGCCGTCTTCGCCCGCGTCTTCGAGGAGGCCGGGCTGCCGGCCGGCGTCTTCCAGGTCCTGCCCGGCGGCGCCGACGTCGGCGAGGCGCTGGTCACCGCGCCGCAGGTGCGGGTCATCGCCTTCACCGGTTCGACGAGGGCCGGCCGGGCCGTCGGCGCGCTCGCCGGGCAGCACCTCAAGCGCGCGCACCTGGAGCTCGGCGGCAACTCCGCGCTGATCGTGCTGCCCGACGTCGACGTCACCGCGGCGGCCAGCGTCGGCGCCTGGGGCACGTTCAGCCACCAGGGCCAGATCTGCATGGCCACCAGCCGCCACCTGGTGCACGAGTCGATCGCCGAGGAGTACACCGCCGTCCTCACCGAGAAGGTCGAGAAGCTGCCGGTCGGCGACCCGTTCCGCGAGCAGGTGGCGCTCGGCCCGCTCATCGACGCCGGGCAGCGCGACCGCGTGCACGGCCTGGTCACCGCCAGCGTCGAGCGGGGCGCCACCGTGCGCACCGGCGGCACCTACGAGGGGCTGTTCTACCGGCCGACCGTCCTCGGCGGCGTCGCGATCGACCACCCGGCCTACCAGGAGGAGATCTTCGGGCCGGTCGCCCCGGTGACGCCGTTCTCCAGCCTCGACGAGGTCGCCGGGCTCGCCGCCGGCACCGAGTACGGCCTGAGCCTCGGCATCCTCACCCGCGACGTCTACGCCGGCCTCGAGCTCGCCGAGCGCATCCCGTCCGGGCTCGTGCACATCAACGACCAGACGGTCAACGACGAGGCGGTCGCCCCGTTCGGCGGCGTCGGCGCGTCCGGCACCGGCTCCCGGCACGGCGGGCCGCAGGCCAACATCGAGGCGTTCACCGAGACCCAGTGGGTCACCCTGCGCGGCGACCTGCCCGCCTACCCGTTCTGAGCGCCCGGGGGCCGTGCACTTCCGCGCAGGTGCACGGCCCCGGGAGAGTGGCCGGCATGCACGAGCTGTTCAGCGAGGAGCGCTCGGCCGACGTCGTCGCCGCCAGCTTCGCGGGCACCCCGGACCCCCGGCTGCGGCAGGTGGTGACGTCGCTGGTCCGTCACCTGCACGCCTTCGTCAAGGACGTCGAGCTGACCGAGGAGGAGTGGGCCGCGGCGATCGACTTCCTCACCCGCACCGGCCACACCAGCGACGCCGTGCGGCAGGAGTTCGTCCTGCTCTCCGACGTCCTCGGCGTCTCGATGCTCGTGGAGACGATCAACCACCGCAGCGGCGGCACCGGCACCGAGTCCACCGTGCTCGGCCCCTTCCACCAGGTCGAGTCGCCGGAGCGGCAGCTCGGCGACGACATCGCCCTCGACGGCAAGGGCGCCCCGTGCCTGGTCTCGGGGCGGGTCACCGGCCCGGACGGCGAGCCGCTGGCCGGCGCCACCGTCGACGTCTGGCAGGCCAACGCGGACGGCTTCTACGACGTCCAGCAGCCGGACGTCCAGCCGCCGGGCAACCTGCGCGGGCTCTTCACCGCCGACGACGACGGCCGCTTCTGGTTCCGCTCGGTCGTCCCGCGCTGGTACCCCATCCCCGACGACGGCCCGGTCGGGCAGCTGCTCGCCGCCACCGGCCGGCACCCCAACCGGCCCGCGCACCTGCACGTCATCGCCGCGGCGCCGGGGTACCGGCCGGTGACCACGCACGTGTTCGTCGCCGACAGCCCCTACCTCGACTCCGACGCGGTGTTCGGGGTCAAGGAGAGCCTCGTCCGGGACGTGCCCGAGGTCGACGACGCCGAGCGCGCCGCCGCCCTCGGCCTGCCCAACCCCTTCCGCACCCTGACCGTCGACGTCACGCTGCTGCGCGCCTAGCGCCGGAGCCGCAGCGACTGCCCCGGGCGCAGCTGCGCGCAGCGGTCGACGTCGCCGTCGGCGACGTAGCCGGCCACCGGGTAGCCGCCGGTCACCGGCGCGTCGGCGAGGAACAGCACCGGCTGCCCCGACGGCGGCACCTGCACCGCGCCGCGGACCAGCCCCTCGCTGGCCAGCTCGCCCCCGACCGCGCGGTCCAGCCGCGGGCCGGCCAGCCGCAGCCCCACCCGGTTGCTCTGCGCGGTGACCGTCCACGCGGCCGAGCCGAGCGCGTCCAGCGCCGCCCCCGTCAGCCAGTCGGCGCGCGGGCCGGGCAGCAGCCGCACGGTCACCTCCCCGGCGGGCGGGTCGGCGACCGGCGCGAGGTCGACGCCGGGCAGCGGGCCGGCGGCGTCCCCGGCCGGCAGGACGTCCCCGGCGCGCAGCGGCGCCGGCCCGAGGCCGGAGAGCACGTCGGTGGACCGCGAGCCCAGCACCGGCGGGACGGCGATCCCGCCGCGGACGGCGAGGTAGGTCCGCAGCCCGGCGGCCGGCGTCCCGAGCGCCAGGGCCGCCCCGGCGCGGAGCAGGCCGGGTGCGGCGTGCACCGGCGACCCCGGGCACCGCGCGCCCGTGGTGACGACGAGCAGGTCCGCCCCGGCGCGCACCACCAGCCCGCCGAGGGTCACCTCCAGCACCGCGGCCGCGGGGTCGTTGCCCACCAGCCGGTTCGCCAGCGCGGCCGCGGCGCGGTCGGCGGCCCCCGACCGGCCCACGCCGATCCCGCCGAGCCCGGGCCGGCCGCGGTCCTGCACCGTGGTCAGCGGGCCGGGGGACAGCACGGTCAGCACGGCACGAACCGCACCCGCACGCCCGGGCGCAGCAGCGCGGCCGGGTCGCGGGCCAGGTCGAACACCGCGACGTCGGTGCGCCCGACCAGCCGCCACCCGCCCGGCGACGCGCTCGGGTAGACCCCGGTGAACCCGCCGGCCAGGCCCACCGACCCGGCCGGCACCCGGGTGCGCGGGGTGGCCAGCCGCGGCACGTCCCAGGGCGGCCCGTCGGGGACGCAGTAGCCGAACCCCGGCGAGAAGCCGCAGAACGCCACGGTCCACTCCCGCCCGCTGTGCGCCGCGACGACGCCGTCGGGGTCGGTGCCCAGCAGCTCCGCGACGTCGGCGAGGTCGGCGCCGTCGTAGCGGACCGGCAGCTCGACCCGCTCGCCGGTGCCCGCCCGGCCGGGCCGCCACGGCAGCCGCTCGAGCGCGGCCCGCACGTCGGCGAGGTCGCCGTCGGCCACCACCAGCACCGTCCGCGCGGCCGGGACGACGTCGACGACGCCGGGCAGCGCCCGGTCGCGCAGCGCGGCGGAGAAGCCGAGGACGGCGTCGAGGTCGTCGAGCTCCACCAGCAGCGCGGACGACCCGCTCGGCAGGACGCGCATCAGGCGAACGGCGCCAGCGCGACGCCGGCGCCGGTGAGCGCCGCCCGCACCTCCCGGGCGATCGCCACCGCGCCCGGGGTGTCGCCGTGCACGCAGATCGAGTCCGGCGCCAGCACCAGCGGACCGCCGTCGACGTCGGTCACCGGCTCCCCGGCGGCCATCGCCACGCACCGCCGGGCGATCTCGCCGGCGTCGGTGAGCACCGCACCCGGCTGCCGGCGGGGGACCAGCGTGCCGGCCGGGGTGTAGGCGCGGTCGGCGAACGCCTCGGCCACCGTGGGCAGCCCCGCCTCGCCGGCCAGCCGCAGGAACGCCGAGCCCGGCAGCCCCAGCACGGGCAGCGACCTGTCGTACGCGGCGACGGCGGACACCACGGCCGCGGCCTGCTCCTCGTGCGCGACGACCGCGTTGTACAGCGCCCCGTGCGGCTTGACGTAGCGCACCCGCGTCCCCGCCACCCGCGCCAGGCCGTCGAGCGCGCCGAGCTGGTAGAGCACGTCGGCGGCGAGCTCGTCGGGCGCGGCGTCGAGGAACCGGCGGCCGAAGCCGGCGAGGTCCCGGTAGGACACCTGCGCCCCGATCGCGACGCCGGCGTCCGCGGCCTGCGCGCACACCCGCCGCAGCGTCAGCGGGTCGCCGGCGTGGAAGCCGCACGCGACGTTCGCGCTGGTCACCACCTGCAGCATCGCGGCGTCGTCGCCGAGGGTCCACGCACCGAAGGACTCCCCGAGGTCGGCGTTGAGGTCCATGACGACATCCTCGCGGGCGACCCGCGCACGCCACGCGGTCAGCCGGCCGGGAGGCAACTACGGTTCCGTTGACGCCCCCGTGAGCCAGGAGGGCGTCCGGCACGGAGGAGGCGGTACCGGATGCACCGCGACCTGGTGGTGATCGGCGCCTCGGCCGGCGGCGTCGAGGCACTGCGCGACCTGCTCGCCGGCCTCCCGCGGGACCTGCCCGCGGCGGTCCTGGTGGTGCTGCACATGCCCTCCAGCGGGCGCAGCGCGCTGCCGGCCATCCTCGCGCGGGTGTCGGCGCTGCGGGTGTCCGCGGCCGAGGACGGGATGCGGCTGGAGCCCGGCACGGTCGTCGTCGCCGTGCCGGACCGGCACCTGATGGTGGCCGACGGCCACGTGCAGCTCTCCCGGGGACCGCGCGAGAACGGCTGCCGGCCGGCGGTCGACGTCCTGTTCCGCTCGGCCGCCCGCGCGCACGGCCCCCGGGTGGTCTCGGTCGTCCTGTCCGGCGCGCTCGACGACGGCACCGCGGGCACGATCGCCGTCCGCGCCCGGGGCGGGGCGACCGTCGCGCAGGACCCGGGGGAGGCCCTCTACCCGAGCATGCCGCTGCACGCGGTGGAGGTCGGCGGGGCCGACCACGTCGCCGCACTCGCCGAGCTGCCCCGGCTGCTGGACCGGCTGGTGCGCGAGGAGGTCGACGCCGTCGCCCCGGCACCCACCCCCCTCATGACGACGGAGACGGAGATGGCCCGACTCGACGGCGAGGCGATGGACGAGGACGCGCGGCCGGGGACGCCGTCGGGCTTCGGCTGCCCCAGCTGCCACGGCGCGCTGTTCTCGATCAGCGAGGGCGGCATGGAGCGGTACCGGTGCCGCGTCGGCCACGCCTGGTCGCCCGAGGCGCTGGCCGCCGAGCAGGCGCAGGCGCTGGAGGGCGCGCTGTGGATGGCGCTGCGCGGCCTGGAGGAGCGGGCGGCGCTGAGCCTGCGCATGGGCCTGCGCGCGGAGGACGGCGGACACCGGCACAGCGCGCTCGCCTTCCGGCGCCGGCACGACGAGGCGCTGGGGGCCGCCGCGCTGCTGCGGAACCTGCTCGAGCGCGGTGCGCTGAACGGCGAGGGCGTCCCGGACCAGGTCGACGACGAGCTCGGCGACCCCGCCACGGGCGCGGCGGGGGCCTGACCCGTGGCCGAGCAGAGACGGCGGGACGGGGACCTGGTGACCGACGACGGGACGACCTCCGACCCGGGCGGAGGCGACGTGACGAGCGACGACCTGCCCGCCCGCGACGCGGCGGAGGACGACGACCTGCTGGTCGACGACGCCGAGCCCGACGACACCGAGCCCGACGACACCGAGCCCGACGACACCGAGCCCGACGACACCGAGGCTGACGCCTTCGTCGACGCCGCGGCCGGCATCGACCCCGACTTCGAGTCGCTGCTGGTGTACCTGCGCGAGCGGCGCGGCTTCGACTTCACCGGCTACAAGCGGCCCAGCCTGGTCCGCCGGGTGCGCCGGCGCATGGCCGAGGTCGGCACGGCGTCGGTCGCCGAGTACCAGGACTTCCTCGAGGTCCACCCCGACGAGTTCGCGCCGCTGTTCAACACGATCCTCATCAACGTCACGAGCTTCTTCCGCGACCGCCCGGCCTGGGACCACCTGCGCGACCAGCTGCTGCCGGGCCTGCTGGCCTCCGCCGGCCCGCGGATCCGGGTGTGGAGCGCCGGCTCCGCGTCGGGCCAGGAGGCCTACAGCCTGGCGATCCTGCTGGCCGAGGTGCTCGGCATCGACGAGTTCCGGGACCGGGTGAAGATCTACGCGACCGACGTCGACGAGGAGGCGCTGGCCCAGGCCCGTCAGGCGCTGTTCACCGGGCGCGAGATGGCGGGCCTGACCCCCGAGCAGGTGGAGCGGTACTTCACCCAGGAAGGCACCCGGTTCGCCTTCCGCAAGGACCTGCGGCGCTCGGTCATCTTCGGCCGCAACGACCTCGTGCAGGACGCGCCGATCTCGCACGTGGACCTGCTGCTGTGCCGCAACACGCTCATGTACTTCAACGCGGAGACCCAGAACCGCATCCTCGGCCGGCTGCACTTCGCGCTCGCCCCGCACGGGCTGCTCTTCCTCGGCAAGGCCGAGATGCTGCTCTCGCACGCCCAGCTGTTCGTCCCGGTCGACCTCACCCGCCGGTTCTTCCGGAAGCGCGACGGCGGGGGGCAGGCCGAGCGCCGGGCGGTCCCGGCCGTCACTCGCAGCGACCTCGACGGCGGGATCGGCGACCTGTCCCGGCTGCGGCGCCAGGCGATGCTCGCCTCCCCGGGCGCGCAGCTGGTCCTCGACACCGACGGCCGGCTGGCCCTGGTCAACCACCACGCCCAGCGGCTGTTCCACGTCGACGAGCGCGACGTCGGCCGGCCGTTCCAGGACCTCGAGGTGTCCTACCGCCCGGTCGAGCTGCGCGGCGCGATCGCCGAGGCGGTGAGCGGCCGGCGCGCCGTGTGGCTGCGCGGCGTGGAGCGGCACCAGGCAGGTGCGGAGGCCCTCGTCTTCGACGTCCAGGTGGTGCCGCTGTCCCGCGAGGACGGCAGCCCCCTCGGCGTCACGGTCGTGTTCGAGGACGTCACCCCCTACCGGCGGCTGCAGCGGGAGCTGGAGTACGCCAACCGGCAGCTGGAGACGGCCTACGAGGAGCTGCAGTCGACCAACGAGGAGCTGGAGACCACCAACGAGGAGCTGCAGTCGACGGTCGAGGAGCTGGAGACCACCAACGAGGAGCTCCAGTCGACCAACGAGGAACTGGAGACGATGAACGAGGAGCTCCAGTCGATGAACGACGAGCTCCACACGGCCAACGAGGAGCTGCGCGCCAGCACCGACGAGGTCGGCGCGCTCAACGAGTTCATGAGCGGCGTGCTCTCCAGCTTCCGCGCCGGCGTCGTCGTCGTGGACCGGGACCTGCGGGTGCTGGCGTGGAACGCCGCGGCCGAGGACCTGTGGGGCCTGCGCCAGGACGAGGTCAGCGGCCACTACCTGCTCAACCTCGACATCGGCCTGCCCGTGTCGAGCCTGCACCCGCTGCTGCGCCGCCAGGTGGCCGGCGAGGGGCCCTCCCACGAGACCGTCGAGCTGCGCGCGGTCAACCGGCGGGGGCGGCCGGTGCAGGTCCGGGTCACGGTGAGCGCCTTCGCGCCCCGCGCCGGGCAGGGCGGCGGCGCCGTCGTCCTCATGGACCCCGTCGACTGATCAGTGCGTCGACTGATCAGTGCGTGGCGGCGATGACCTCGTCGGCGTGTCCCTCGACCACGAGCTGGGCGAGGTCGCGGACCTTGACGTTGAGCCGGTTGCTCAGGGTGACCAGCCGGGCGAACGCGTCGTCGGCGCCGACGCCGAGCCGGCCCATGAGCACGCCCTTGGCCTGGTCGATGACCGCCCGCGAGGCCAGCGCCTGCTCGAGGTTGGCAGTGAGCCGGCGCAGCGCCTCCCGCTCGCCGACCTCCTGCAGCACGGCCGCGAGCGCCACCGCCACCAGCTCGGCGATCCGCCGGTCCGCGGTCCCGAAGGCGTCGGCCCGGGACGAGTAGACGTTCAGCACGCCGGTCGGCTCGCCCGTCAGCGCCAGCGGCACCGCGAGGACGCTGCGCACCGGGCCGACCGCGGCCAGCCGGGCCAGCGCCGGCCAGCGGGGGTCGGCGCGCAGGTCGCCGGTGGCGACGACCTCGCCGGTGGCCGCGGCGTCCAGGCACGGTCCCTCCTCGGCCCGCATCTGCCGGCCGTCGGCCTCCTGGGCGACCGTGGAGTCGCTGCCCAGGTACCGCGGCGCCGCGGGGGAGCCGATGGTGATGCTCACCCAGCTCGCCGCCGGGACGGCGGCCTGGGTGAGCGCCGCCATCCGGCCGAGCAGCTGCCGACGGTCCCCGTCGGTGCCGGCCAGCCGGGTCAGCTGGGTGAGCGCCTCGGCCACGGTGACCGGCGTGCCGTCCCCGTCGCGCGAGCCGGGCTCGCCGGTGTGGACCTCGGTCGGACCGAGGGGGATGCCGCTGTCGTCGGTGACCAGCACCCAGCGGATCCGCGCCCGCAACGCCTCCGGGTCGACCACGTCCGGCGCGCCGAACAGCTGCCCCGCGGCGCTCGCGCCACGGCGACCGCGGACGGCGACCGGGGCGCGGTACTCGGCGGCCTCCCCGGACCCGAGCGCGCGCAGTGCCGACCGCAGCCCGGGCACGTCCCGGGGCTCGAGGTACACGGTCAGCGGCTTGCCGGCGAGCCGGGCGACGGAGACCCCGACGAGCGCGGCCAGCGCCGGGTTGACCTCCACCAGCTTCCCCGCGCCGTCGGTCACGAACAGTCCGACCGGCAGGACCGCGGCGACGTGCTCGTGCCACCGGCGCTCGCCGTCGAAGCGCTCGACCAGCCGGGCGATCTCCTCCTGCTGCGCGCGCAGCTCCTCCTCGGCGACCCGCAGCTCCTCGTGCGCGACGGCGAGCTCGGCGAGGTCGTCGACGACGCGCGGGGCCGGCAGCGGGCGCAGCGGGTCGGTGCTCACGGCGAGGACTCCCGGCCGGCCTTCCCGGCGTCGGCGGCCGCCTGCCGCCGGTCCTCCTCGGCCTCGTCGCGGTGGTGGGCCGCCTGGCGGCGGTGCTCCGCGGCGTCGCCGATGCCGCGGTCGGCGGCGGCGTCGTGCAGCCGGGCCGTGCGCTCGTGCAGCTGCGAGGAGTGCTCGTGCCGCGCGGCGGCGCGGTGGTGGGCCGCCTCCGCGCGGACGGCGGAGTCCTCGGCCGCCTCCTGCGCCGCCCGGACGTCGTGCTCGGACGGGACCTGGCCCGAGTCCAGGCGGAGCAGCCGGTCGGCCAGCTCGCGGGTGCGCCGGCCGGCCGCCTCCGCGCGCTCGGCGGCCTCCCGCGCCCGGTCCTCAGCGGTCATGGGCCCATCGTCCTCGCCCGGGCCGCCCGTCGCACGCGTGTCGGGCACGCCGACCGGCGGTCACGCACGCTCGGCGGCCCGCTCCCGTGCGGCCAGACGGACCCGGGAGTGCCGGTAGCCGTAGGCCACGTACACCAGCATCCCGAGCGCGAGCCAGGCCAGGAACCGCAGCCACGTCTCGATGCTCAGGTTGAGCATCAGGTAGAGGCAGGCCAGCGCGGCGAGGGCCGGCAGCACGGGGGAGAAGGGCACCCGGAAGGGCCGCTCGAGCTGCGGGCGGGTGCGGCGCAGCACCGGCACCGCGACCGCCACCAGCAGGAAGGCGAACAGGGTGCCGATGCTGACCAGGTCGGCCAGCGTCCCGAGCGGCACGAACGTCGCCAGCACCAGCACCAGGACGGCGAACAGCAGCGTGACCCGCGCCGGGACGCCGGTGCGCGGGCTGACCCGGGCCACCGCCGGCGGCAGCAGCCCGTCGCGGCCCATGGCGAACCCGATCCGGCCGATGGTGATCAGGTCGACCAGGATCACCGAGGTCAGCCCGGCCACCGCGGCGATCGACACCAGCGACGACGCCCAGCCGAGCCCCACCTGGTCGAACGCGTCGGCGATCGGCGCGCCCTCGTCGATGTCGGTGTACTCGACCATCCCGACGACGACGAACGCGACGCCCACGTAGAGCGCCGTGGCCAGCCCGAGGGTGCCGAGCAGGCCGAGCGGCACGTCCCGCGCCGGGCGCCGGGTCTCCTCCGACAGGTTGGCCACCGCCTCGAAGCCGGTGTAGGCGAAGAAGACGACGGCCGCCGCGGTGAGCACCCCGCCGACGCCGAACGCGACCGGCTCCAGCCCGGCGATCACCTCGATGAGCGGCCGGGTCAGCCCGCTGCCGGTCTCGGCCGGCTCCGACGGCGGCACGAACGGGGTGAGGTTGGCGCCGCGGACGAACCAGACCCCGGCCAGGATGACGAACAGGCAGACGGCGACCTTGACGACGACCAGCACGCCGGTGACCCGCGCCGACTCGCGGATGCCCAGCACCGCCACGAGCGTCAGGACGACGACGATCGCCGCCGCGCCCAGGTTCACCGTGGCGGTCTCGCCGAACAGCGACGGCGGCAGGTCCAGCAGGTTGCCGACGTAGCCCGACCAGCCGCGGGCGACCACGGCCGCGCCGAGGGCGAACTCCAGGAACAGGTCCCAGCCGATGATCCAGGCGACGACCTCGCCGACCGTGGCGTAGGTGTAGGTGTACGCGCTCCCCGCCGTCGGCACGGCCGAGGCCAGCTCGGCGTAGCAGACCGCCGCCAGCAGGGCGACCAGCCCGGCGACGGCGAAGGAGACCACCACCGCCGGGCCGGCGCTGTTCTTCGCCGTCACGCCGGTGAGCGTGAAGATCCCGGTGCCGATGACGATGCCGATGCCGAACCCGACCAGGTGTCTCGCGGACAGCCGCTTGCGCAGGTGCCCGCCGCCGTCGGGCGCCCTCTCGTCGTCCCCGGCGTCCGCGCGGACGGCCTCCACCGACTTCGTCCGGAACAGGTCCACGGGGGGACGCTAGGTCGGTGCGGGCCCGCTCGCTGGGTGAGAGGAGGGGTGGTCCTCCGTCAGACCTCGTCGACGGGGAAGGTCCGCGACGGGGACACGAACTCGTCCTGGGCGGCGACCAGCAGGATCTCCCGCGAGCCGGCCTCCTCGGTGCGCCGCAGCAGCCCCCAGACGCTGGCCGCGGCCCGGCCGAGCGCCTCGCCGGCGGAGCGGGTGTCCAGCCAGTGCGCGAGGAACAGCGCCGCGATCGCGTCGCCGGCGCCGTTGACCGACACCGACAGCCGCGGCGTGCGCACGCGGAAGTGGCGGCCGCCCTCGGAGGCGAGCAGGTCGACGGCGTCGTCGGGGGTGTCGTCGGCGACCAGCGACGTCGTCAGCACCACCCGCGGGCCCAGCGCCTGCACCGCGGCGACGGCGTCCTGCACCTCGGCGAGCGTGCGGGTCGTCGTCCGCGCGAGCAGGTCGAGCTCGTAGTGGTTGGGGGTGACGACGTCGGCCGCCGGGACGGCGACCTCGCGCATGAACTCCTCGATGCCCGGCCGCACGAACACGCCGCGGCCGACGTCGCCGATGACCGGGTCGCAGGCGTACACGGCGTCGGGGTTGGCCGCGCGCACCCGCCCCACCGTGCCGACCACGGCGTGGCCGATGTCGGCCGAGCCGAGGTAACCGGACAGGACGGCGTCGGCGGTGCCCAGCACGCCGCGGTCGGCGATGCCGTCGACGACCTCCTCGATCGCCTGGCCGTCGAACACCCGCCCGGTCCACGCGCCGTAGCCGGTGTGGTTGGAGAACTGGACGGTGTGCACCGGCCAGACCTCGACGCCGAGGCGCTGGAGCGGGAAGACCGCCGAGGAGTTGCCCACGTGGCCGTAGGCGACGTGCGACTGGATGGAGAGGACGTTCACCACGGAGCACACGCTGCCATGCGCCCGCGGGCCGGTCAGCCGAGGGTGGCGACCAGGTCGCGGCAGGCCTGCTCGCAGCGCCGGCAGGACTCCGCGCAGACCCGGCAGTGCTCGTGCATCCCGGAGTGGGAGGCGCACTCGTCGCCGCAGGCGCGGCAGGCGGCGGCGCACGCCTCGAGGACGGTGCGGGTGAGGTTCGCGTCGTACCCAGTGTGCCGGGACAGCACGCGCCCCGTCGCCTCGCAGACGTCGGCGCAGTCCAGGTTCGTGCGGATGCACTTCCGGAGCCCGGCGACCATCTCCTCGGACAGGCAGGCGTCGGCGCACGCGGTGCACGCCTGCGCGCACTCGACGCACGCCTCGATGCAGGCGGTCAGCCGCTCGCGGTCGATGCCGCCGAGGTCGGCCGGGTAGGTGTCGAGCATCTGGGCGGCGGCGGTCACGTCGGTCTCCGTTCCCTGCGTCGGGCCGGGGCGGCGGGCGCCGTCCCGGGCGGCGGGTCCCGGCGCGCCGTCCGGTCGAGCCGGGCGACGACGAGCGCGTGCGGGAGCGTGAGCGCCGCCAGGACCGGCAGGGCGGTGGCCAGGGACCCGCGCCAGCCTCCCGCGGCCGGCCACAGCAGCGCCAGCACCGCGAGCACCGCCAGGGTCGGCAGCGCCGCGGCGGCGGCGAACCGGCGCAGCGGGGCGCCGAGCCGGCCGCGGGCCAGGTCGTCCGCGTTCGCCGGGTCCGCGGCGACGAGGCGGGCGACGTGGCGGACGGCGTGCCAGCAGCCGAACCACACGCCGAAGGCCGCGAACGGCGGGACGACGAGGACGAGCACCAGCAGGGCGGCGACCTCGGCGGCCTCCAGCCACCGCCCGGCCAGCAGCCGCTCCGCGGCCAGCGCGGCGGCCGCCGGGAGCACCGTGACCAGCACCGTCGCCACGACGGCGGCCGGCAGGACGCCGCTGCTCCCGGGCACGACCGCGGCCACGACCGGCGCCGCCTCGTGCGTCCCGCGCGCCAGGGGGACGAGCAGCACCAGCGCGCCCAGCACCGCCGACGCCGTCGCCTGCCGGTGCACCGGGCGGCCCGCCCGCAGGTCGGCGAAGGCGGTCTCTCCGGTGCCGAAGTGCCAGGTCGCCACGAGCACGAAGACCAGCAGCCCCGGCCCCGGCGCCGCCCGGAACAGCAGCCACCCGGCGGCGGCCACGGCGGCGTAGCCGAGGGCGACCAGCGCCGGCCGCGGCAGCCGGGAGCCGGGCGCCAGGTGGTCGACCGCCCCGTGCGGGAGGCCCAGCAGCAGACCGGCCACCAGCGGCAGCCAGGCCAGGTCCCCCCAGCCGACGGTGACCTCGACGGCCACCACCGCCGCCACCGCGGTCAGCGAGACGGCGGTGGCGGCCCGTGCTGGAGCCGCGAGCGGTCCGGCGGGCGACGGCACGGTCAGGCCCGGTCGGCCGTCCAGGCCGCCCCGTACCGGCCGGCGGAGACCCGGCTCCCGGGGTCCCGCTCGGGCAGGTGCTCGACCTCGTGGTGCTCGTGCGGGTAGGCCGGGTGCGTGGCGAACACCGGGGCGTCGTCGACGGTGTTGTCCTCGAAGCGGGTGCTGCGGTGCTCGGCCTGCGTGCCCGGCAGCACGGCCTCGCTCTGGTGCACGTTGCTCACCCACACCGACTCGGGGTGCGTGTCGACGCCGGCGGCGACGTCCTCGGCGGTGCGCAGCTTGGCCACCTTGTGCACCAGCACGCCGAAGCCGACCTTGGCCAGCACGTCGGCGGCGGAGTAGGCCACCTGCATGCCGGCGAGCCAGGCGGGCGTGACGTCGACGAACACCGGGACCGCGTAGACCAGCGGGTAGACGCCGAAGGTCGCCAGCAGCACGATCGCCGCGTTGCGCAGGCTGGTCCCGGCCTCGACGCTCATCGAGCCGGTCGAGGCGCGGACGGCGCCGATCAGCGCGACGTACAGGTAGGCGTAGAAGACGGTGCTGATGCAGCCCCACAGCACCAGCGCGCCGACGTCGCGGCCCTGGGCCAGCACCTGGCTGCCCAGGAACCCGGTGAGGATCATGAGGAAGGCCGCGGCCATCGTGGTGAACCGCAGGGTGCGTGCCCGGGCCCCGGTGAGCGAGCAGACGGCCAGCAGCTCCGCGGTCAGCAGCGGGACGGTCACCGACCAGTCGGCGTAGCGCGGGTACAGCGTCGCGCGCGCCTCCGCGTTGGGGACGAGGACGCCGTCCCGCAGGTCGAAGCCGGTGTCCCACTTGAGGTGCAGCACCAGGTACGACAGCGCGGCGACGCCGGCGATGCACAGGCCGGCGACCACGGCGGGGCGGTAGCGGGCACCGACCTCGTCCCGGCTGGTCCACGAGTAGAGGAGGTAGGCGACCAGGGCGAGGCCCGCGCCGGCGATCGAGTAGGTGACCAGGTCGTACAGGCCGAGCGGCATGGTCTGCAGCTCGGGGGTGGGCGTGTCGGACACGTCTGCGGGACCTCCGGGGAGCCGGGGGCTGCGGGGCCGCGGCTCGACCCGCGGCGGGGTTACCCCCCGTCATCCGGCCGAACCGGTCGGTGCCCCGTCCGGCAGGCCGTTTGACGGCACCGGCCCGCGGAGATGGCCCCTGCGGACCGACCGGCACCGACGAGAGGACCTCGCATGGCGCGCATCGACCGGATCGCCGAGCCGTGGGGGACGAGGACGCCGTACGGGCCGGGGGAGACCTGGCCGGTGCGGGTGGACACCCACCTCGCCGACGGCCTGACCGAGGACGACGTCGACCGCTGGGTGCCCTCGGCGGCGGTCCTGCACAGCAACGGGGACGGCCTGGACATCGCGGTCAAGGACGGCCGCGTCGTCGGCGTCCGCGGCCGTGCCGAGGACCGGGTCAACCACGGCCGGCTCGACCCGAAGGACCTGTTCGGCTGGCAGGCCAACTCCTCACCCGAGCGGCTGACCCGGCCGCTGGTCCGGCGGGACGGCGAGCTGGTCGAGACCGACTGGGACACCGCGATGGACGCCGTCGTGCGCCGGTGCCGGGACCTGCTCGACGAGCAGGGCGCCAGCGCGATCGGCTTCTACACGTCCGGCCAGCTGTTCCTCGAGGAGTACTACACGCTCGGGCTCATCGCCCACGGCGGCATCGGCACCAACCACGTCGACGGCAACACCCGGCTGTGCACCGCCACCGCCGCGGCGGCGCTCAAGGAGACCTTCGCCTGCGACGGCCAGCCCGGCTCCTACACCGACGTGGACCACGCCGACGTCATCGCGCTGTTCGGGCACAACGTCGCCGAGACCCAGACCGTGCTGTGGGCCCGGATCCTCGACCGGCTGGCCGGCCCCCACCCGCCGGCGATCGTGTGCGTCGACCCGCGGGAGACGCCGGTGGCCCGCGCGGCGACCGTGCACCTGGCGCCGCGGCCGGGCACCAACGTCGTGCTGATGAACGCGCTGCTGCACGAGGTCATCGCCCGCGGGTGGGTCGACCGGGACTACGTCGAGGCGCACACCGTCGGGTTCGACGAGCTGGCGGAGCGGGTCCGCGACTACCCGCCCGAGGTGGCCGAGCAGGTGTGCGACGTCCCGGCCGCGCGGATCCGGGAGGCCGCCCGCGTCCTCGGCACGGCCGAGCGGCTGCTGTCCACCGTCCTGCAGGGCTTCTACCAGTCGCACCAGGCCACCGCGGCCGCCGTGCAGGTCAACAACCTCAACCTGGTCCGGGGCATGCTCGGCAGACCCGGCTGCGGGATCCTGCAGATGAACGGCCAGCCCACCGCGGAGAACACCCGCGAGGCCGGGGCGGACGGCGACCTCGCCGGCTTCCGCAACTGGTCCGACGACGCCCAGGTCGCCGACCTGGCCCGGGTCTGGAACCTCGACCCGTTCGACATCCCCTCCTACTCGCCGCCGACGCACGCGATGCAGGTGTTCCGGCACGCCGAGGAGGGGTCGCTGCGGTTCCTGTGGGTGCAGGCGACCAACCCCGCGGTGTCGCTGCCCGAGCTGGGGCGGATCCGCTCTATCCTGGCCCAGGAGCGGCTGTTCCTCGTCGTGCAGGACGCCTTCCTGACCGAGACCGCGCAGCTGGCCGACGTCGTCCTGCCCGCGGCCCTGTGGGGCGAGAAGACCGGCACGTTCACCAACGCCGACCGGACCGTGCACCTGTCGGAGAAGGCGGTCGACCCGCCGGGGGAGGCCCGGCCCGACCTGGACGTCCTCGTCGACTTCGCCCGCCGGCTGGACCTGCGGGACAAGGACGGCGCCCCGCTGGTGAAGTGGGACGACCCCGAGGGCGCCTTCGAGGGCTGGAAGGAGTGCTCCCGCGGCCGGCCCTGCGACTACAGCGGCCTGTCCTACGCGAAGCTGCGCGAACGCAACGGCATCCAGTGGCCGGTCACCGAGGACGCGCCCGAGGGCACCGAGCGGCTCTACGCCGACGGCCGGTTCTCCGCGCACCCCGAGTACTGCGAGAGCTACGGCCGCGACATGGTCACCGGCGCCCCGCTCGACGAGACCGAGTACCGCGCGCTCAACCCCGAGGGGAAGGCGGTGCTCAAGGCGGCCGAGTACGTCCCGCCCCACGAGCTGCCCGACCAGGAGCACCCGTTCCAGCTGGTCACCGGCCGGACCCTCTACCAGTTCCACACCCGCACCAAGACCGGCCGGGCGCCGCAGCTGCGGGCCGCCGCGCCGGAGGTCTGGGTGGAGATGTCGGCCTCCGACGCCGCCGACCGCGGCTGGGGCGAGGGCGACCTGCTCGAGGTGTCCACCCCGCGCGGCCGGGTCGAGGCGCGGCTGCGGGTGAGCGGCATCCGGCCGGGGGTGCTGTTCCTGCCGTTCCACTACGGGTACTGGGACCGGGCCGGCGGAGAGGAGCCGGACCGGGCCGCCAACGAGCTCACCCCGAGCGACTGGGACCCGGTGTCCAAGCAGCCGATCTTCAAGACGGCGGCCGCCGCGGTGACCCGGCTGGCCGCCTCCGACGGCACGCCGGCCCCGGCGCCGACCACCACCGGCTCGCGGCCGGTCGCGGCGGACGTGCCGCCCACCCGCGGCGGCGACACGGCGCTCGTGGAGGAGCGGGAGGGGGTCCGGTGAAGCTGGGACTGGCGATCGAGGAGCTGCACCGGTCCGAGACCGGGCTGGCGCGCACGCTGCTCGCCGTCTCGGACCGGCACGCCTCCGACCACGAGGTCTTCCACGTCGCCCGGGACGTCGCCGCCTGGTCGCAGCGGCACGTCACCGAGCTGGCACGGGTCGGCCGCGACTTCGGCGTCGACCTCGACCCGGAGCCGCCGGGCGACCCGGGGGTCCTGGAGACGCTCCGGCAGACGACGGCCGACCTGCTGCGGCGCCGGTCGGAGCCGGGGCTGCTGCTGCTCGCCGACCTGCGGCACGTCCACCGCGAGGCGGCCGGGGTCTCGCTGGACTGGGAGCTGCTCGCCCAGGCCGCGCAGGGAGCCCGGCGGCGGGAGCTGTTCGAGCTGGCCCGGCGCTGCCACCCCGACACCCTGCGGCAGATGCGGTGGGCGAACGCCAAGCTCAAGGAGTCCGCGACCCAGGCCCTGGTCAGCTGACGCGCCGGTCGCGCCCTGCCCCGCGGGGCGGGGCGGGGCACGACCCGCCCGGACCCGGCGGCGCGTCGGCGCGTCGCCCGGCGGGTCGCGCGGACCGACTTGTCGCGGAACCGGGACGGCGGGATCCTGCGGTCACCGCCGCGGACGCCGGGCTCCCGGGCTGTGCGGCGCGGTCCAGGGGAGGGCCGCCATGGGCTGGGCGATCGCCAGCGTCGTCGGGTTCGTCGTGCTGACCGCGCTGGTCACCGCGATGGCACGGAGCAACACCGCCCGCTGGGAGCGGGACCACCGCGCGGCCCAGGCCGCGGCACGCGCGCACGCGGCGGCGGCGCGCAGCGCCTGGACGGCGGCCCTCCGCCGGGCCCGGCCCGAGCCGCCGGAGGAGCCGCGCCACGGCTCCCTGCACCTGCCGCACGTGCGGCTGCCGGCCGGCCTGGTGGACCGGCTGCCGCACCCGCAGGACTGGCTGCCGCGGCACCTGCCGCACCTGCACCTGCCGGTGCTGCGCCTGCCGGGGCGCGTCCGGGACGAGCGGGAGCCGGAGGAGCCGCCGCGCGCCGGCGCCTCCTAGACCGCCACCTCCCGGCCCGGCGCCTCCCGGCCCGGGGCGGGGAGGGGCAGCTGCTCGAAGCCGGGCAGCCAGGGTGCCGCGGCGGTCCGCTCCGCGCGCCGCGCGGCCCGGCCCGCGCGGCGGGCGGCCGCCTCCCGCTCGGCGGTGCGCCGC
>NZ_JBHSGR010000016.1:0-120960 GCF_042654585.1 Geodermatophilus arenarius
CGGGGGCCGCGGCGGCGGGCGCCTCCGTGGTGGGGGCACCGGCCGGGCGGCTGGCGGCACGCCGGCGCCGCGGGGCGCCCTCGGCCGGGGCGTCGGCGGCGGGGGCGGTCACCGGACCGCTGTTGGCGCCCCCGGTGACGGGGGCCTCGACCGGCGTGGCGGTGGCGGCGACGGCGTCGGCGCCCCGCGAGGCCGGGACGTTCGGGGCCGCGTCGGCCGGGGCGCCGGGCGCCGGGACGCTGCCCGGCGTCGCGCCGCCGACCTGGCGGGCGGAGATGGCGGCGACGAGGTCGCCCTTGCGCATGCGGCCCGTGCCGGGGATGCCCAGCTCGGCCGCGAGCCGCTGCAGCTCGGGGAGCAGCATGCCGGCCAGCCCACTGCCGCGGCGGCGGGAGCGGCCCGCCGTGCCGGTGGCCGCAGGTGCCTCGCCCGCAGCGCCCTCGGGGGCGCCGGTGGTGGCGAGGTCGGTGGTTTCGCTCACGTACAGGTCCTTCCCTGCGGTGGCCTGCGCCTACCAGCGCAGGAGGTGACCCGGCGCCGCCCCGTCCATCTGTTCCGGACAGGGGGGACGGCGGATCGAGTGGGTGCGGAGCGGGGATCAGCGTCGACAGGAAGGTCGTCTGCAACGTTCCGCGCGAGGCTCGCCCGAGGGGCGGCTACGCAGCAAGCCTAGGACTCGCCCCACGGACGGGACAACACCGCTGACCAGCGGAGTGTTCCTCGTTACGAAGACGATACCCCAGGCGTCACTCGAACCACTCGGGCGCCGCCGTGGTCCACCTCCAGGGGGTACACCCGCCACCCGTCCGGGGTGATCCCGCTCACCTCGCGCACCGCCGCCGCGTCCCCCGGGACGTCGTCGGGGTGCCGCCGCGCGAGCACGAGGACGCTGGGCCCGGCCCCGGACACGACGGCGGCGTGTCCGGCCGTGCGCAGCCGGTCGACCAGCGCGATCGTGTCCGGCATCGCGGCCGCGCGCTGCCGCTGGTGCAGCCGGTCGTCGGTGGCCTCGAGCAGCATCGCCGGCTCCGCGGTCAGCGCGTGCACCAGCAGTGCGGCGCGGGCGGCGTTGAACGCGGCGTCGGCGTGCGGCACCAGGTCCGGCAGCAGCGTGCGCGCGGTGTGCGTCGACAGGGTCGCCTCCGGCACCAGCACCACCGGCACGACGTCCTCGCTCACCGGCAGCCGGTCGGCCCGCGCGCCCTCGGGCGTCGTCCACGACAGCGTCGCGCCGCCGAGCAGGCAGGCGGCGACGTTGTCCGGGTGCCCCTCGAGCTCGTCGGCCAGCCGCAGCACCGCGCCGTCGTCCCGGACGTCGACGTCGGGGCACAGCTCGAACGCGCCGACCACACCGGCGACGACGGCCGCGGCGGACGAGCCCATCCCCCGGCCCTGCGGGATCGCGTTCTCCGCGCGCACGCACAGGCCCGGCGGCGTCCAGCCGAGCCGCTCGCAGGCGGCGCGGAAGGCCCGCACGACCAGGTGCCGCTCGTCGGTGGGCAGCTCCCCCGCGCCGACGCCGGACACCTCGACGGTGAGCCCGGAGTCGGCCACGGCGAACTCGACGACGTCGTGCAGCGTCAGCGCGAGGCCGGCGCAGTCGAACGCCGGACCGAGGTTCGCGCTGGTCGCGGGCACGCGCACCCGCACGGAGGACCGAGTGGCCACTCAGAGACCCAGCTGCGCGGCGGCCGCGGCGGCGTCCACCGGCACGGTGACCGGCGCGGGCGCACCGGAGATGGCCCACTCCGGGTCCTTGAGCCCGTTGCCGGTGACGGTGCACACGACGCGCTGCCCCGGCTCGAGCTCCCCGGCCGCGGCCACCTTGAGCAGCCCGGCGACCGACGCGGCGGAGGCGGGCTCGACGAAGACCGCCTCGCTGCGGGCGAGCAGCCGGTAGGCGGCGAGGATCTCGCGGTCGGTGACGGCGTCGATGCGGCCGCCGGACTCGTCGCGGGCGGCCAGCGCCTTGGTCCACGACGCCGGGTTGCCGATGCGGATCGCCGTCGCGATGGTGCTCGGGTTCTCCACCACCTGGCCGGTCACGATGGGCGCGGCGCCGGCGGCCTGGAAGCCGAACATCCGCGGCCGCCTCGTGGCCGGGCCGTCGGACTCGTACTCGCGGTAGCCCTGCCAGTAGGCGGTGATGTTGCCGGCGTTGCCGACCGGCAGGCAGTGCACGTCGGGGGCGTCGCCGAGGACGTCGACGACCTCGAAGGACGCGGTCTTCTGCCCCTCGATGCGGTACTGGTTGACGCTGTTGACCAGGCTGACCGGGTAGTCGATCGCCAGCTTGCTGGCCAGCGCGAGGCAGTCGTCGAAGTTGCCCTCGACCTGCAGCAGCTTGGCGCCGTGCACCAGCGCCTGGGCCAGCTTGCCGAGCGCGATCTTCCCCTGCGGCACGAGGACGGCGCAGACCATCCCGGCCCGCGCGGCGTAGGCGGCGGCGCTGGCGCTGGTGTTGCCGGTGGACGCGCAGATGACCGCCCGCGATCCCTCCTCGAGCGCCTTGGTGATGGCCATGGTCATGCCGCGGTCCTTGAACGACCCGGTCGGGTTCGCGCCCTCGACCTTGAGGAACACCTCGCAGCCGGTGCGCCGGGACAGCTCGACGGCGGGCACCAGCGGGGTGGCGCCCTCGTGCAGGGTGACCACCGGCGTCGTGGC
This sequence comes from Geodermatophilus arenarius, assembly GCF_042654585.1. Taxonomy (NCBI): domain Bacteria; kingdom Bacillati; phylum Actinomycetota; class Actinomycetes; order Geodermatophilales; family Geodermatophilaceae; genus Geodermatophilus; species Geodermatophilus arenarius. The sequence continues at coordinate 2,668 of NZ_JBHSGR010000016.1, forward strand.
GCTGACCGGTAGCCGCGACCGGTAGGCCTCGATCAGCCCGGGCCAGACCGGCGAGACGGCACCGCGCAGCGTCCCCGTCATGACAGACCCTCCACCCTCAGCACGCTGGTGACCCCGCGGACCGCGGGGACCTCCCGGAGCGCGGCGATCGTCGCCGACAGCGCCGCGTCGGGGGCGCTGTGCGTGACGATGACCAGCGTGGCGGCGTCGCCGTGCCCGTCCTGGCGGACGGTGGCGATGCTCACCCCGTGCTCGGCGAAGGCGGTCGCGACGGTCGCCAGCACACCGGGGACGTCGGCCACGTCGAGGCTGACGTGGTACCGGGTGGGCGTCTCGGCGATCGGCCGGGCCGGCAGGTCGGCGTAGGCGGTCGGCCCGGCCCCGGCGGCGCCGGCCACCCGGTTGCGGGCGACGGCGACCAGGTCGCCGAGCACGGCGCTCGCGGTGGGCTCGCCGCCGGCGCCCTGCCCGTAGAACATCAGCTGCCCGGCGGCCTCGGCCTCGACGAAGACGGCGTTGAACGCCCCGCCGACGGCGGCCAGCGGGTGCGACGTCGGGATCATCGCCGGGTGCACGCGGACGGCGACCGACTCGCCCTCCCCGTCCCCGTTGGCCGGCACCCGCTCGCAGATGGCCAGCAGCTTCACCGTGCAGCCGATCTCGGCGGCGCGGGCGACGTCGGTGGCGGTGACCGACGAGATGCCCTCGCGGTGCACGTCGGCGGCGGTGACCGCGGTGTGGAACCCGAGCGACGCGAGGATGGCGGCCTTCGCGGCGGCGTCGAAGCCGTCGACGTCGGCGGTCGGGTCGGCCTCGGCGTAGCCGAGCTCGGTGGCCTCGGCCAGCGCCTCGGCGAAGCCGTGCCCGGTCTCGGCCATCCGGGAGAGGATGTAGTTGGTCGTGCCGTTGACGATGCCGACCACGCGCCGGATCTGGTCGCCGGCCAGCGACTCGCGCAGCGGCCGCAGCAGCGGGATGGCCCCGGCCACCGCCGCCTCGTAGTAGAGGTCGACGCCGGCCTTGGCCGCGGCGGCGTGCAGCGCGACGCCGTCCTCGGCCAGCAGCGCCTTGTTCGCGCTGACCACGGACTTGCCGGCCTCGATCGCCGCCTGGATCAGCGTGCGGGCCGGCTCGATCCCCCCGATGACCTCGACGACCAGGTCGACGTCGTCGCGGGTGACCAGGCCGAGCGCGTCGGTGGTGAGCAGACCGGCGGGCACGTCGGGGTGCCGGTCGGGCCGGCGGACGGCGACCCCGGCGACCTGCACCGGGCGCCCGACGCGGGCGGTGAGGTCGGCGGCCTGCTCGTCGACCAGGCGCAGCACCGCGCTGCCGACGGTGCCGCAGCCGAGCAGGGCGACCTTGAGCGGTTTCACGAGCGGGCTCCCACCGGGTGCTCGGGCGCGGGCTGGTCGATCGCCGGGGACGGGGCGGGCACCGCGGCCAGCACCGCGTCCAGGGCGAACACGTCGGACAGTGTCTGACGCCGCACGATCTCGGTGGCGGCGCCGTCCCGCACGGCCACCACCGGCGGCTTGAGCAGGTAGTTGTAGTTGCTGGCCATCGACCAGCAGTACGCGCCGGTGGCGGCGACGGCGAGCAGGTCGCCGGGCTGCACGTCCGAGGGCAGCCACAGGTCGCGGACCAGCACGTCGCCGCTCTCGCAGTGCTTGCCGACGACGCGGCACAGCGCCGGCGGGGCGTCGGAGGTGCGGTTGGCCAGCACACAGGTGTAGCTCGCGTCGTAGAGCGCGGTGCGGATGTTGTCGCTCATCCCGCCGTCGACGGAGACGTAGTTGCGCACCTGCGGCCCGCCGTGGCCGCCGCCGCCCAGCCGGACCGGCTTGATCGTGCCGATCTCGTACAGCGTGACCGTGCCCGGCCCGGCGATCGCGCGGCCGGGCTCGACGGCCAGCCGCGGCACCGGCAGGTCCAGCGCGGCGCACTCGGCGGCGACGACGGTGCGCAGCCGGCGGGCGACGTCGGCGGGGGTGACCGGGTCGTCGTCGGACAGGTAGGCGATGCCGAACCCGCCGCCGAGGTTCAGCTCCCCCAGCACCTCGCCGGTGGCCTGGTGCACCTGCCCCATCAGCCCGACGACGCGGTGCGCGGCGGCCTCGAAGCCGGCGGTGTCGAAGATCTGCGAGCCGATGTGACTGTGCAGCCCGGACAGGTGCAGCGCGGGCTCGCGGATGACCCGCACGGCCGCGGTCAGCGCGTCGCCGGTGGCCAGCGAGAAGCCGAACTTCTGGTCCTCGTGGGCGGTGGCGATGAACTCGTGGGTGTGCGCCTCGATGCCGACCGTGGTGCGCACCAGCACCGGCACCGGGCTGCCGCCGGCGGCGACCCGCGCCTCGGCCATGGGCACCAGCCGGTCGATCTCGTCGAAGGAGTCGAGCACGACGTGGCCGATGCCGGAGTCGACGGCCAGCTGCAGCTCGACCAGCGACTTGTTGTTGCCGTGCAGCGCGATCCGCTCGGCGGGGAAGCCGGCGGCCAGCGCGACGGCGAGCTCGTTGCCGCTGCAGGCGTCCAGGTGCAGGCCGTCGTCGGCGATCCAGCGGGCCACCTGGCCGCAGAGGAAGGCCTTGGAGGCGTAGTGCACGTCGGCGCCGTCGAAGGCGGCCGCGAAGTCGGCGGCGCGGCCGCGGAAGTCCTCCTCGTCGAGGACGAACAGCGGGGTGCCGTGGGTGCGGGCGAGCTCGGTGACCGGCTTGCCGCCCACGTGGAGCTCGCCGTCGACCCGGCGGGCCGTGCGCGGCCAGACCTGCGGGTCGAGCGCGCCGAGGTCGGCCGGGGGCATCCCGGCCGAGGGCTCGGGGGCGAAGGCGCCGTGGAGCGGCCCCGCCGGGTGGGCCCTCACATCCGCTCCGGAGCGGAGACGCCGAGCACGCCGAGGCCGTTGCGCAGGACCACCGCGGTGGCCGCGCACAGCCACAGCCGCGCCGTGGTCAGCGGCGTCGCCTCCTCGTCGCCGCGGGGCAGGACCCGGCAGGCGTCGTAGAAGCGGTGGTAGGTGCCGGCCAGCTCCTCGAGGTAGCGGGCCACCCGGTGCGGCGCGCGCAGCTCGGCCGCCGAGGACACCACCCGCGGGAACTCGCCGATCGCCCGGAGCAGGTCGTTCTCCCGCTCGTGGGTGAGCAGCCCGGGATCGACGCCGTCCGCCTCCCCCAGCGCGAGGCCGAGGTCGGTGGCGTTGCGCAGCACCGAGGAGATCCGGGCGTGCGCGTACTGGACGTAGAAGACCGGGTTGTCGCTGGTGCGCCGGCTCCACAGCTCGACGTCGATGTCGATGGTCTGGTCCACCGAGGCGCGGGCCAGGGCGTACCGGGCGGCGTCGACGCCGATCGCGTCGGTGAGGTCGGAGAGCAGCACGATCGTGCCCGCCCGCTTGCTCATCCGGACCGGCTCGCCGTCGCGCAGCAGGTTGACCAGCTGGCCGATGAGGATCTCGAGGTGGGTGTCGGGGTCGTCGCCGGTGGCGGCCACCAGCGCCCTGTACCGGCCGACGTAGCCGGAGTGGTCGGCGCCGAGCATGATCACGACCCGGTCGAAGCCGCGGGACCGCTTGTCCAGGTAGTAGGCGCAGTCGGAGGCGAAGTACGTCGTCTCGCCGTCGGCCTTGACGAGCACGCGGTCCTTGTCGTCGCCGAAGTCGGTGGTGCGCAGCCACACCGCGCCGTCGGACTCGTAGACGTGCCCCTGCTCCCGCAGCCGGGCCAGGGCCTTGTCCACCGCGCCGGTGTCGTACAGCGACCTCTCGGAGAACCAGACGTCGAAGTCGACGCCGAAGCCCTCCATCGACCGGCGGATCTCGTCGAGCATCAGCGCGACGCCGCGGTCGCGGAAGGTCTGCCGCTGCGCGTCGTCGTCGCGGTCGAGGGCGTCGGGCACCTCGGCGACGACGGCGGCGGCGATGTCGGCGATGTAGGCGCCGCCGTAGCCGTCCTCGGGCACCGGCTCGCCCTTCGCGGCGGCCTGCAGGCTGCGCGCGAAGCGGTCGATCTGGGCGCCGGCGTCGTTGATGTAGTACTCGCGGGTCACGTCGGCGCCGCTGGCCTGCAGCAGCCGGCCGATCGCGTCGCCGACGGCGGCCCACCGGCTGCCGCCGATGTGAACCGGGCCGGTGGGGTTGGCGGAGACGAACTCCAGGTTCAGCCGCTGCCCGGCCAGCGTGGTGGTCCGGCCGTAGGCCTCCCCCGCGGTGACCGCCTGCACGGCGATCCGCCCCAGCGCGCCCTGCGCGAGGGTGACGTTCAGGAAGCCGGGGCCGGCGACGTCGACCCGGCCGACGCCCGGCTGCGCGCGCAGCTCCTCGGCCAGCAGGTCGGCCACCGCGCGCGGCGGCATGCCGGCGGGCTTGGCCAGGCGCAGGGCGACGTTGGTCGCGTAGTCGCCGTGCTCGGGGTTCCTGGGACGCTCGACGAGGACGTCGTCGGGGACGGCGACGGCGAGCGTGCCGCGCTCGACGACCGCCGCGACCGCGGTCCGGACGAGGTCGCGCAGCTGCTCGGGTGTCACTGCGTCATCGTAGGCAGCGTCCGCGACCCGGCTCCCCGCCGCACCCGAGTTGTCAGGGGGCGCACAGGTGCGCGACCTAGACTCGCGTGCCTGGAGGCAGGCGGGAGGCCTGCCGCGCCGGCGCGCACCCATGCTGCGCCACGACCGGCGGACGCACCACTCGACGAGCACTGAGGAGAAGCACGTGGCCAAGGACCGCAAGCCCGAGGCCGGCCGCGCCGGAGGCGGGTCGAGCCGGTCCGGGTCCGGTGCCCGTCCGGTGTCGACGGCCAAGTCGTCGGCCGGCGGGTCGTCGGCCCGCCCGCCCGCCGGCCGGAACGGGGGCCGCGGCCGCACCCGCCCGCCGACGCAGGTCGTGACGCAGCAGCGGCCGTGGGGCCTGATCGCCGCCGCCGTCGCCGTCGTGGTGTTCGCCGCCGCGGCCATCACCTACGCCGTCGTGCAGGTGCGGCAGTCCGACGCCGAGCGGATCGACGCCCTCGACGAGATCTCCGGCATCCAGAGCTTCGACTACGCCGCCGGCCAGGAGCACGTGACCACCCCGGTCGAGTACGAGCAGACGCCGCCGGTCGGCGGGCCGCACGACGGCGAGTGGGCCGACTGCACCGGCACCGTCTACGACGTCGACATCCGGCACGAGAACGCCGTCCACTCGCTGGAGCACGGCGCCGTGTGGATCGCCTACGACCCGGACGAGGTCTCCGGCGCCGACGTCGAGAAGCTCGCCGAGCTGGTCGACGGCGTCTCCGGCCGGCTGCTGTCGCCCTACGCCGGCCTCGACTCCGCGGTCAGCCTGCAGTCCTGGAACCACCAGCTGAAGGTCGACTCCGTCGACGACCCGCGGATCGAGCAGTTCGCCGACTTCCTCACCTTCAACTCCGAGGTCGAGGGCGCCTACCCCGAGGTCGGGGCCAGCTGCGAGAACCCGACCTTCATCAGCGACCCGCTCGTCACCGGCGAGGGCAGCCGCGGCACGGAGGCCATGACCACCGACGCCCCGACGACGCCGACCGCGGCCGCCGGGTCCCCCACGGAGTGAGCCCGCGATGACCGCCACCGCCACCCGCCCCGGGCAGGAGACCCCCGCGCCGGCGCCCCGCCCGCGCGGCCGCGGCCTGCGGGCCGCGCTCCTGGCCGTGATCGCCGTCGCGCTGGTCGCGCTCGGCGGCGGGCTGGCGGTGGGGCTCGGCATCGGGCAGGAGGCGACGCCGACGGCGAACTCCGTCGACGCCGGCTTCTCGCGGGACATGGCGGTGCACCACCGGCAGGGCGTGGAGATGGCCAACCTGGCCCTCGAGCGCAGCACCGACCCCGAGATCCGCCAGATCGCCTTCGACATCTCCAGCACCCAGACCAACCAGGCCGGGCAGATGGAGGGCTGGCTCGCGCTGTGGGGCCTCCCCCGCTCCGGCGGTGAGCACATGGCGTGGATGGGCGGCGGGCACGCCTCGCACGACACGCCCTCGACCTCCGGCTCCGGCGCGCTGATGCCCGGCATGGCCACCGAGGACGAGCTGGCGGCCCTGCGGTCTCTGTCGGGCACGGCGTTCGACGTGGAGTTCCTCCGGCTGATGATCCGCCACCACCAGGGCGGCTTCGACATGGCGCAGTACGCCGCGGGGAACGCCGCCGAGCCGGCCGTGCGGACGCTGGCCCGCTCCATCGCCGAGACGCAGACCGCCGAGGTGACGACGATGGTCGGCATGCTGACCGCGCGGGGCGGGACGCCGCTGCCGGCGCCCTGACCCGCCGCCGGGACGGGCGGGGAGGGCTGGTAACTTCTCTCCTGCCCCGAGCCCCCGTAGCTCAGGGGATAGAGCACCGCCCTCCGGAGGCGGGTGCGCAGGTTCGAATCCTGCCGGGGGCACACACCGGTGCTAACCGTTGGTCCCGTGAGCGGCTGACCGTTGGTTCCGGGCACGACGACGAGAGGCCCCGCCGGCCCCCTTGAGGGGCGCCGGCGGGGCCTCTCGCGCATTCGGAGGCGATGCGCGTGCCGCGGCGGCGGTGCGCGGGCGCGCCGGCGGCCCGCACCGGGCGGTCGCGGCCGGTCTGCGGGCACGCCGAGCGCCCCGGCGGCCCGAGGTGGGCGCGTCGGGGTGCCGGAGGTGCTGCGGCGGTGCGGTGGGGCGAGGAGTTGTGCCACGGGCTGTGGCACAACCGGCGGCTACGGGCCGGGCGGGCCGGCGGTGCGGGCGGCGGCACCGGCGGCGGCGCGGTCGTCGCCGGCGGCGGCGAGGGCCTTCTGCGCGGCGATGCGGGCGCGCAGCTCGTGCCGCAGCAGGGTGTGCATCCGCGGGCGGCGGGGCCGGCGGGCCGGGGTGGTGCCGGCGGCGGCGGTCTTGGCCTGCCGGGCGGTGAAGGTCTGCATCAGCCGCAGGTTGGCGGCCATCACGATGAACAGCGTCATCAGCGAGGTGCGGGCCAGGCCCATGACGCGGAACCGGCCGCGGGTGAGGTTCTGGCTGGCGTCGTTCTTGACGTTGCCGAAGATGCCCTCGATCCGGTTGCGCCGGTTGATGCTGTCCCACCACTCGACCGAGCCGTGCAGCAGCGGCTGCCAGAACGGCAGCTCGGCCATGCCGACGCGGGACTTCTGCTGCCCGCAGATCTTCGGCGGCCGCCCGCCCGGCGTGAACACGGTCGGGTCGGTGGTGGGCCGCCGCGGCGTGGGCGGCTTGGCCATCGAGGTGGGCTTGAGGTCGCAGCGCAGCGCGCCGAGGGCGTGCATCGCCTTGCAGCCGAAGTCCCAGCCGCCGTCGTCGCGGCGGCCGCCGATGGCGTGCAGCGCGTACGGGGCACGCTGGGCGATCCGGGCCTGGTAGGCGAGGATCGCCGCCTTTGACGCGCCGACCTTCGGCGGCTCGAGGTTGCGCAGGTGCGCGGGCAGCCGGGGGCTGAACGGCTGCCCGTCGACGACGATGGCGCCGTTGGCCAGCGGCGCCTTGTTGTTGCCCAGCTGCTGCTCGGTGAGGTGGTGCACGGAGTCGAAGCCGAGGGCGAACACCGGCCAGATCCAGTCGTCGCCGCGGTCGACCTCGGAGGTGTAGAAGCGGTCGGCGAGCAGGTCGCCGCGGGGCCGGTGCGGGCGGCCGGCGGCCTCGTCGGCGCGCTCGTGGTCGGCGACCATCCGGGTGAGCTGCTCCAGCGCGGCGACGCGGGAGTCGGCGTTGGCCGCGGTCAACTCGATCCGCTCGACCAGGCACGGCACGTCGTCCCCGCCGACCTCGGGCACCCGGACGACGCCGTGCAGCCAGTAGCCGTACCAGCCCTCGCCCTTGCCGTTCCACCGGGCGTCGGGGTCACTGACCAGCGCGGGGCGCTTGGGCTGGCGGTGGAACTGATGCGCCCAGGACGGCACGGCGGAGGCGTCGACGGCGTAGGAGCCGGTGTGCGGGGTGTCGGGCAGGGTGGAGTCCAGGCCGCGATCGAGCACGTACCGCAGTCGGGCGAGGCGCTCGAGCAGGACCTCGGCGTGCGCGGCCTCGAGCTCGGCGTGCAGCTGGCGGCGCAGGTCGCGGTTGTCTTCGCCGGGGTGCTCGGCACGGATGGCGTCGTGCGCGTCGCGCAGCGCGGCGACGTTGTGCGGGGAGTCCGGGGACGGGTCGACGGCGTGCGCGAGCTGGTTGAACAGCCGGGAGAACATCCGCTCGGTGACGGCCTCGGGCACGCCGAGGCGGTGCTTGTCGGAGGGGTGCAGCCCGTTGAGCAGGGCGACCGCGTCGCGGATGATCATGGCCTGCTCGGCGAGGGCGAGCAGCAGCAGCGCGACGAGCAGGGTGCGCACGCTCAGCGTGCGGGTCTTGCCGCCGGTGGGCCGGTCGGCCTGGGCGGGCAGCAGCGACTCGAGGTAGCCGATCAGCGGACCGCGGTCGACGGTCGCCTCGGCCAGCGCGACCAGGCTGCGCGGCACCTTCACGACGGTCACCTTGTCCGGACCGGTCAGCGGCGCGTCGTCGCTGGCGGCGGCGAGCGCGGCCCAGCTGCCGGTGGGGCCGCGCCGCACCGGCAGGGTGATCTGCACGTCCCCGTCGTCGAGGACCTCGTCGCCGTGGCCCTCGTCGTCGAGGACCTCGCCGGTGGTCGGGTCGATCCTCACGCCGACTTCCGGCCGGTGGAGGTGCGCGGGGCGTCGAGCAGGGGCACGCGCAGCGCGGGGTGGCGCAGCCCGGGCAGGGTGAGCTGCCCGGCGACCGGCAGCGGGCCGTCGGAGCAGCGCAGCGCGGTCTCGTAGGCGGCGTCGTCAAGCGCGGGCAGCCGGGCGAGCAGGTCGGCAAAGGTCTTCTCCCCGGTCAGGCCGGCGGCGGCGAGCACGCCGGCGAACGGGGCGCCGCCGGCGAGCACGGCGGCCAGCCAGGTGGCGCGCAGTCGGCCGGCGGTGAGCGGGAACCGGTCGGCGACCCGCCAGCCGGTGGCGATGACCAGGTCGCCGATGTCGGTATCGGCGCTCAGGTCGAGCAGCGGCGCGTCGCCGGCAGCCAGCGCGGCGTCGAGGATCGGCGCCTCGCAGGCGCCGAGGACGGGGATGCGCCGCGGGGTGGGGCCGGCGGTGGTGAACACCACCGCGTGCTCGGTGACCTGCACGGCGATGCCGGTCGCGCCGACCAGGTCGGCGCGCTTGGCGCCGGTGCCGCAGATCAGCCACACCAGCAGGGCGAGCCGCCGGCCCAGGGCCGGCTTGCCGTGTGTGGCGCAGAAGTCGAAGACCTCCTCCAGCTCGGCGGCGGTCAGCGGCTCCTGCCGGGGGTAGGCGGTGAACCGCTTCGGCGGGGGCGGGCTGGCCGGGACCAGCGCCCGGCCGATGGTGCGCAGCCGGCCGGCGTAGGAGGAGCCGAACCGGGCGGGCACGGTGTACGCGCTCTTGCCGCGGCCGATCCTGCCGCCGGCCAGCGAGGTGGCGACCGCGTGCGGGCCGTACCAGCCGGGCACGGTGCGGCTGGTGCCCGAGCGCAGGTGCACCCGGGCGTGCACGCCGAGCGCCCAGCCGATGCGGCGGACCTGCTCGCGGGTGCGCGGCACGAGGGTCGCCATTCCCAGGTGGACCAGGTCGGCGACGTCGGCCCACTCGGCGTCGGTGAGGCCCTCGGGCCGGTAGGCCAGCACCGCGGCGGCGATGCCGGACCTGCAGGCTGTTGTAGACCGGCTTGGCCAGCTGTCCGAGGAGGAGCTGGCCACGGCCGTGGCACGCACCGCCGCCGAGTTCGCCGCCGCGGAGGGCCACCCCGACCCGATCGCCGGCTACCCGCTGCCCACCGCATCACTGCCGGGCCGGCATGCCACGCCGGGGAGCGAGACCGCGGCGGCGTTGACCGCGCTGCTCGCCGCGTACATCGACCCGGCCCTTGCGCCGGTCGGGCGGCTGATGGACGTGCCGCCGGAGGTCGCCGCGCGGGCCCTCGCGCTCGCTCACGGACGTGATCGTCCACGCCGACCCGGGTGGGTCAAGCCGACGAGACGTCCGGCGCAGCAGCCCCGCGGTGCCTGACCACCGACAAGGGGCGTGGGGCTCGACGTCGGTTCCGGTGCAGGTCTCACCCGGCGGAGGCCATCCCCGGAACGCACTTCGAGCAGCGGGTGGCCGAGACCGGCTTCTCCCGCTTCCCGGTCGTCGCGGACGACGGCCGCCCGGTCGGCTAGAGGCGCGGCCTGCCCGTGACGTCTCTCACTGCCGCTTGTGGAAGATACCCCCGGGGGGTACAGCTTGTCTCAGATACCGCTCGGAGGTACCGCCCTGCCTCGCACGCCAGGAGTTCGCGCATGTCCGCCGCACCGCCCGCCCAGCCGCAAGCAGCCGAGGCTTCCTCCGCCGATCGTCGGCTGGGCCTGTCCTTGCTGGTCATCGCCACAACCCAGCTGATGCTCGTCCTCGACGACGGCATCGCGAACATCGCGCTGCCCAGCATCCAGGCCGACCTGGACATGCCGGCGGCCAGCCTGCTGTGGGTGATCAACGCCTACGTCCTGGTCTTCGGCGCGCTGCTGCTGTTCGGTGGCCGGGTCGGTGACCTGTTCGGCCGGCGCCGGGTGCTGCGGATCGGCCTGGTCCTGTTCGTCGCCGCCTCGCTGCTGGGCGGTCTCGCGCCGAACGGGACGCTGCTGATCGCCGCCCGCGCGCTGCAGGGCGTGGGTGCCGCGCTGGCCGCGCCCAACGCGCTGGCGTTGATCGCGACCACGTTCCCCGCGGGCAAGCCGCGCAACTCCGCGATGGCGGTCTACGGGGCCATGTCCGCGGTCGGCATCATCGGCGGGCTGCTGCTCGGCGGCGCCCTGACCGGGCTGCTGGACTGGCGCTGGGTCTTCTTCGTGAACGTGCCGGTGGGTCTGGCGGTGCTCGCCGGCACCGGCACCCTGCCCGAGGGCGGCCGTGGCCGGGGTCGGCTGGACACCCCCGGCGCGGTGACCGGCACCGGCGCGATGGTCGCCCTGGTTTACGGTCTCGCCCGCGCCGGCGAGCACGGCTGGACCGACGGGCTCACTCTGGCCGCGTTCGCCGCCGCCGCGGTCCTGCTGGCCGTCTTCCTGATGCTGCAGTCGCGCACCACCGGGCCGCTGCTGCCGCTGAGCCTGTTCGCCGACCGCAACCGCGCCGGGGCCTACGCCACCGTGCTGTTCATCGGCGCCGGGCTGATGGGCAGCTTCTACCTGCTGGCGCTGTTCCTGCAGCAGGTGCTGCAGTACGGAGCCCTGAAGACCGGCGTCGCGTCGCTGCCCTTCGCCGCCGGCATCATCCTGGCCTCGGGGATGGCGTCGAAGCTGGTCGAGCGTCTGGCGCCGCGCGTGCTGGCCGCGCCCGGGCTGCTCCTGGCCGCCGCCGGCATGGCGTGGCTGTCCCGACTGGACGTGGACCCCTCCTACGCCGTCGACATCATGCCGGCGCTGTTCCTCACCTCCTTCGGCCTCGGGCTGGCGTTCGTGCCGCTGACGCTGACTGCCGTGCACCGCGTCGCCGAGGACCGCGCCGGGGTGGCCTCGGCGCTGGTCAACATGGCCCAGCAGATCGGCGCCGCTCTCGGGCTGGCCGTGCTGACCACCGTCTCGACCACGGCCGCCGCCGCGCAGCTGCCCGAGGCCACCCGGGTGCTGCAGCAGGGCCAGGCCGGCGGGGACGTCGATGCCGTGGCCCGGGCCGGCGAGGCGCTGGCGCACGGCTACACCTCCGGCTTCCTCGCCGGAGCCGGCCTGCTGCTGGCCGCCGCCGTCCTCGTCGCCGCGACCGTCACCACCCGCGGCACCCAGCGGGCCGCCCCCGCCACCGGCGAGTCCCAGACGGCCACCGCCTGACGGCCGGAAACCCGCCCACTCTGCACGTGACCGACCGAGGAGCACCGATGGACCACTCCATGCACGACGGGCGCCCGACCGGCACCGCCCCCACCCGGATGGCCGTGTCCGCCACCCTGCACTGCCTCACCGGCTGCGCGATCGGTGAGGTCCTCGGCATGGTCATCGGGACCGCGCTGGGCTGGTCGGACGTGCAGACGATCGTGCTCGCCGTCGCTCTCGCGTTCCTGTTCGGCTACGCGTTCACCATCGGGCCGGTGATGCGCTCCGGCCTGGCACTGCGAGCGGCGATCCCCGTCGCGCTGGCGGCCGACACCGTCTCCATCACCGTCATGGAGATCGTCGACAACGCGGTCATGCTGCTGGTGCCCGGCGCGATGGACGCCGGCCTGGACAGCCCGCTGTTCTGGGGCGCGCTCGCCTTCGCGCTCGCCGTGGCCTTCGTCGTCACCGTGCCGGTCAACCGCTGGCTGATCGGCCGGGGCAAGGGGCACGCCGTAGTGCACCAGTACCACGGCGGCGGGCACGGGTCGCCCGAGCAGCACCCGACCGCCGGGGATCTCCACGGGCGCGACCACCACTGAGCCGCGCCCGACCACGGCGACCGCCGACGGCCTGCGTCCGCCCAGCGGAGGGCGGCCGTCAGGCGCCCTTGAGCTGGTTTCGGCGGGCGTAGGCGCGGGCGGCACGGGCACGGTCGCCGCAGCGGACCGAGCACCAGTGCCGGCGCCCGTGCGTGCGCAGCAGGTACCGGTTGCACGGCGGTGACGCGCACGCGGCCAACCGCTCGGCGTCGGGACCGGTGAGCAGGTCGGCGGCGTCCGCAGCCAGGACCGCCAGCGCGTGGTCGACGATCTGCGTCGTGCGGTGCGGCGGAGTCCGGTGCAGCCCGCGGGCCTCGTCCCACTGCAGCAGGGACGCCGTGGGCACGCTGGTCAGCGCCTCGTTGACGGCGCGCACGGCGGCTGCGGGAGCGGGGAGCCCGTCGATCCGCGACGCCAGCAGCGCCCGGACCTGCTCCCGCAGCGCCCGCAGCTGCGCCGCGCACTGATCCCGCAGGCCGGCGTCGGAGGGTGCGAGGTCGCGCTCGGCCAGCCACTCCGTCGCGGCCGTGGGCGTGCCCAGCAGCTCGAGGAACTGACCTCCCGGCAACGCCACGGCGCTGTTGGCGAAGTCCAGGGCGAGGTGCTGCTCGGCACCCGGCGCCGGCGGCAGGACGCGGTGCGCGGACTCGGCGGTCACGGCCTCCAACATGGTTCTCATGGTACGCCTTGCGATCTTCCGTGAGAACCGTCTACCGTCGCCTCACGGAAGATCCGATTCATACCCGTGAGGTGTCACCTTGACCGACGTCCGTCCCACCGCCGACCAGATCCCCGTCCGGGTCCTCAGCGGCCCGACCACCCTCATCGAGTACGGGGGCCTGCGGTTCCTCACGGACCCGACCTTCGACGCTCCCGGCGAGTACCCGCTGGGCCCGGGCCTGGTGCTGACCAAGACCGCTCCCTGCCCGGTCGGCACGGCCGACATCGGCGCCGTCGACGCGGTACTGCTCTCCCACGACCAGCACCCCGACAACCTCGACAACGCCGGCCGCGAGCTACTGGCCGACGTGCCGCTCACCCTCACCACGCCCAGCGGCGCCGAGCGCCTCGGTGGCACCGCCCGCGGCCTCGCCCCGTGGGACACCGTCGAGCTGCCCCGTCCCGACGGCGGCACCGTGACGGTGACCGCCGCCCCCGCCCAGCACGGCCCCGAGGGCTGCGAGCCGATCACCGGCGAGGTGATCGGCTTCGTCCTGACCGCCAGCGACCTGCCCACCGTCTACGTCAGCGGTGACAACGCCTCACTGGACCTCGTCCGCGACATCGCCGACCGCGTCGGCCCGGTGGACACCGCCGTGCTGTTCGCCGGCGCCGCCCGCACCCCGTTCTTCGACGGCGCGCTGGTCACCGTCGACGGCACACAGGCCGCCGAGGCCGCGCAGATCCTGGGCGCCCGCCGGGTCGTGGCCGCCCACTGCGACAGCTGGGGCCACTTCACCGAGAGCCGCGACGACGTCGCCGCCGCCTTCGCCGCGGCAGGGCTGGCTGATCGGCTGCAGCCCGCCTGACCCCACCTGGGGTGGTCGGGAGCGGCACACGCTGCCCGCCGCCCTGGAGAAGTCGGCCGTGCCCGGACCCGTGGACAGCGACTTTCGCCCGCGGGCCGGGGCACGTCTGCAGCGAGCGTGTAAGAAGTCGGCGGAAAACGTGTAAGAAGTGAGCCGGACGGCATGCTCGCTGCTGGTCAGAGCAACGGTTAGCACCTCACACACGGACCCACCAGGACGGCCCGGACGGAATCCCGTCCGGGCCGTCCTGCGTCCCGGCCCGCGGTCAGCGCGCGCGGAAGGGGCGGTAGCCGCCCCCGTACTGGACCGGCGCCGGGCCGGGCCACGCCCCGTCGCCGTCGGTCACCGCCCCCTCGGCCCCCACGCCGAGCAGGGTGCGGGTGACCTGCTGGGTGGAGTCCAGCAGGTCGTCGAGGGCCCGGTCGAGGTGCCCCGCGGTGACCGCGACGACCGGGTCCTGCTCGTGCAGCGCCTCGAGCACGGCGCGGCGCAGCAGCTCCTTGAGGAACGACGCCGTCACGCCCTCGCTGCGGTCGACGGCGCGCGTCACGTCGTCGTCGGTCAGCCGCAGCGGCACCGCCCGGCCGTAGAGGAGCAGCAGCCGCCGGCGGGCCGCGGCGTCGGGGAGGTCGACCTGCACGGCGACGTCGACGCGGCCCGGCCGGGCGGCCAGCGCCGGCTCCAGCAGGTCGGCCCGGTTCGTGGTCAGGACGAACAGCAGGTCGGCGTCGGGCGCCGCGCCGTCCATCGCGTCGAGCAGGTCGAACAGCACGGGGCTGCCGCCGGGACCGAAGGAGCGGTCGGCGGCCACGAGGTCGACGTCCTCGAGCACCACCACGGCCGGCTGCAGCTCGCGGGCGAGCTCGGTGACCGAGCCGACGACGCCGAGCGAGCGCCCGGTGAGCAGCAGCCGGGTGTAGTCGCCCATGCGGCCGAGCAGGTAGCGCACGGTGTGCGTCTTGCCGGTGCCGGGCGGGCCGTAGAGCAGCAGCCCGCGCTTGAGGTGCTGGCCGGCGGCGCGCAGGCCGGCACGGTGCCCGGCCACTCCCAGCGCGTGCCGCTCGACGCGGTCGAGGACCGCCGCGGGCAGCACGACGTCGTCGCGCGTGAGGTCCGGCGGGTCGAGGAAGGTGAGCGCGACCTGGCCGGACGGCGTCGGGGTCACCTCCACCAGCCGGCCCCGGTAGACGTTCAGCTCGCGGCGCAGCCGGTCGAGCTCGGCCAGGACGGCCTGCGCCCGCTGCACCGGCAGGCCGGCCACCTCGACGCTCATCGTCGGCCGGTGCTCCCCCGCCTCCTGCACCAGGAGGACGTAGCGGCCGTCGTCGTCGGTGACGAGCAGCAGCGCCAGGCGCAGGCAGGCCAGCGTCGACCCCGGGCCGTTCGGGAGGTCGACCACCGCGGGCGCGCTCAGCCGCACCGGGGGCAGCGCCTCGCCGGTCATCAGCTGCTGCAGGTCGATGCCGACGTAGTGGGGCGGGAGGACGACGCCGCGCACCTCCACGGAGCGCCCGGGCGCGGCGCTCCACGCGTCGAGCGCGGTCTGCAGGTTGACGTGCTCGAAGGCCGGCAGCTCCCGGGCCACGACCGACTGGCCGAGGCCGGCGGGGCCGAGCGTCCCCTGCACCAGCGCGACGACCTCGTTGCCCGCCGCGGGACCCGACAGCTGCAGCCAGTCGAGCAGGGACCGCAGCCCCGCGGCGAACTCCCTGACCTCGTCCTCCGACGCTCCCGCCACCGCGACCCCGCTCCCCTCGACCCACGTGGCGGCGGAGCGTAGCGATCGCCGGCCCGGCGTGTCGCCGGGGAACCCGGGGCTGGCCCCGCCCGCGTGGCGGGGCCGGCTCCCGCGCTCATGCGGTCTTCGCCGGGCGGTCGAAGCGCCAGCCCTGCTCCCGCAGCAGCGGGACCAGCCGGTCGACGGCGTCGACGGTCTGGCTGCGGTCGCCGCCGCCGTCGTGCATCAGGACGACGGCGCCCGGGGTCACCCCGTCCACGACGCGGCGGACCAGCTCGTCGGTGCCCGGCGGCTCCCAGTCGCCGACGGCCAGCGCCCAGCCCAGCGGCTGCATGCCCAGCTCCGCCGCGACCTCCGGCGTCTGCCCCCAGCTCCCGTAGGGCGCGCGGAAGAACGGGATGTGCGCGCCGGGCACCGCCTCGCGGATGACCGCGGACGTGGCCTCGAGGTCGGCGCGGATCTGCTCGGGCGTCCAGCCGGCCATGTCGTCGTGGTGCATCGTGTGGTTGCACAGCGTGTGGCCGTCGCGGGCGATCGCCCGGGCGACCTCGGGGTGCTCGCGGACGTGGTCGCCCCACAGGCAGAACGTCGCCTTCACGTGGTGCTCGCGCAGGACCTCGAGCAGGCGGTGGGTGTCCGGCGGGTTGGGCCCGTCGTCGAAGGTCAGGGCGACCGACCGGTCGTCGTGCCGGGTCGTCGTCACGACCTCGGCGGTGGGCTGCCCGGCCTGCGCCGGCGGTGCGGCGGTCAGGAGGAGACCGGCCGTGAGGGCGGGGACGGCGAGGCGGACCAGGCGGGCGGGACGGCGCACGGGAGCTCCTGTCGGCGATCGGCGGGGCGTCTCGGTTCCCGGGAACTTCCGGAACGAGCGCGGCCGAGCGTGGCACCCGTCACAGCCGAGGGCAAGCGCGGACCGGCACCGGAGGGCGTCCCCCGAGGTCGGGACGGCGAGTCGCGGCGGGTCGGTCAGCGCGGGGCGGCGGTGCTGTCGCGCACGACGAGCCGGGTGGCCAGCTCGACCTTCGGCCCCTCCAGCCGCTCGCCGTTGACCAGCCGCAGCACGGTGCGGACGGCCAGCTCCCCCATCTGCCCGAGGGGCTGGTGCACCGTGGTCAGCGGGGGCGAGGACCACGCGGCCTGCGGCAGGTCGTCGAAGCCGACGACGCTCACGTCGTCGGGGACCCGCAGCCCGCGCCGGCGCACCGCCTCGTAGACGCCGAGCGCCATCTGGTCGCTGGCGGCGAACACGGCGGTCGGCGGGTCGGCCAGCTCGAGCAGCTGCGCGGCGGCCCGGGCGCCGGAGGCGTAGTCGAACTCGCCGGGGACGACCAGCCGCGGGTCCGCCGCCAGGCCGGCGAAGTCCAGCGCGGCCCGGTACCCGTCGAGCCGGGCGCGGGTGCACCACAGCCCGGGCCGGCCGGCGACGTGGGCGATCCGCCGGTGGCCGAGCGCGGTGAGGTGCTCGGTGGCGGCGACCCCGCCGGCCCAGTTGGTCGCGCCGATGGTGGGGACGTCGAGGTCGGGCAGGCCGGCCGGGTCGACGACGACCGCCGGCAGGTGCAGCCCGCGCAGCTCGCTGTGCAGGTCCGGGTCGAGCGCGGTGGTGACCAGGATGACGCCGTCGCTGGCCCGCGCCCGGACGTTGTCCAGCCACAGCCGGGCGGAGCTGCGCCGCCGGTGCACGGCGGAGACGACGGTGCCCACCCCGGCGGCGTGCGCCGCCTGCTCGACGCCGCGGATGACCTCCAGCGCCCACGGGCTGTCGAGGTCGTCGAAGACGAGGTCGACCAGGCCCGCCCGCTCCTCCCGGTGCGGGCCGCGGCGCTGGTAGCCGTGCTCGCGCAGCAGCCGCTCCACCCGCTCCCGGGTGTGCGGCGCGACGTCGGAGCGGTGGTTGAGCACCCGGGAGACGGTGGGCACGGACACGCCGGCCTTCGCGGCGATCTCGGAGATCGTCACGGCATGGCGCTGGGTGTCCGTCACGTCCCCTCCTCCGGGCCGGCGGCCAGCCTACGGCGGTCCCCCGACACGTACCGCCGCTCCGGGCGCCCCACCCCCCTGCGAGGGACCGCAGAAGTTCCGGTAACTTCCGGAAGTGACGCGGGCCACAGGGCCGTGCCCGCGCACCGGACGTCCTTGGAGGGACACCGTGAAGCGAGTTCTCCGACTGGCCGCCGCCACGTGCGCCGCCTCCGCCCTGCTGTCCACCGGCGCCCAGGCCTGGGCCGCGCCGGCGGGCGGGGGCACCGGCACCGCTCCCGGCTACGACAAGCAGGACACCCTGCGCCGCCTCGCGCCGCAGGACCTCGTGATCGGCAGCGCCGTCGCCGGCGGCGGGCACCACGTGGACATGCCCTACCCCGACCCATTCCCGAACGACGCGCAGTACCGCGAGGTCCTCGCCGAGGAGTTCAGCTCGCTGTCGCCCGAGAACCAGATGAAGTGGGAGTTCCTGCGCCCGCAGCGGGACGTGTGGAACTTCGGGCCGGCCGACGAGATCGTCGCCTTCGCCCGCGAGAACCACCAGGTGGTGCGCGGCCACACGCTGCTGTGGCACAGCCAGAACCCCACGTGGCTGGAGCAGGGCGACTTCTCGCCCGAGGAGCTGCGCGAGATCCTGCGCGAGCACATCCAGACGGTGGTCGGCCGCTACGCCGGCCAGATCCAGCAGTGGGACGTGGCGAACGAGATCTTCACCGACCAGGGCCAGCTGCGGACGGAGGAGAACATCTGGATCCGCGAGCTGGGCCCGGGGATCATCGCCGACGCCTTCCGCTGGGCGCACGAGGCCGACCCGGAGGCGAAGCTGTTCTTCAACGACTACGGCGTGGAGGGCGTCAACCCCAAGAGCAACGCGTACTACACGCTCATCCAGCAGCTGCAGGCCGAGGGCGTGCCCGTCGACGGGTTCTCGGTGCAGGGGCACCTGAGCATCCAGTACGGCTTCCCCGGCGACCTGCAGCGGAACCTGCAGCGGTTCGACGACCTGGGCCTGGAGACCGCCGTCACCGAGCTCGACGTCCGCATGGTGCTGCCGCCCGGCGGCGAGCCCACCGCCGAGCAGCTGCAGAAGCAGGCCGACTACTACGGCCGGACGCTGGAGGCCTGCCTCGCCGTCGAGGACTGCAACTCCTTCACCCTCTGGGGCTTCACCGACAAGTACTCCTGGGTGCCGGTGTTCTTCCCCGCCGAGGGCGAGGCCACGGTCATGGACGAGGACTTCGTCCCGAAGCCGGCCTACACCCGGCTCCAGGAGGAGCTGGCCGAGGCCCGGCCCGGCCGGCAGGTCACCGAGCGCTGACCGTCCCGCCCGTCGCGCCGCCCGGCACCGGTCCCGTCCGGTGCCGGGCGGTCGCGCGTCCGGGGTTAGCGTGCGGAGCATGGAGCACACCGGGGTGCAGACCACCCGTGCCGGCGACGTCGAGCTGGCCTACGAGACCTTCGGCTCGCCCGGGGACCCGCCGCTGCTGCTGGTCATGGGACTGGCCACGCAGATGATCGGATGGCCCGACGAGTTCTGCCGGATGCTGGCCGCGCGCGGCCTGTACGTCGTCCGGTTCGACAACCGGGACATCGGACTGTCCACCCACCTCGACGACGCCGGGGCGCCCGACGTCCTCGCCGTCATGGGCGGCGACCACTCGGGGGTGCCCTACCGCCTCGCCGACATGGCCGACGACACCGCCGCCCTCCTCGACGCGCTGGGCATCGACAGCGCCCACGTCGTCGGCGCCTCGATGGGCGGGATGATCGCCCAGACGCTGGCCGTCCGGCACGCGGACCGGGTCCGCAGCCTCACCTCGATCATGTCGACCACGGGCGACCCCGCCGTCGGCGCGCCCGCCGAGGCCGCCATCGGCGTCCTGCTCGCCCCGCCGGCCACCGACCGGGAGAGCGCCGTGCAGCGTGCGGTCGACACCTACCGGGTCATCGGCTCCCCCGGCTTCGAGTTCGACGAGCACGGGCTGCGGGAGCGGGCCGGGCTGTCGTTCGACCGCGCCCACAACCCGGCCGGCGTCGCCCGCCAGCTGGCCGCGATCCTGGCCAGCCCCGACCGCACCGCCGAGCTCGCGCGGGTCGCCGTCCCCACCCTCGTCGTCCACGGCGAGCACGACGCGTTGATCGACGTGTCCGGCGGCCGGGCGACGGCGGCGGCGATCCCCGGCGCCGAGCTGCTCGTCGTCGACGGGATGGGCCACGACCTGCCGCGCGAGGTGTGGCCGCAGCTGGTCGACCGGATCACCGCGCTCGCCGCCCGCGCCGACGGCCGCTGAGCGCGACCGGGGCCCCGCCGCGGCGGGGCCCCGGGATCGCGGTCAGCTGGTGAGCATGCCGCCCTCCACCGGGATCGTCGTCCCGGTGACGTAGCCGCCCGCGTCGCTGACCAGGAAGACCAGGGCGGCGGCGAGCTCCATCGGGTCGCCGGCGCGGCCGGCGAGCACCCGGCCCATCTGCTGGTCGAGGTAGCCCTCGGGGTACTGGTCGGTCATCTCCGAGGCGAAGAAGCCCGGCGCGAGCGCGTTGACCCGGATGCCCTTGCGGCCGGTCCACTGCTGGGCGAGGTCGCGGGTCAGCCCGATCAGGCCGGCCTTGCTCGCCGCGTAGGCCGCCTGCGGCAGCCCGGCGGTGGTCAGGCCCAGCACGCTGGAGATGTTCACGATCGAGCTGCCCGGCTTCATCACCCGCCCGCAGGCCTGGGCCATCCAGTAGCAGCCGTTGAGGTTGACGTCGATCACCGCCCGGAACTCCTCGGGCTTCTCCCGGGTGGCCGGCGCCGCGGTGCCGATCCCCGCGTTGTTCACGAGGACGTCGACCCGGCCGAACTCGGCCATCGCGGCGTCGACCAGCGCCTGGCAGTCCTCCACCTTCGCCACGTCGGTGCGCACGGTGATCGCCCGCCGGCCCTCCGCCTCGACCGCCTCCTTCGTGGCGGCCATCCGGTCCTCGCGGCGGGCCCCCAGCGCCACGTCCGCCCCGGCCTGGGCTAGCGCCCGCGCGAACACCACGCCCAGCCCCGAGGACGCCCCCGTGACGATCGCCACCTTCCCGTCGAGCCGGAACATGTCCAGGATCGTCCTGTCCGCCACCGTGGTCTCCTCTCCCCTGCTGATCTCGTCCCCGGACCGTAACGGCGCTGTGCGGTAGATCACCGGGCGGGCGGGTAGGGAGGGCCGGCGGGCAGCAGGTCCCAGCCGTAGGAGGTACGTCGATGTCGCCGCAGGACCCCCCGGGCACCCCCTTGTGGCGGCAGGCCTTCGACGCCGCCGAGAAGCGGGTCGCGCCGCACGCCGAGAGCCTGGTGCGGACGCCGTACTTCGCCACCGGCGTCGGGCTGCTGCGCCGGGCGCAGACGCTGGCCCGGGACACCGCCCGCGGCGTCTCCGCGCGCGCCTGGCACCTGGTCAACCTGCCCGCCGGCACCGACCTCGCCCGGCTGCGCGCCCAGGTCGGCGCGCTCGACCGCGAGGTCCGGCGGCTGACCGTGCAGCTGGAGAACGAGCGCCGCCGTCCCCGGACGGCGGACGTCCCGCCCCCCTCGTCCTCGGAGGAAGCCGATGCCGACGGTGCCCAGTCCCCAGGCGGTCCTCGACCGCGTCCGCCGCGACGTGGAGCGCAACGCCCTCCGCGCACGTAACGGCATCAAGCTCGTCGCCGGCGTCGACCGGCCCGGCGTGGGGCTGACGCCCAAGGACGTCGTCTGGGAGCGCGGCCGCACGCAGCTGTGGCACTACCGCAGCGACAAGGTGCGGTACTCGCCGCCGCTGCTGATCGTGTTCAGCCTGATCAGCCGCAGCTACATCCTCGACCTCACGCCGGGGAACTCCTTCGTCGAGCAGCTGCTCGACGCGGGGTTCGACGTCTACATGGTCGACTGGGGCGAGCCCGACGCCCGGGACGCGCAGAACCGGCTCGAGGACTACGTCGACGACTACATCCCCGCCGCCGTCGAGCGGGTCCGCGAGCTGTCCGGCGCCGACGAGGTCAACCTGTTCGGCTACTGCTTCGGCGGCGACCTGACCCTGCTCTACGCCGCCCACCACCCCGACGCCCCGGTCCGCAGCCTCACCGTGCTGGCCACCCCGGTCGACTTCACGAAGATGGGGCCGATGGCCGACGTCTTCCGCGGCGGCCTCGAGGTCGACGACGTGGTCGACGAGGACGGCAACGTGCCGCCGCGGGTCGTCGTCCAGGGGTTCCGCACCCTCACCCCCACCTCCGAGGTCACCCGGTACGTGACGCTGTGGGAGCGGCTCTGGAACGACGAGTACGTGCAGGCCTACCAGGCGATGACCGGCTGGTCCGACGACCACATCCCGTTCCCCGGCGCGGCCGCCCGCGAGACGGTGCAGATGCTGGTCCGGGACAACGGGATGGTCACCGACCGGCTGACCGTCGCCGGGGACCCGGTGCACCTGTCGGACATCCGGCTGCCGTTCCTCACCGTGCGCGCCGACCGCGACCACATCGTCCCGCCGGACGCGACCGCCCCGCTGATCGACCTGGTCGGCTCGGAGGACAAGCACGAGCTG
The DNA here is from genome assembly GCF_042654585.1 of Geodermatophilus arenarius. Classification (NCBI taxonomy): domain Bacteria; kingdom Bacillati; phylum Actinomycetota; class Actinomycetes; order Geodermatophilales; family Geodermatophilaceae; genus Geodermatophilus; species Geodermatophilus arenarius. The sequence continues at coordinate 24,851 of NZ_JBHSGR010000016.1, forward strand.
CGGCTCAACGCGGGGCACATGGGCCTGGTCGTGGGCCGGACGGCGGCGAAGACGACCGTGCCGGAGATCATCGGCTTCCTGAGGAAGCGCAGCGACGAGGTCGGGGAGGACTGACCGTGGAGGTCGTCGAGCTGGAGTCGGCGCACTGCGACGCGCTGCTGCGCTTCTTCGCGGGCCTGCCCGAGGGGGACCTGACCTTCATCGAGGAGGAGGTCACCGACCCCGACGTCGTCCGGTCCTGGGCGTCGGGCGGCGCGGGCGGACGGCGGTTCGTGGCGCTGGACGGGGACGAGGTCGCCGGCTACGTCGCGGTGCGCCCGCTGCCCGGCTGGTCCTCGCACGTCGGGGAGGTGCGGCTGGTCGTCTCCCCCACCCGGCGCGGCGCGGGCCTGGGCCGCCAGCTCGCCCGGCAGGCGCTGGTGACGGCGGTCGGCGACGGGCTGGCGAAGCTGGTCGTCGAGGTGGTCGCCGAGCAGGGCGCGGCGCTGGCGCTGTTCACCGACCTGGGCTTCACCGGGGAGGCGCTGCTGCGCGACCACATCCGGGACCGCGAGGGCAACCTGCGCGACCTCATGGTCCTGGCCCACCACGTCGACGAGACGTGGGCCGGCATGGCCACCGTCGGCCTGGACGAGGCGCTGGGCCAGGACCTCAGCTAGCAGCCGGCGCGCAGCACCTGCCGCTGTTCCGGCCTCCCTGCAGGGCCCCGCCACGAGCCTGCGAGTGGTGGGGGGCAGGGAGGTCCTTCATTCCCTGACCCGGCCGCCGTCGACGGTGATCCGCCGGGTGGTGGCCACCGCCTCGAGCATCCGGCGGTCGTGGGTGACCAGCAGCAGCGTGCCCGGGTAGGCCGCCAGCACCGACTCCAGCTGCTCGATCGCCGGCAGGTCGAGGTGGTTGGTCGGCTCGTCGAGGACGAGCACGTTCACCCCGCGGGCCTGCAGCAGCGCCAGCGCCGCGCGGGTGCGCTCCCCCGGCGAGAGGGTCGCCGCGGTCCGCAGCACGTGCTCGGCGGTGAGGCCGAACTTGGCCAGCAGGGTGCGCACCTCGGCGGTCGGCCAGTCCGGCACCTCGGCGGCGAAGGCGTCGAGCAGCCGCCGGTCGCCGGTGAACAGCCCGCGGGCCTGGTCGACCTCGCCGAGCCGCACCGCCGGGCCGAGCGACGCGGCGCCGGAGTCCAGCGGCACCCGGCCCAGCAGCGCGCCGAGCAGCGTCGTCTTGCCCGCGCCGTTGGGCCCGGTGATCGCCAGCCGGTCGCCCCAGTCGACCTGCAGGCTCACCGGCCCGAGGGTGAAGTCCCCGCGGCGCACCACGGCGTCGCGCAGGGTGGCGACGACGGCCCCGGCCCGCGGGGCGGCGGCGATGGTCATCCGCAGCTCCCACTCCTTGCGGGGCTCCTCGACCACCTCCAGCCGCTCGAGCCGGCGCTCGGTCTGCTTGGCCTTGGCCCCCTGCTTCTCCGCCGTCGCCCGGTTGTGCGCCTTGATGTGCTTGTCGGGGTCCTTCGACTTCTTGACCGCGTCGCGGACCCCCTTGGCCAGCCAGTTGCGCTGCATGCGCGCCCGGGCCTCCAGCTCGGCCCGGGTCTCCGCGTACTCCTCGTACTCCTCGCGCGCGTGCCGGCGGGCCACCTCCCGCTCGGCCAGGTAGGCCTCGTAGCCGCCGTCGACCACCCGGACCAGCTGCTGGGCGAGGTCGAGCTCGACCACGCGGGTCACCGTGCGGGCGAGGAACTCCCGGTCGTGGCTGACCACGACGACGCCGGCGCGGTTGCCGGCGACGAAGCGCTCGAGCCGGTCGAGGCCGGCCAGGTCGAGGTCGTTGGTCGGCTCGTCGAGCAGCAGCACGTCGTAGCGGGACAGCAGCAGCGCGGCCAGCCCCACCCGCGCCGCCTGGCCCCCGGACAGCGCGGGCACCGCGGCGTCCGGGCCGACGCCGGGGGCGACCTCGGCGAGGACCTGCTCGAGCCGCTCGTCGAGGTCGGCGCCGCCCAGGGCCAGCCAGCGCTCCAGCGCCTCGGCGTAGGCGTCGTCGGCGCCGGGGCGGCCCTCGGCGAGGTCGGCGGTGGCGGCGTCGAGGGCGGCCTGCGCGGCGGCGACGCCGGTGCGGCGGGCCAGCGCGGCGGCGACGGTCTCGCCCTCGCGGCGGTCGCGCTCCTGCGGCAGGTGCCCGACGGTCGCCGTCGGCGGGCTCAGCGTGATCGAGCCGGAGCCGGCGGGCAGCTCGCCGGCCAGCGTGCGCAGCAGCGTGGACTTGCCGGCGCCGTTGACGCCGACCAGGCCGACGACGTCACCGGGCGCGACGACGAGGTCGAGGCCGGAGAAGAGGACGCGCGCGCCGTGGCCGGCGGCCAGGCCGCGCGCGACGAGGGTGGCGCTCATGGGGGTGCTCCCGGGAGGACGGATCGGTCGGGTCGACGTCGTTCCGGGGCTCACAGCACGCGCCCACGGTAGCGCGCGGGCCGGTCAGGCGTCGCGCGCGTTCCCGTCGCCCGCCTCGTCGTCGCGGTCCCCGTCGCGGTCCCCGTCGAGGTCTCCGTCGAGGTCCTCGTCGAGGTCCTCGTCGAGGTCCTCGTCGTGGTTCCTGCCGAGCACCTCGTCGGCCATCTCGTCGAGCATCGCCTCGAGCACGTTGTCCTCCTCCCCCGCCGGGCGGCGGCGGACCAGCCACGGCCGGAGGTGGTCGTAGCCGCGCACCGACACCCGGCGCAGCGGCCGCACCCGGTAGCGGGGGTGCCCCCGCAGGCGGCGGGCGAGCTCGCGGTCGACCAGCACCGTCCCGGCGCGGGCCACCGAGGTCAGCCGGCTGGCCAGGTTGACCACCGGCGAGTAGACGTCGCCGAGCCGGGTGAGCACCGTGCCGTAGGCGGCGCCGACCCGCAGCGGCGGCCGGTCGGGGGCGTCCCACGCCTCGGGCAGGGTCAGCCCGATCTCGACGGCGTCGTCGGCGGAGGCGGCGGTGTAGAGGACGCCGTCGCCGACGGTCTTCACCACCCGGCCGTGCGAGCGGGCGATGACCTCGGTCGCGGTCGCCTCGAACGCCTCGACCATCGCGCCGAGCTCGCGGGCGGCCATGCCGCGGGAGCGGGAGGTGTAGCCGACCAGGTCGGCGAACCCGACGGCGAGCTCGCGGCGGTCGCCGGGCTCGCCGGTCGCCAGCACCCGGTCGATGTTGGCCGCGAGGTGCCGGCGCCACACGTAGTCCTGGGTGCGGGCCAGCAGCGGGAGCAGCACGTCGGCCGCGGCGACCGGGTCGACAGCCTCGGGGCCGAGCTCGCGGGCCTGCCGGGTGAGGACGTCGGCGAGCAGGTCGGTCTGCCAGTCGGCCAGCCGCGACAGCGCCTGCCCGGTGGCCCGGGCGATCGAGGCCTCGGTGTCGAGGTCGACGAAGCCGGAGTCGATGAGCGCCGACAGGGTCCCCAGCGCCCCGACGTCGGCGAGGGTGAAGGCCGGGTCGTCGTCGGCGACGTCGGGGAAGCCCAGCGCGCGCCACAGCCGCTGGGTCCGCTCGGGCGGCATGCCCGCGGCCGCGGCCACCTCCAGCCGGGTCAGCCGGCGCGGGCCGCCGAGCAGCAGCCGCTCCAGGGCCTCCCGGACGGCGTCGCGGTCCGGGCCGGACAGGGGGTCCACGTCCGCCCCGGGTCAGCCCGTCGTGTGGACGACGAGCACGTCGCAGGCCGAGCGGCGCGTGGCGTCGGCCGGCACCGAGCCCAGCAGCCGGCCCCGGATGCCGTTGAGCCCGCGGTTGCCGACCACCAGCAGGTCGGCGTCCTCGCGCCGGACGACGTCGAGCAGCGCCTCCACCGGCGACCCGAGGACGGCGACGGTGCGCACGTCGCCGGCGCCCGCCTCCGACGCCACCTCACCGGCGTGCCGCACGGTCTCCTCGGCGGGGGTCGAGCCGACCACCTGGTAGGCCTCGTCCCCCAGCACGTCCCGGGCCCGGGACAGCTCCCGGTCGTCCTCCTCGGTGGGCAGGTGGGCGCAGGCCACGACGAGGGTCGCCCCGCAGGCGCCGGCGAGGGCACCGGCCCGCGCGACCGCGCGCAGCGAGGACTCCGAGCCGTCCGTCCCGACCACGACCGTCCGATACGCGCTCACGGCGCGCACTGTAGTGATCGCGCCGCGCCGCTGTGCCGCCGGTCACGGCCGGGCACCCGATCGGGCTGCCGGGAAACGGCTGGTGGACGGAGGGTTGCCGGGCCGTGACCGGCGGCGCGCCGCTCCCCCCGGGACCTCGGCGGCGTCCCCGGCGTGGGCCAGGATGGCGACCGCACGGGGACCCGACGGCCGAGGAGGACCATGACCAGCGCGACCCCCGGACGCCCGGGACCGGTGCGGGTCGAGGTGGCCGGCCTGAGCAAGACCTTCGGCACGGTGCGGGCCGTCTCCGACCTCGGCTTCACCGTGGAGCCGGGCTCGGTGACCGGCTTCCTCGGCCCCAACGGCGCGGGCAAGACGACGACGCTGCGGATGGTCCTCGGGCTGGTCACACCCGACGCCGGCACCGCGACCTTCGACGGCGTCCCCTACGCGGCCCTGCGCGAGCCGGTGCGCACCGTCGGCGCCGTCCTCGAGACCGCGTTCCATCCCGCCCGCTCCGGCCGCGACCACCTGCGCGTGTACTGCCGCGCCGCCGGGCTGCCCGTCTCCCGCGCCGACGAGGTACTCGAGCGGGTCGGGCTCACCGCCGCCGGGCGCCGCCGTGCCGGCGGCTACTCCCTGGGCATGCGGCAGCGGCTGGCGCTGGCCACCGCCCTGCTCGGCGACCCGCCGGTGCTCGTGCTCGACGAGCCGGCCAACGGCCTGGACCCCGAGGGCATCCTCTGGCTGCGCGGGTTCCTGCGGCACCTCGCCCACGACGAGGGCCGCACGATCCTCGTGTCCAGCCACCTGCTGGCCGAGGTCGAGCAGACCGCCGACCGCGTGGTCATCGTCGGCGCCGGCCGGCTGGTGCGGCAGGGCTCGATCGCCGAGCTGCGCGCCGGGACGTCCGGGGGCAGCGTGCTCGCCCGCAGCCCCGAGGCCGACCGGCTGGCCGCCGTCCTCGCGGGGGCGGGCATCCCCGCCACCCGCGGCGACGACGGCCTGGTCACCGTCACCGGGACGACGACGGCCGACGTCGGCGCCCGCGCCTTCGCCGCCGGGGTCGAGCTGCACGAGCTGCGCGCCGAGACCACCGGCCTCGAGGACCTCTACTTCCGGCTCACCGCCGGCCAGGAGCAGTTCGCCGCCGGCCCGGCCGCCGCGACCACCGAGGGAGCCGCCCGATGACCGCGCTGGTGCGCGCCGAGTGGACCAAGCTGTTCACCACCCGTGTGTGGATCGGCCTGCTGGCCGGCGCCTGCCTCATGGCCGGCGGCTTCGCCGCGCTGTTCACCGGCCTGGCCGGCGCCGAGCAGGACGGCCAGCCGGGGCTGCCCGCGGTGGGGACGCCGGAGTACGAGGAGGTCGTCTTCTCCGTCGCGGCCAACGCCAGCGTCTTCTTCCTGATCCTCGGCATCATCGGGATGACCGCCGAGTACCGGCACCGCACCGCGACGCCGACCTTCCTGACCACCCCGCGCCGCGGGCGGGTGGTCACCGGCAAGCTGCTCGCCTACGCCGCCGCGGCCGTCCCGTTCGCGCTGCTCGTGCTGGTCGTCGACGCCGCCGTCGTGCTGGTCTACGCCGGTGCCCGCGGGGCGGCGCCGTCGCTGGACGCGGACAACCTGCGGACGCTGGGCGCGGCCGGGCTGGTGCTCGTCGTCTTCGCCGTCATCGGCGTGGGCGTCGGCGCGCTGCTGCGCAACCAGGTCGGCGCGATCGTCGGCGCGCTGGTCTACCTGTACGTGGCCGAGCCGATCATCTCCTCGATCGGCGCGATCCAGGGCGCCTACAAGTGGCTGCCCGGCGGTGCGGTGCAGGCGATCACCTCCGACTTCCAGGCCCCGGACCTGCTGGAGCCGTGGCAGGGCGGCCTGCTGCTGCTCGGCTACGGTCTGCTGGCGGCCCTGCTCGGCACCTTCCTCGCCGTCCGCCGCGACGTCGGCTAGCCGTCGCCGGCCTCCCCGAACCCGCACCGAGAGGTCCTCCCGCATGACCACCCGCATGACCGTGCAGCGCCTGGGCCGGTTGGTGGCCGACGGCGACGCCGAGGCCGTCCGCAGCGCCGTCGCCGAGACGCCGCGGCTGCTGACCGGCGCGGTCGACCACGACGGCGACGGCGGCTGGACCCCGCTGCACCTGGCCGTCGCGCAGGGCCGCGAGGACGTGGTCGAGGTGCTGGTCGAGGCCGGTGCCGACCTCGCCGCGCGCACCGAGTCCGGCCGCACGCCGCTGCACGTCGCCGTCGAGCACGCCCCGCAGCTGGTGCCCGTCCTCACCGGGCTGGGCGCGGCCGTCGACGCCGCGGCCGCCGCCTACCTCGACGACACCGGCCGGCTCGCCGCCGAGCTCGACGCCGGGGCGCCGCTGACCGACGCCGCGGGCGGCTGGGACCTGCTGACGCTCGCCGCCGCCGGCGAGGCGGCGGGCGCGCTCCGCCTGCTGCTCGAGCGCGGCGCCGACCCGGACGTCGGCGCGCTGGCCGCGGCGGCCGCCGGCGGCCGCCCGGACCTGGTCCGCGTGCTGCGCGACGCCGGCGCCACCGTCGGCCGCCGGGACCCCGACACCGGCCGCACGGCGCTGCACGAGGCGGTCGCGGCCGGCCCGGGCGACGACGCGCCCGAGGTCGTGCGGCTGCTGCTGGCCGCCGGGGCCGACGTCAACGCCACCACCAGCGACGGCGCCAGCGCCCTGGACATCGGCCGGGTCGCGGCGGCCCGCCACCGGCGCGACGCTGGTCAGGCGGGCGCCCGGGACGCGCTCGTCGACCTGCTCGTCGCGTCCGGCGCGACCGACTGACCGGCCCCCGACCAGCGGCGTCCGGAACGCGGACGGCCTGCTCCGTCCGGTTCCGGAGAACCGGACGGGCGTAGACTCCAACCCCGGTCCAGCGACGTCCACCGACGACGAAGAAGGCACTCGCCCCGTGTCACGCGACAACTCATCCCGGCCGTCCACCACCTCGTCCTCCTCCGCGGTGGCGGGCTTCGGCACCAACGAGTGGCTGGTCGAGGAGATGTACCAGCAGTACCTCGCCGACCCGTCCAGCGTGGACCAGGCCTGGCACGACTTCTTCGCCGACTACCGGCCGGGCAGCCCGGTCGCCGCGAGCGACGACCGTGAGCAGGCCCCCGCCGGCAACGGTGCCGCCGCGCCGCCGGCCGCGGCGGCCGCCGCCGAGCGCCCCGCGGCCGCCGACGCCGCCGCGTCGGCTCCCCCGGCCACCGCCCCCGCGGCGCCGTCCCCGGCCCCGGCGCGCGCCACCCCGGTCCCCGAGCGCACGGAGGCCACCGTGGTCGACCAGGCCGCCGACCGCGCCGACCAGAAGGCGAAGGCCGCGCCCGCCCCGGCGAAGCCCGCCCCCGCCGCCAAGCCCGCCCCGGCCGCCGCCGACGGCCCGAAGCGGATCCCGCTGCGGGGTGCGGCGGCCAGCGTCGTCAAGAACATGAACGCCTCGCTCACCGTGCCGACGGCGACGAGCGTGCGGGCGGTGCCGGCCAAGCTGCTGGCCGACAACCGCATCGTCATCAACAACCACCTGAAGCGCTCGCGCGGCGGGAAGGTCTCGTTCACCCACCTGATCGGCTACGCGCTGGTCCGGGCGCTGGACGACTTCCCGAACATGAACGCGGCCTTCGCCGAGGTCGACGGCAAGCCGACCCTGGTGCAGCCCGAGCACGTCAACTTCGGCCTCGCCATCGACCTGCCCAAGGCCGACGGCTCCCGCTCGCTCGTCGTCGCCTCGATCAAGGCCGCCGAGCAGATGGACTTCGCCCAGTTCTGGGGCGCCTACGAGGACGTCATCCGCCGCGCCCGCGCCGGCAAGCTGACCCTCGAGGATTTCTCCGGCACCACGATCAGCCTGACCAACCCCGGCACGATCGGCACCGTCCACTCGGTGCCGCGGCTGACCGCCGGCCAGGGCGCGATCATCGGCGTCGGCGCGATGGAGTACCCGGCCGAGTTCCAGGGGATGAGTCCCGAGGCGCTGACCGAGCTCGGCGTCTCGAAGATCATCACGCTGACCTCGACCTACGACCACCGGATCATCCAGGGCGCCGAGTCCGGTGACTTCCTGCGCCGGCTGCACCAGCTGCTGCTCGGCGAGGACGGCTTCTACGACGAGGTCTTCCGGTCGCTGCGCCTCCCCTACGAGCCGGTGCGCTGGATGCCGGACGTGCGGGTGAGCCGCGAGGGGCAGATCGACAAGGAAGCCCGGGTCATCGAGGTCATCGAGTCCTACCGGCGCAACGGCCACCTCATGGCCGACACCGACCCGCTCGAGTTCAAGGTCCGCAGTCACCCCGACCTGGACATCCTCCAGCACGGCCTCACGCTGTGGGACCTCGACCGGCCCTTCCCCGTCGGCGGGTTCGTCGGCGAGAAGGTCATGCCGCTGCGCGACATCCTCGGCGTGCTGCGCAACTCCTACTGCCGCACCGTCGGCGTGGAGTACATGCACATCACCGACCCCGAGGAGCGCGAGTGGCTGCAGAAGCGCATCGAGCTCAAGGCCGAGCAGCCCGACCGGGAGAAGCAGAAGCACATCCTCGGCCGGCTCAACGCCGCTGAGGCGTTCGAGACCTTCCTGCAGACCAAGTACGTCGGCCAGAAGCGGTTCAGCCTCGAGGGCGGCGAGTCGGTCATCCCGATCCTCGACGAGGTCCTCATCGCCGGCACCGACCACGGCCTCGACGAGGTCGCGATCGGCATGGCCCACCGCGGCCGGCTCAACGTGCTGGCCAACGTCCTCGGCAAGAGCTACTCGAAGATCTTCGGCGAGTTCGAGGGCAACATCGACCCCGGCACGGTCCAGGGCTCGGGCGACGTCAAGTACCACCTCGGCGCCGAGGGCACCTTCGAGAACCCGTTCAAGCCGGGTGCCCAGATCGCCGTCTCGCTGGCCAGCAACCCCTCGCACCTGGAGACGGTCAACCCCGTCCTCGAGGGCATCACCCGCGCCAAGCAGGACATGATCGACAAGGGCGAGCAGGGCTTCACCGTCCTGCCGGTGCTGCTGCACGGCGACTCCGCCTTCGCCGGCCAGGGCGTCGTCCAGGAGACGCTGAACCTGTCCCAGCTGCGCGGCTACCGCACCGGCGGCACCGTGCACGTGGTCATCAACAACCAGGTCGGCTTCACCACCAGCCCGGCCGCGGCCCGCTCGAGCCTGTACTCGACCGACGTCGCGCGGATGGTCAACGCGCCGGTCTTCCACGTCAACGGCGACGACCCCGAGGCGTGCGTGCGCGTGGCCCGGCTGGCGGTCGAGTACCGGCAGGCGTTCAAGAAGGACGTCGTCATCGACCTGGTCTGCTACCGCCGCCGCGGGCACAACGAGGGCGACGACCCGTCGATGACCCAGCCGCTGATGTACGACATCATCGACCGCAAGCGCTCGGTCCGGAAGCTGTACACCGAGGCGCTGGTCGGCCGCGGCGACATCACGCTGGCCGAGGCCGAGGAGGCCCTGAAGGACTACCGCGACCAGCTGGAGCGGGCCTTCGCCGAGACCCACGACGCGACCGAGACCCCGAAGCCGCAGCCGGTCATGGACCAGCCGGCCCAGCAGGTCTCGGCCGTCGCCACCGCCATCACCCCCGAGGTGATGAAGGCGATCGGCGACGCGCACGTCTCGCTGCCGCCGGACTTCACCCCGCACCCCAAGCTCAAGCGGCTGCTCGAGCGGCGAGCGGCGATGGTCAGCGAGGGCGGCATCGACTGGGCGATGGGCGAGCTGCTGGCCTTCGGGTCGCTGCTCATGCAGGGCGTGCCGGTGCGGCTGGCCGGTCAGGACTCCCGCCGCGGCACGTTCGTGCAGCGCCACTCGGTGCTCATCGACCGGGAGACCGCCGCCGAGTACACGCCGCTGGCGCACCTTGCCGAGGACCAGGCGAAGTTCTTCGTCTACGACTCGCTGCTGTCCGAGTACGCGGCGCTGGGCTTCGAGTACGGCTACTCGGTGGCCAACCCCAAGGCGCTGGTCCTCTGGGAGGCCCAGTTCGGTGACTTCGTCGACGGCGCGCAGATGGTCATCGACGAGTTCATCTCCTCCGGCGAGGCCAAGTGGGGCCAGCGCTCCGGCGTGACCATGCTGCTGCCGCACGGCCTCGAGGGGCAGGGCCCGGACCACTCCAGCGGCCGCATCGAGCGGTTCCTGCAGCTGTGCGCCGAGAACAACATGACCGTCGCCAACTGCTCGACGCCGGGCAACTACTTCCACCTGCTGCGCCGGCAGGCGCTCTCCGACGTGCACCGGCCGCTGGTCGTGTTCACGCCGAAGTCGCTGCTGCGGGCCAAGGCGGCGGTCAGCCCGGTCGCGGACTTCACCGACGAGGGCTTCCGCCCGGTGCTCGGCGACCCGGGTGTCGGCGGCGAGCCGCTCGACGACGCCGCGGTGCGCCGGGTGCTGCTGTGCAGCGGCAAGGTCGCCTACGACCTGTTCGCGCAGCGGGAGAGCGAGGGCCGCGCGGACACCGCGATCCTGCGGGTCGAGCAGCTCTACCCGCTGCCGGCCGAGCAGATCGCCGAGGCGGTCGGCCGCTACCCGAACGCGCAGGACCTGGTCTGGGTGCAGGAGGAGCCGGCGAACATGGGCGCCTGGTCGTTCATGGCGCTCAACCTCCCCGAGCACCTCGGCGGCCGGACGCTGCGGCGGGTCAGCCGCAAGGCCTCGGCCAGCCCGGCGGTCGGCTCGGCGAAGGTCCACGAGGTGGAGCAGAAGGAGCTCATCGCGAGCGCCTTCGCGGACTGAGCCCGGCGTGTACTTCACCGACCGCGGGCTGGAGGAGCTGGCCGACCGGCGCGGCGAGGAGCAGGTGACCCTCGCCTGGCTGGCCGACCAGCTGCGGGCCTTCGTCGACCAGCACCCCGACTTCGAGGTGCCGGTCGAGCGGCTGGCCACGTGGCTGGCGCGCGGCGGCACCGACGACGTCGACGACCTCGACTAGACCAAGGACCCTCACGAGATCGGCGGTCCCGCCCGCTCCGGCCACCCGGAGGCGGCGGGACCGCCGATCTCGTCGTCTCCGGAGCGCGCCTGCGCCGGCCGGGCCGCGGACGACGGCACGCTGTGTCCGTGCTCGGTCACTCGCACGCCCTGTCCGGACTCGCGGCCGGGGCGGCGACCCTGCCCTGGGCGCCCGTCGAGGGCACCGTCGCCCAGGTCGCGTGGGTCGCCGCCGTCGGCGGGTTCGCCATGCTGCCCGACCTCGACCACACCGGCTCCACGGTCTCGGACATGTGGGGGCCGGTGACCGACGTGCCCTCCGGCGCGATCGGCCGGCTGGCCGGCGGGCACCGCTGGGGCACCCACGACGCCGTCCTGGCGCCGCTGGCCTTCGGCGCGCTCGCGCTGGCCGCGGCGAACCTGTTCTGGGCCAGCCTCGTGGTCATGGCGCTCGGGATCGGGCTGGCGCTGCGGGCGCTGCACTTCGTCATCCCCGGCCGGGCGGAGAACACCGTCGTCGGCAACCTGCTGCTCTCCTTCGGCGGCGCCTGGCTGCTGCTGGCGCACAGCCCGCAACCGACGTGGCTGCCCTACGCGGTGGGGCTCGGCGTCCTGACCCACATCGCGGGCGACCTGATCACCAGGCAGGGCGTGCCGCTGCCGGTGCTGTGGCTGGCCAAGCGGCGGCGGCTCGCGCTCACCCCGATGCGCACCGGGACGACGCTGGAGAAGGCGGTGCTGGCGCCGCTGTTCCTCGGCGTCGCGGTGTGGTTCGTCTACGCCAACACCGGCGTCCGCGAGACCGTGGACCCCTACCTGACCGACCTGCTCAGCCTCGGCTGAGTTCGGCAGCAGGGTGTGATCCTCTGTGCGTGAGTGCGGCTACCCCGATGTGAGCGGTGTGGTGCGCGTTGGCGCTCTCGCGCCCGGCGGCTACAGGCGCGCTCGCACGTCTGCCACGCCCGCACCGGCGAGCTCGGGCAGGGCGGCGGTTCGGCCGGAGAGGGTGGTGAGGAGCGCGGTGGCCGGTCCGGAGACCTGGGCGCCCTCGCCGTAGTGCCAGTCGGTGTCGGTGGCCGAGAACGCCAGCCCGTCGAGGATGCCCGGCGGCAGCGAGCGACGGGCGCGGGGGCTGGTCAGCTGCTCGAGGGCGACCCGGGCGTTCTCCGGGTCGGTCGGGGATGGCACCCCGAGCGGCCGGTAGACGTCCTGGGCGTGGATGACCAGGTGACTCAGCGGCGCCTCGACGGGTGCGCCGGGCACGGAGAAGGTGCGGTGCTCGGTCTTCCGCAGGCCGGCGACCACCTCGGCCGGTGTCCGTGTGTCCGTGGTCGCCCAGCGGTCGGCGGCGCGGTCGAAGTCGAACCTGGCGCGCAGCATCATCAGCAGGAACCGGGGTGCCGAGAGCTCGTACGGCATGAGCAGGTGCACGACGAGGTCTCGCACCGCCCAGCCGGCGCACAGGCTGGGGGTGTCCCACTGCTCCTCGTCGAGCCCGTCGAGCACGTGGAGCAGTCGGGTGCGCTCGGTCTGGACGCGCGCGTCCACGTCCTGCTTGATCTCGGTCACCTGGATCCCTCTCGTTGCCCTTGCCGGCCCGCCGACGCCGGGTCCTCGCCGTCCAGGGGAAGGACGGCCGTCGGTGCCAGGAGTCATCGCTGGCGCCGAGTCTCACCCGTACAGGGGATCCGTACCGGCCGCGCCACGCACGGACTCACGCACATCTGGCACACCTTGCTGCCGAACTCGGCCTCGGCTGACTCCCGGCTGCCGTCGCGGGGTCCTGGCATCCGGCGGCGATGGCCGACGTCCGCACCGCACCCCGCTGGTGGCAGCCGCTGCTCGCCCGCGCGCTGCGGGCGGTCGCCGCGGCGCTGTGGACGGGCGTCGACACGGGCCGGCTCCCATAGCGGCCCCGGCGACTGCGGTGGGACCGGGCGCTGCTGTTGGTCGTCGCGTCCCACGGCTGCGTCGCCTAGCTCGCCGCCTCCGGTGCCCGGTGCTGCTGGCGGCCGCGTGGGCCCCGGCCCGCCGCGCCGCGGTCGGCGTGGGTGACCAGCCCGTGGCCGGTGGACCCCGTGTGGGCGCCGATCGCGGCGGTCGGCGTGCTCGCGCCCCCGGTGGGGCGAGCCTCGGTGCCCGGTGGGACGCCCAGGGCGCGCCGGCGGCCGGGCAGGCGTGGACGGCGGAGGCGCAGGCCGCCCGGGGCGCGCTGGCTCCGCGGGTGGCCGGACGGCGCTGACGTCCGACCGTGGCCCGGCCGCCCGCGACCTCCCCGGAGCAGCCCGGGGCCCGCGCGGGGGTTGTGCCGGGCCGAGGTCAGCCGGCGCGCGTCATCGTGGACTCGTAGCCGCCGCCGGGCCAGCGCCAGGCGCCCTCGTTGACCGTGCCGTCGGGGCTCCAGCGCCCCTCGTAGCGGGCCGGGGAGTCGGTGCCGCCGAACCAGATCCGGAGGACGTCGTCCCCGACCCGGTAGGTGTACTCGAGCAGCTCCCCGCCGGCTCCGAAGTAGTGCGAGCGCAGCTCGCCGGCGGCCTCGTCCCAGCCGATGTACTCCACCCCGCGGGTGGGGTCGTCGCCGCGCAGGTCCACGTGCTGGACCAGCCAGTTGCCGCCGTCCATCCACTCGTAGCGGACCTCCCCGCGCGGGCCGCCGGGGCCCGAGACGGTCCAGGTGCCGACGAGCCGGTCGAGGCTGCGCAGCGCCGCCGTGCGGGCCTCGAGGGCGGTGGGGGTGCTCGGGTCGGGGTCCATGGTCGCCTCCTGGGTGGGCGGGGCCGGGCACCGTCGCCGGGCCACACGGGGAGGACCGCCCTGCGGCCCGTCCCTCATCGGTGGAACCCGGGGAGGGTTCCGAGACCGTGCCGCGCCGGCGGCGGCTACGGTCCCCCGCTGTGACCGCCGTCGCACCGCGCCTGTCCCGGGGCACCCACCTCGGCTACGCCCTCGGCTCGATCGGGACGGCGGCCTTCGGCACGGTGCCCGGCCTGCTGCTGCTCCACTACCTGACCGACGAGCTGGGCGTCGCCGCCGGGCTGGCCGGGCTGGTGGTGTTCGCCCCCAAGGCCTGGGACGTGCTGCTCAACCCGTGGGTCGGCAGCCGCTCGGACCGGACGGCGGGCCGCTGGGGGCCGCGCCGGCCGTGGATGCTGGCCGGCGGGCTCGCCCTGCCGCCGCTGTTCGTCCTCGTGTTCGCCGGCCCCGGCGCCCCGCCCGCGGCGGCCGCGGCGTGGGTGGCGGTCACCTTCCTGCTCGCCGCGACCGCCTACGGCTGCTTCCAGGTGCCCTACGTGGCCCAGCCGGCCGAGATCACCGACGACCCCGGCGAGCGGTCGACGCTCATGTCCTGGCGGGTGGCCGCGCTGGCGCTGGGCATCCTGCTCGCCGGCGCCGGCGCGCCCGCGGTGGTCGACCTGGCCGGCGGCGGGCGAGCCGGGCACCTGGCCATGGCGGTCTTCGTGGCGGTGCTGCTGGCCGCCGGGATGCTCGGCGCCGTGGCCGGCACGCGGCGGGCGCCCACCCTCACCCGCGTCGAGAGCGAGGGGCGCCTGGGCGCCACGCTCGTCGTCGCCTGGCGGTCCCGGCCGTTCCGGGTGCTGCTCACCGGCTTCGTCGTCCAGGCGCTGGGGATCGGGGTGATGCTCGCCGGCGTCCCCTACTACTCCGAGCACGTGCTCGGCGACGCCGCGGCCGGCTCGGTGCTGTTCGCCGCGCTGGTGGGCCCGGCGATCCTCGTCATGCCGCTGTGGCTGCGGGTGAGCCGGCGGCTGGGCAAGCGCACCGGGCTGCTGGCGTCCTCGGCGCTGTTCGCGGCCGGGGCCGGGGCGCTCGCGCTGGTCGGCACCGGCGGCACCGGGCCGGCCGTCGCGCTGGTCGTGCTGGTCGGGGTCGGCTACGCGGGCATGCAGATGTTCCCGCTGGCGATGCTCCCCGACGTCGTCGCCGCCGACGAGGCCGCCTCCGGCCGCCGGCGGGCCGGCGTCTTCACCGGCGTGTGGACGGCGGCCGAGACGCTCGGCCTCGCCGTCGGGCCGGGCCTGCTCGGGCTGCTGCTCGCCGCGGCCGGCTACGTCTCCTCCACCGGCGGCGACGCCGTCCAGTCCGGCGGCGCGGTGCTCGCCGTCCGGCTGGGCTTCACCGTCGTCCCGGCGCTGTTCGTGCTGGCCAGCCTCCCGGTGCTGGCCCGCTACCGGCTCCACCCCGTCCCCGCCCGGCCCCAGGAGGTCCCCGCGTGACGCCGCAGGAGGTGCTGGCCGAGCTCACCGCGCTGCAGGCCGGCGACGTGCCCACCCACGGGGGCTCGACGATGGCCTACGTCTACGACTCCGGGCTGGCCGGCGTCGAGGACCTCGCCGCCGCCGCGCAGGCCGCGTTCCAGTGGACCAACGCGCTCGACCCGACCGCCTTCCCCAGCGTCGCCCGCATCGAGGACGACCTGGTGGGCGCGGCGGCCGACCTGCTCGGCGGCGGGCCGGCGACGGTCGGCACGGTCACCAGCGGCGGCACCGAGAGCTGCCTGCTGGCGGTGCTGGCCGCCCGCGAGCGGTGGCGGGCGCGCGGCGGCACCGGGCGGCCGCGGCTGGTCCTGCCGGTCACCGCGCACGCCGCGTTCCGCAAGGCCGCGCACCTGTTCGACCTCGAGGTGGCCGACGTTGCCGTCGACCCCGTCACCTGCCGGGCGCTCCCCTCCGCGGTGGCGGACGCTCTCGACGCCCGCACCGCGCTGGTCGTCGTCAGCGCGCCGTCCTACCCGCACGGCGTGCTCGACCCCGTCGGCGAGGTGGCCGCCCTGGCCGCCGCCGCGGGCGTCCCCTGCCACGTCGACGCCTGCATCGGCGGCTGGGTGCTGCCCTTCCTCGACGACGTCCCGGAGCCCTTCGACCTGTCGGTGCCCGGCGTGACCTCGCTGTCGGTGGACCTGCACAAGTACGGCTACGCGCCCAAGGGCGTCTCGGTGCTGCTCACCGCCGAGCCCGAACTGCGGCAGGGGCACTGGTTCAGCACCGCCGGCTGGCCCGGCTACCCGGTGGTCAACCCGACGCTGGCCGGCACCCGCCCGGCCGGGCCGATGGCCGCCGCGTGGGCGGTGCACCGGTGGCTGGGCCGCGACGGCTACGCCGACCTGGCGCGGGCCACCCGGGCGGCCACGGTGGCGCTCGCCGAGGGCGCGGCGGCGATCCCCGGCCTGCGGGTGGTCGGGACGCCGGTGGCCACGCTGGTCGCGCTGGCGCAGGACGGCCCGGACGGCGTCGACGTGCTCAACCTCGCCGACGAGGCCACCGCCCGCGGCTGGCTGCTGCAGCCGCAGCCGCCGTACGCCCAGCCCGGCGGCGCGGACCTGCCGGCCACGCTGCACCTCACCGTCACCGGCGCCACGGCCGGCCGGGTGGACGCCCTGCTCGCCGACCTCGCCGACGCCGCCCGGGCGGCCGCGGCGCTGCCCCCGCCGGTGGCCGACCCGGACCTGGTGGCGGCGGCCGCCACCATCGACCCCGCGGCGCTCACCGTCGCCGAGGTCGACGCGCTGCTGGAGGTCGCCGGTGTCGGAGGCGGCCGGCTGCCCGAGCGGATGGCGCCGGTGCACGCCCTGGTGGCCGCCCTCCCCCGCCCGGTGGCCGAGCGGCTGCTCGCCGGCGTCCTCGACCTGGTCTACCGGCCCCGCCGGGCGGCGCTCAGCGGGTGACGCCCTGCTCCCGGGCGCAGGCGGCCACGGCCTCGGCGACCGCGGTGGCCACCCGCCGGTCCAGCGGGCTGGGCACCACGTGGCCGGGCGCGAGGTCGTCGCCGACGACGCCGGCGATCGCCTCGGCGGCGGCCAGCTTCATCTCCTCGGTGATGGCCGTCGCGCCGGCGTCGATGGCGCCGCGGAACACCCCGGGGAAGGCCAGCACGTTGTTGATCTGGTTGGGCAGGTCGCTGCGCCCGGTGGCGACGACGGCGGCGTGGCGCGCGGCCATCTCCGGGTCGACCTCCGGCGTCGGGTTGGCCAGGGAGAACACGATGCAGCCGGGCGCCATCGAGGCGATCGCGGCCTCGGGCACCGAGCCGCCGGACAGGCCGAGGTAGACGTCGGCACCCTCGAGCGCGCCGGTCATCGTGCCCGCGTACCCCGAGCGGTTGGTGTTCTCGGCGACCCAGCGCTTCACCGGCGTCAGGTCCTCGCGGCCGGGATGCAGCACGCCGCGGGAGTCGGCGACGCAGATGTCACCGACCCCGGCGCCGAGCAGGATCTTCGTGCAGGCGATGCCCGCCGCGCCGGCGCCGGCCACGACCACCCGCAGGTCGGCCAGGGTGCGGCCGGTGACCCGGGCGGCGTTGCGCAGCGCGGCGAGCACGACGATCGCCGTCCCGTGCTGGTCGTCGTGCATGACCGGCAGGTCGAGCCGCTCGCGCAGCCGGTCCTCGACCTCGAAGCAGCGCGGGGCGCTGATGTCCTCGAGGTTGATCCCGCCGAACGACGGCGCGATGGCGGCGACGGTCTCGACGATCTCGTCGACGTCGGTGGTCGACAGCACGATCGGCACCGCCGACAGCCCGGCGAACTCGCTGAACAGGCAGGCCTTGCCCTCCATCACCGGCAGCGCCGCGGCCGGGCCGATGTCGCCCAGGCCCAGGACGGCGGTGCCGTCGGAGACCACCGCGACCACCCGCGGGGCCCAGGTGAACCGGCGGGCCAGCGCGGGCTCCGCGGCGATCGCGCTCGAGACGCGGGCGACGCCCGGGGTGTAGGTGAGCGCGAGGTCCTCGCGGGTCTCGATCGGCCGGGTCGGGCGCACCGCGAGCTTGCCGCCCTCGTGCACGGCGAACGCCGCGTCCCCGCTGAAGCGGTCGGCACTGTCCCCGGCGGAGCCCGTCGCTGCGCTCATGGCCTCGACAGGGTAGTGCTGTGACCTCCGTCGCCCGGCCGCCGACCCGCGCGCGGGGCAGGGGGCTCGCTACCGTGCGCCCGTGGAGATCCGAGAACTCGCCGTCCCGGACAGCTACGTCCTCGACCTGGTGCCGCACGGGGACGACCGGGGGCGGTTCACCGAGTGGTACCGCGCGGACGTGCTCGCCGCCGCCACCGGGTGGGCGCTGCCGCTGGCCCAGGCCAACCACAGCGTCTCGGCGCGCGGCGTGCTGCGCGGCGTGCACTTCGCGCTCGTGCCGCCGGGGCAGGCCAAGTACGTGTACTGCCCGGCGGGACGGGTGCTCGACGTCGTCGTCGACGTCCGGGTCGGCTCGCCCACCTTCGGCGTCTCCGACGCCGTCCTGCTCGAGGCGGAGCAGCCGCGCGCGGTCTTCCTCGCCGAGGGCCTCGGCCACGCCTTCCTCTCCCTCGAGGACGGCTCGTCGGTCACCTACCTGGTCTCCTCGGGCTACTCCCCGGGCCGCGAGTTCGGCGTCTCGCCGACGGACCCCGAGCTCGGCCTGCCGTGGCCGGACGACGTCGAGGTCCGGCTCTCCGACAAGGACCGGGCCGCGCCCACCCTGGCGCAGGCCCGCGAGCAGGGCATCCTGCCGACGATGGAGGAGTGCCGCGCCTGGTACGCGCAGCGGCGCGCCGGGGCCTAGCCGGCGGGGGCCGCGGCCAGCCGGCCGGGGCGCGGGTGCAGCCGGAGGACGACCCGGCCCACGGCGACCGCGGGCCCGTAGGCCCGGCTGTCGTCGGTCACCAGCGGGTTGTCCCCGCGGACGTCGACGGCGCCGCCGTCGAGCAGCCGGTGCACCCGCTTGATCACCAGCAGGTCCGGGCGGGCCGGGAAACGGGCCAGCACGACGTCGCCCACCCGGGCCCGGCCGCGCCGCAGCCGGCGGACCAGCAGCCGGTCACCGTGCCGGACCGTCGGCGTCATCGAGGGGCCGGTGACCCGCGCGAGGACCCACACCGCGGGCAGCGGCGGGACGGGACGCTCGCCCGTGTGAGGGGTGATCACCGCGAGTAGGGTCGCAGACGACCAGATCCCGCGACATCGGAGGTAGGCACATGCTGCTCAGCCGCGTGTTCGCCGCCATGGAGGCCACCGCGCACTGCGACCTCCCGTGCGGCGTGTACGACCCGGCCCAGGCCCGCATCGAGGCGGAGTCCGTCAAGGCCATCCAGGAGAAGTACCAGGCCAGCGACGACGAGGTCTTCAAGCAGCGCTGCGTGCTCATCAAGGAGCAGCGCTCGGACCTGGTGAAGCACCACCTGTGGGTCCTGTGGACCGACTACTTCAAGCCGCCGCACTTCGAGAAGTACCCGCAGCTGCACGAGCTGTTCAACAAGGCCACCAAGCAGGCCGGCGCCGCGGGCGGCAAGGGCAGCATGGACCCGGCCGAGGGCCAGAAGCTCCTCGACTACATCGCCGAGATCGACCGGATCTTCTGGGAGACCAAGGCCGCGGCCTGAGTCGCGCAGCACGACCCGACGGCCGGTGGGCACCCCGCCCACCGGCCGTCGCCGTCCCCGGGACGCGACGGGTCCCGTCGCGCCCGCCGGTCCGCACGCCGCCACCCCCGGACCGGACGAGGGGCCGGTCCCGACGGCCGGTCGACGTCGCCACTCCCGCGAGCCGACGCCGCGACCCGCCCACCGGCCTCCCCGGCGGGTGGACGGGCCGCCCGGCCGCCCCCGGTACCGTCGGACCTCGATGCGCATCGACCGGGCCGGGTGGCCCTTCATCACCGGACCCCTGGCCCCGGCCGCGCTGCTGGCCGCTGCCGGCGCGGCCCGCGGGCGCCGCTGGGCGCGGCTCGCCGCGTGGCCGTTCCTCGCCCTGTCGGCCTACATGGTCCTGTTCTTCCGCGACCCCGAGCGCGCCTGCGACCGCGAGGAGCCGCCGGCCGACGTCGTCCTCTCCCCCGCCGACGGCGTGGTGATGGTCGCCGGCGAGCCGCAGGAGGGGGTCGCGCCCCAGCCCGAGCCCGAGGGCGGGTGGCAGCAGGTCAGCGTCTTCCTCTCGGTGGTCGACGTGCACGTCAACCGCTCGCCCTACCGCGGCGAGGTCGTCGAGAGCTCCTACCGCAAGGGCAGCTTCCTGGCCGCCTACCGCGCCGAGTCGGCGCACCGCAACGAGCGCAGCGAGCTGTGGCTGCGCGAGGACCACCCGGAGGGCGAGCGCACCGTCGTCTTCCGGCAGCTGGTCGGCGTGCTGGCCCGCCGCATCGTCACGCGCACCGGCGTCGGCCGGCGGCTGGCCACCGGCGAGCGCTTCGGCCTGATGAAGTTCGGCTCGCGGATGGACGTCTTCGTCCCGGCCGGCTGCACGCTCACCGTGCGGAAGGGGCAGCGGGTGCGCGGCGGGGAGACCGTCATCGCCCGCTGGCCCGCCGCGCGCTGAGGGGCCCGCGGTGCCCAGTACCGCCTCGGGAGAGGGGCGGCCGACCCCCACGCGGCGCACGGCCACGGTCGAGTTCGTCCGCGGGTCGGTGCGCGGCAGCCGCCGACGCGCGCTGGCGACCCTGCCCAGCCTGTTCACCCTGGGCAACATGATGTGCGGCTTCGCCGCCATCCTCGTGTCCATCCACGGCCAGTACACGCTCGCCGCGGTGCTCATCGGCCTGTCGGTGCTGTTCGACATCACCGACGGCGCCGTCGCCCGGCTGGTCGGCGCGGTGAGCGCCTTCGGCCTGCAGTTCGACTCGCTGGCCGACCTGGTGTCCTTCGGCCTGGCCCCCGCGCTGCTGGCGTTCACGCTGTTCTCCGAGGGCCGCGACGAGTGGGACCCGCTGGGCTGGGTCGTGTGCTTCCTCTGGGTGGCGTGCGCCGCGATCCGGCTGGCCCGCTTCAACACCACCATCGACCCGACGGCGGACAAGCGGTACTTCACCGGCATGCCCAGCCCCGGCGCGGCCGGCGTCGTGCTGGCCTCGGTGTTCGCCTTCGGCGACCAGATGCAGGGCCGCGACCGGCTGTGGGTGCTGCTCATCGTGGCCGTCCCGGCGCTGCTCATGGTCAGCACCGTCCGGTTCCGCTCGTTCCGCTCGCTGGTCAGCCCGAAGAGCGGCCGGCCCTACGGCCTGGTCGCCGCGGCGGTCGCGCTGGTGATCGGCTTCGCCACCGTCCCCGTCGTCACCGGCTGCGTGCTCGCCTACGGCTACCTGCTGGCGCCGGTCCTGGTCCCCCTGCTGTCCCCCCTCGCCCGGCTGGTGCCGGCCCGCCTCCGTGAGGTGCTGACGTGACGGTCCGCCCGATCCGTCCCGACGACGTCCCCGCCGTGGTCGGCCTGGTGCGCGAGCTCGCCGAGTACGAGAAGGCGGCGCACGAGGTGCGGCTCACCGAGGAGCAGCTGCACACCGCGCTGTTCGGCGACTCCCCCGCGCTGTTCGGGCACGTCGCCGAGCGCGACGGCGCCGTCGTCGGGACCGCGCTGTGGTTCCTCAACTTCTCCACCTGGCGCGGCACGCACGGGATCTACCTCGAGGACCTCTACGTGCAGCCGCGGCACCGCGGCAGCGGCCTCGGCCGGGAGCTGCTGCGCACCCTGGCCGCCACCTGCGTCGAGCGCGGCTACGACCGGCTGGAGTGGTCGGTGCTCGACTGGAACGAGCCCTCGATCGCGTTCTACCGGGCCGCCGGCGCGGTCCCCATGGACGAGTGGACGGTGTTCCGGCTCACCGACCGGGCACTGGCCGGTTTCGCGGCCGACCGGCGCGATGCGGCAGGCTGACGCGGTGACCATCGAGCGCGGCCCCGCGGAGTGCTGGCTGACCGACATGGACGGCGTCCTCGTGCACGAGGGCCAGGCCCTCCCGGGCGCCGCCGAGTTCCTCGCCCGGCTGGTGGACCAGGACCGCCGCTTCCTCGTCCTGACCAACAACTCGATCTTCACCCCGCGCGACCTGTCCGCCCGGCTGTCGCGCTCGGGCCTGCAGGTGCCCGAGACCTCCATCTGGACCTCGGCCCTGGCGACGGCGGACTTCCTGTCCACCCAGCTGCCCGGCGGCTCGGCCTACGTCATCGGCGAGGCGGGGCTGACCACCGCCCTGTACGAGGCCGGCTACACCCTCACCGACACCGACCCGGACTTCGTCGTCCTCGGCGAGACCCGCACCTACTCGTTCGAGGCGATCACCCGGGCGATCCGGCTGATCGGCACCGGCGCGCGGTTCATCGCCACCAACCCCGACGTCACCGGGCCCTCGCCGGAGGGGCCGCTGCCGGCCACCGGGTCGGTCGCCGCGATGATCACCGAGGCGACCGGCGCCAAGCCCTACTTCGTCGGCAAGCCCAACCCGATGATGTTCCGCAGCGCGATGAACCGGATCGACGCGCACTCGGAGAGCACGGTGATGATCGGCGACCGGATGGACACCGACGTCGTCGCCGGCATCGAGGCGGGCCTGGAGACGATCCTCGTGCTCACCGGCTCGACCACCGCCGCCGACGTCGGCCGCTTCCCGTTCCGGCCCAGCCGGGTCCTCGACTCGATCGCCGACGTCGTCGACCTCGTGGTCTAGCGCCCGGTCGTCTAGCGGTCCAGGAAGGCCAGCCGCGCCTCGGGCGTGAACAGCAGGTACAGCTCGGCGACCGCCAGCACGATCAGCGGGATGCCCAGCAGCGGCTGGCCGCCGGGGAACGCGGTGCTGTAGCCGAACAGACCGAGCAGGATCTGCAGGACGACGACCGGTCCCCGCGCCCACCCCGACAGCCGCCGCAGGCCCACGGCGGCCGCGGCCAGGACGGCGCCGAAGATGCCGACGTAGACCACCTCGGCCAGCGCGCGGGCCACGCTGTCGGGGTCGCTGGTGAGGGTCAGCCACAGGATGACCAGCGCCCCGCCGATCAGCAGGGCCGCCTCGATCGCGGCCACCAGCGCCGCCCGGACGACCGCGGGCGGGGCCTCCGGCCGACCCGGCCGCGGCGGTCGGGCGGAGGGCTGCGCGGCGCCGCCGAGGAGCCGCTCGGCCCGGCTGGGGCGGCGGGTCGCGTCCTCGTCCGTCACAGGAGCGAGGCTACGCGTCACCGGTCACGCGAGGCCCCGTCCGTGCCCGTCGGGCGGCCGGGTGCTGGCTAGCCTGACCCCATGCGTGCGCTCGTGGTGGCCAACCCCGCGGCGACGACGACCACCGGGCGGGTCCGGGACGTGCTGGTCGGCGCGCTGGCCAGCGAGCTCAAGGTGGACCTCGCCGAGACGACCCACCGCGGGCACGCCCGGGAGCTGGGCCGGCAGGCGCTGGCCGACGGGATCGACGTCGTCGTCGCGCTCGGCGGGGACGGCACCGTCAACGAGGTGGTCAACGGCCTGCTGGCCGACGGGCCGGGTGAGCACGTGCCGACGCTGGCCGTCGTCCCCGGCGGCTCGACCAACGTCTTCTCCCGGGCCCTGGGCCGCTCCCGCGACCCGGTCGAGGCCACCGGCGAGATCCTCGACTCGCTGCGCGCCGGGCGCACCCGCCGCGTCTCCCTCGGCACCGCCAGCGCCACCGGCACCAGCACCGCGCCCGCGCGCGGGGTCGACCCGGGCGTCGCAACCGCCGTCGCCGAGGTCGACGCCGCGGCCGACCCCGGCTGGACCGACCCGCGCTGGTTCGTCTTCGCCGCCGGCCTGGGCTTCGACGCCGACGTCATCGCCCGGGTGGAGGCGCAGCGGGCGCGCGGCCGCCGCTCCACCGGGGCGCTCTACGTCCGGGAGGCCACCCGCGCGTTCGTCCTCGGCCGCGAGCGCCGCCGTCCCGCCGTGACGCTGTGCGTCCCGGGCTCGCCCGACCTCGACGGGCTGTTCCTCTGCCTGGTGTCGAACGTCAGCCCGTGGACCTACCTGGGCTCCCGGCCGGTCAACCCGAGCCCCGAGGCCTCCTTCGAGGCGGGCCTCGACGTGTTCGCCCTGGGCCGGATGGGCGTGCTGCGGATGCTGCACACCACCCGGCAGGTGCTGGCCCGCCGCCCCGACGCGCGCGGCCGCGGCGTGCACCGCCTGCACGACCTGGCCGGCTTCGAGCTGCGGGCGTCGCGCCCGCAGGGCTGGCAGCTCGACGGCGACCACCTCGGGACGGCGACCGGGCTGCGCGTGCGGTCGGTGCCGTCGGCGCTCTCCGTCATCGCCTAGCGCGCGGAACCCCCACGGCGCCCGGAGGACACGCCTCGGGACCTGTGTCGTGCACCACCGCGCCGCCGAGTGGCGCCCCTAGCACGCCCGTGGTGAGCTTGCTCACGAGGGGTCGACCCAGGGCCCCGGTGCGCTTGACACGAGTTCCTCAGGTGAAAACATCGCGAGAGGAACGCAACCTGCCGGTAACAAGCGGTGGGCGGTCGCTGGAACGAGGCGCTGGGCAACCGGTGTCGCGCCCGCGCATGCGGCCCGATGTCAGCGATCTGCGAGCAATGTAGTCGACACCGAGGAGTGCACAGACATGGACTGGCGCCACCGCGCGCTCTGCCGGGACGAGGACCCGGAGCTGTTCTTCCCCATCGGGACGACCGGCCCCGCCCTCGTGCAGATCGAGCAGGCGAAGGCGGTCTGCCGTCGCTGCTCGGTCGTCGAGTCCTGCCTCGACTGGGCTCTGCGCTCGGGTCAGGACTCCGGCGTGTGGGGCGGGCTGTCCGAGGACGAGCGGCGTGCTCTCAAGCGCCGTCAGTCCCGCACCCGCGTCCGCGCCTGACACAGCAGTTGCCGGCACCCGCCGGCCGAGCAACGGCGCGAGGCCGGTCCCCCGGGCGGGGACCGGCCTCGCGCCGTTCCGGCGACGACGTCTGCCTGCCGGCCGACACCGCGACGGGCACTCCCTGACGGCGGGGTGCCCCGCCTAACGGCGGGGGTGCCCCGCCCCGGGCAGCTCGAGGACCACCTCGGTGCCCGGCCGGCCGGGACCCGGCGGCTCCTCCGGCGTCCGCATGAGCAGCGACCCGCCGAGCTCGCTGCTCACCAGCGTCCGCACGATCTGCAGGCCCAGGCCGTCGCTCCCCGCCGGGTCGAACCCCTCCGGCAGCCCCTGGCCGTCGTCGCGGACGCGCACCACCAGGTCGTCGCCGTCGCGCTCGGCCACCAGCTCGATCGAGCCGGGCTGACCGTCGGCCGGGAAGGCGTGCTCGGCGGCGTTGTGCAGCAGCTCGGTGACCGCCATGACCAGCGGCGTCGCGGTGGCCGCGGGCAGCTCGCCGAAGGCGCCCACCCGCCGGGTGCGCGCCGCCGGGCCGATCGAGGTGAGGTCGCCGAGCATCGGCAGCACCTGGTCGAGCACGTCGTCGACGTCGACCACGTCCTCCCGGCTGCCCGCGAGCGTCTCGTGGACGACGGCGATCGAGGCCACCCGCCGCACCGACTCCTCCAGCGCCGCCCGCGCGGCCGGCTCGGTCATCCGCCGGGCCTGCAGCCGCAGCAGCGCGGCGACCGTCTGCAGGTTGTTCTTCACGCGGTGGTGGATCTCGCGGATCGTCGCGTCCTTGGTCAGCAGCGCCCGGTCGCGGTCGCGCAGGTCGGTGACGTCCCGGACCAGCACCAGCGCGCCCTCCTCGGCGCCCGGCGCCTGCAGCGGCAGCGCGCGCACCAGCAGCGTCGCCGACCGCCCCACGACGTCGGTCGGGTCGGGGAACCGCCCGGCCACGGCGGCGGCGATGGTGGCCGCCACCGCCTCCCCCGCCACCCGGTCCGACGACGCCGCCCGCGTCACCTTCGCCAGGTCCGTGCCGAACAGGTCGCCGGTCACCCCGAGCCGCCGGTAGGCCGACAGGGCGTTGGGGCTGGCGTAGACGGCGCGGCCGGCCGCGTCCAGGCGGACCAGCCCGTCCCCCACCCGCGGGCTCATCTCGGCGTCGAGCAGCTTCTCCGGCGGGAAGGTGCCGGCCGAGACCATGAGGCAGAGGTCGGCGGCGATGTCGAGGTAGGTCAGCTCCAGCGTCGACGGCGACCGGGTCACCGCGAGGTTGGTGTCCTTGGCCAGCACCGCGACGACGACGCCGTCGTGCCGCACCGGGATGACCTCGCGCCGCCGCGGGCTGGCGCCGGACCAGTCCGGCTCCCCCTCGGTCACCGGCCGGCCCTCGCGGTGCGCCAGCCGGAACGGGTCGGCGTCGGGGCCGTCGGCCTCGCTGCCGACCAGGTCCTCGGGCTGGCTGGTCGGCGCGGTGAGCGGGCGCACCTGGGCCACGCACCACCACGCGCCGGTGCGCAGCGGCACCCACAGGGTGAGGTCGGCGAAGGCCAGGTCGGCCAGCAGCTGCCAGTCGGCCACCAGGCGGCGGGCGTGGTCGACCTGCGACGGGGCGGTCGCCGCGCCGCGGTGCAGGCGCTCGGAGAGGGTGCTCATCGGTCCCGAGGGTAGGTCGGGCGCCCGCCTAGGCTGGGCACCCGTGGCCGCACCGTCCCTCGTCCCCCCGCCCGTGACCGTCGACGACGCCGTCCCCGCCGACTGGCCGGCCATCGCGGCGCTGACCGTCGGCGTCTACCGGGACGAGCGGCTGGCCTCCGACGAGTACCTGCCGCAGCTGGCCGACGTCGCGGGCCGCGCCTCCCGGTCGCAGCTGGTGGTCGCCCGTGACGGGGACCGGGTCGTCGGCGCGGTGGCGCTGGTCCTCGACGGCGACTTCGGGGAGATCACCGAGTCGCCGCAGGAGGCGGCGTTCCGGATGCTCGTCGTCGCCCCGGAGGCGCGCGGCCGCGGCGTCGGGGAGCTGCTGGTCACCGAGTGCCTGCGCCGGGCCCGCGCGGCCGGCAAGCGGCGGATGCTGCTCTCGACCGACCCGGTGATGGCCGCCGCGCACCGGCTCTACGCCCGGCTCGGCTTCACCCGGCTGCCCGAGCGGGACTGGGCGCCGCGACCCGGCATCGACCTGCTGGTCTACGCCCGCGACCTCTGACCGGCTTCAGCGCCGGGCGCGGGCCGGGCCGCTGCGGGACCGGGCGGGACGGCGCGGTGCGGGCGCGGCCGCCTCCGGCGCGGGCACCTGCACGCCGGCCGCGGCGGCGAGGGCGTCCAGGTCGTCGAGGATGTCGCGGAGCAGCACGTCGACGTCCGGGAGCAGCTCGGCGCACGACACCAGGCCCCAGTCCAGGCGGTCGAGGTAGCTCTGCACCGTGATGTTGAGGCCCTGCCCCTCGACGATCGTCGAGACCGGGAAGTAGTGCTCCAGCCGCGCGCCCGCGGCGTAGAGCGGCGTGCGCGGACCCGGCACGTTGGAGATGACGAGGTTGCCCGGGCTCAGGCGGGAGCCCAGCCGCAGCCGGGCGCTGAGCCGCATCGCCCGCGCGAAGACCGCCGGCGGCGGGAACTCGGCGAAGTCGGTGAGCCGCTCGGCGGGCAGCGCGGAGAAGATCTCCTTGCTGCTGCTCATCGCCTCGTGCACGCGCCGGACCCGGCGGACGGGGTCGGGCTCGTCGGTCGGCAGGACGGCCGAGAGCATCGACACCCGGTTGGTCCAGCGGTCGGTCTCCTCCCCCGTCCGCACGGAGACGGGCACCAGCGCCACCAGCGGGTCCGACGGCAGCGCCCCGCGCCGGTCCAGCCAGGTGCGCAGGCCACCGGCGCAGGCGGCCATGACGACGTCGTTGACGGTGGCGCCCAGCGCGGTCTTGACCTGCTTGACGACGTCGAGCGACGTCGACCGGATGGCGAGCTTCCGGTGCGGGGTGATGGGCCCGTTGAACGGCGTGCGCGGCGGCCGGACGCTGGGCACCGGCGGCGGCTGGTCGGGTTCCTCGGGGCGGTGCCGGCCGAGGTTGAGCACGGTGCCCAGCGGCCCGCGCAGGCTGCGGCGGACGTCATTCGCCGCGCGGACCAGCACCGGGTTGCGCGTGGCCCGGCCGATCTCGCGGGCGCTCCACGCGGCGAGCAGCACCCCGCGCGCCGGCTTGCGGGCGAGGCCGAGCGCCCCGCGCGCGAGCATCTCGAGGTCCCCGGGCGGCCGCTCCGGCGTCCACGGTCCGGCCTCGGGCGGCGTCCGGCTGCCCTCGGGGGTGTCGTCGAGCATCAGCGTCATCAGCTCCACGCCCGAGGCCCCGTCGATGGTGGCGTGGTGGACGATCGTCAGGACGGCGAAGCGGCGGTCGGCCAGGCCCTCGATGACGTAGGACAGCCACAGCGGCTTGCGCCGGTCCAGGGGCCGGGAGACCAGGCGCGCGGCCAGCGCGGCGAGCTGGTCGTCGCTGCCGGGCGGCGGGACGGCCGTGTGCCGGACGTGGAAGTCCAGGTCGAAGGCCGGGTCGGCGATCCAGTACGGGTGGTCCAGGCCCAGGGGCACCTCGACCAGGCGCCGGCGCAGCGGCTCGAGCAGGTGCAGCCGCTGCTCCAACTGCGCCCGCCACGCGTCGTAGGGCCGGTAGTCGGGGTCGTCCGGGCGGGAGTAGATGGACAGGCTCGAGACGTGCCCGAACTGCGCGGACGTCTCGAGGTGCAGGAACGTCGCGTCCAGGCCCGACAGCTGCTTCACGTCCGCTGGCCTCCTCGGGGGGACGGCGGGGTGCCGCGCCCCGGCCGTGTGGATCAGTGTGTCAGGGGTCACACTCTCCTGCACCGGACCGTCGAGGAGCGAGGACCCGACATGCAGACGACGGCGCACCCCTCCCGGACACCGGACCGGGAGGCTCCCCCGTGGATCGGGGCGTCCCCGGTGGCGGCGCTGCTCGCCGCGCAGCGGCCGTGGCGCGAGGCGGCGGCACTGGCCCGCTCCCCGGTGTGGCGGGGGCACGGCGTCCCGCACGGCGGCGGCCTGCCGGTCCTGCTGGTGCCCGGCTTCCTCGCCGGGGACCCGTCGCTGTCGGTGCTGGAGCGCTGGCTGCGCGCCCGGGGCTACCGGACGTGCACCTCGCAGATCCGGGTCAACGTGGACTGCACCCGCCTGGCGGTGGAGCGCCTGGAGCGCCGCCTGGTCGAGTTCACCGACCGGACGGGCCGGCCGGCGGCGGTCGTCGGCCAGAGCCGGGGCGGGCTGTTCGCCAAGCTCGTGGCGATGCGCCGGCCCGACCGGGTCGCCGGGATCGCCACGCTCGGCAGCCCGAACGTCGACCACATGGCGATCAACCCGCTGGTGGCCGCGCAGGTGCGGCTGGTCGCCGCGCTGGGCAGCGCGGGGATGCCCGGGCTCTTCCGCGACGACTGCCTGGACGGCGGGTGCGCCGGAGAGCTGGCCGAGGACCTGGCCCGCCCCTTCCCCGCCGGGGTGCCGTACCTCTCGGTCTACTCGCGCAGCGACTGGGTCGTCGACTGGCACGCCTGCCTGGACCCCGACGCCGAGAACGTCGAGGTCGACTCCAGCCACGTCGGCATGAGCGTGCACCCGGGGGTGTACCGGCTGCTCGGGGACCGCCTGGGCGAGCTGGCCCGCCGGGCGACCTGAGCCCGCCGGACGGCGGTCAGGCGTCGGCGACGGTGGCGATGAGGTCGCCCTCCTGCAGCACCTCGCCCTCGACGACGTGCAGCTCCTGCACGACGCCGGCGCGCTCGGTGAGCACGGGGATCTCCATCTTCATCGACTCGAGGATCACCAGGGTGTCCCCCGCGGAGACCTCGCTGCCCGGGCTCACCAGCACCTTCCAGACGCTGGAGACCATCTCGGCGTGGATCTCCTCGACTGCCACGCGGCACCTCCTCGCTGAGCGGAGCCCCCATCCAAGCACGGGCCCCCGGGACCCGGCCGTCGCTCACGAGCCGGGCGCGAGGTCCCCCTCGGCCAGCCGGTGCAGCACCGCGCAGACCTCCTCGCCGTCGTGCGGGACGCCGGTCTCGGGCAGCCCGGACAGCGCGGCGGCGGCCGCCCGCGCGGCGGTGGCGGTGTCGGGCGCCCCGGCGCTCACGGTGGCCAGCAGGGCGTCGTACCAGCCGTCGAGCCGGTCGCCCGGGTCGTAGCCGCTGACCGCGACCACCTCCGTCCGCCCGGCCGTGCCGCGCAGCCGGCCCGCCGAGGGCAGGGTGCCGGTCACCCGGCCGGCCCGACCCGGCGGCAGCGTCGAGCGCAGCTGGACGGCGACCGCGGCCCGCGGCGGGTGCTCGTCGGGGCTGCGGCGGCGCGGCGCGCGGCGGCCCACCGCCGCGGCCAGCGCGAGGTCGACCGCGTCCACCCGGTGCGCCCGCTCGAGCACGGCCATGTCGAGCGAGAAGCCGGCCGCGACCTCCCCCAGCTCGCCGTCCTCGGCGACGCCGACGGTGACCAGCCCGCGCCAGCCGACCTCGGCCAGCCGCTTGGCGCCGGGCGGCACGTCGCCGGTGGGGTCGGGCGTCCAGGACACCCGGGCGATGCCCGCCGCCCGGTCGCGGGCGACCGCCGTCGGGAAGCGCAGCCCGTCCTCGGTGACGACGGCGAGCAGGCCGTGCTCGCTGGCCGGCTCCACGCCGTCGCCGCCGAGCCGCTCGAGCACCTCGGCGGGCGGGCCGACCCAGGTGAGCCCCGCGGCGGCGACCTCCCCGGCCAGCGCGGCGTTGCCGGCCAGCGCCGGCGGCACGGGCAGCACGGCGCGGGCGCCGCTGCGGCGGGCGGCCTCCACGATCCGGTCGACGGCGAGGTAGGACTCCGCCGCGGGCGCCGGGCCGAGCAGCACCGCGTCGTCGGCCAGGCGCACGTGCCGGGCCGAGCGCTCGGCCTCGGAGTAGACGGCCACCGACTTCACGTCGAGCCGGGAGCAGGCCGCGATGACCGCGCACGCCGCGGGTCCCCGCCCCGCCACGAGCACGCTCTCGATCCCGTGCTGGGCCACGCTCTCCGGCCTCCCGTCCCCGCGCCGGGCCGTCCGCCCGGTCTCCCTGCCATCGTGCCCCGCACCGCCGACACCCACGCCACCGGGCGGGGGCCTCCTCACCCGCTGTGGGACCCTGGGTACGACCTCGGACACTCCGGACCACGACGACGAGAGGAGGGCAGCGATGTCCAAGCGTGGACGCAAGCGGCGCTCCCGCAAGGGGAACAAGGCCAACCACGGCAAGCGCCCCAACGCCTGAGGACGGCCCTGACGGGCCGGACACGACGACGCCCCGCACCCGGAGGACCGGGGCGGGGCGTCGTCGTCGGTATGGGGTCGTCGGTACGGGTGTCAGTCCTGCTCGGACCAGTCGGTCCGGACGACCTCGGTGCGGACCCTCTCCACGCTGATCTGCGTGCCACCCTCCTCGAAGGAGACGGTGGTCAGCTGCATCTTGATCCGATCACGCAGGCCCGACGGCGTCGGGTCACCGCCGCAGCGGCGGCGGACCAGCGCCTTGAACTCCTGCTCGATGCCGAACTGCCGCAGACACGGAGAGCAGTCCTCGAGGTGCTCGGCGATGACGGCGCGGCGGGCGTCGTCGGTCTCGCGGTCGAGGAACTCGAAGACGTGCGACAGGACGTCGTCGCACGAGGTGATCTCGACCGGACGCTCCTGCTCGGTGCTCACGACCGCCCCTCCTCACCGGCTCCGGCGCGGACGAACCCGCGCTCACGGGCGTAGTCGGCCAGCAGCTTCTGCAGGCCCCGCCGGCCACGGTGCAGCCGGGACATCACCGTGCCGATGGGCGTGCCCATGATCTCGGCGATCTCCTTGTAGGCGAAGCCCTCGACGTCGGCGAGGTACACCGCCAGCCGGAAGTCCTCGGGCAGCTGCTGCAGGGCCTCCTTGATGTCGGAGTCCGGCAGGTGGTCCAGCGCCTCGATCTCGGCCGAGCGCAGCCCGCTGGAGCTGTGCTCCTCGGCCGCGTACAGCTGCCAGTCCTGCACCTGGTCGGTGGGGTACTGCTGCGGCTGCCGCTGCTTCTTGCGGTAGCTGTTGATGTAGGTGTTGGTCAGGATCCGGTACAGCCAGGCCTTGAGGTTCGTGCCCTCGGCGAACTGGTGGAACGCGGAGTAGGCCTTGACGAACGTCTCCTGGACCAGGTCCTCGGCGTCGGCGGGGTTGCGGGTCATCCGCAGCGCCGCCGGGTAGAGCTGGTCGAGGTAGGGCAGCGCGTCCCGCTCGAAGCGGGCGTCGCGCTCCGCGCGGGTCTCGGCGACCTCGGTGCGGCTGCCCCCCTCGCGGGCCTCGGGCACCTCCACCGGAGCCCCGACCACCTGCTCGCGCGGGGTCTCGACCGGCTCGACGGCGGGGTTCCCGCCCGGGGTCTCCTCAGGCACCGACCGTCCTCTCTGCGGCGCCCGGAGGCGGGCTGCCACGTCGGTCGATCCTAGTCGCGCGGCGTCGGGCCGGCCCGGGGGCCGCCGGCGCGGGGCCCGCGTGCGGGCGCTGGAGACGGTGCTGCTCACGGTCCCTGCAACGGCGCCCGCCGGGAGGCTCATTCCCCGGCCGCGGGAAGTCGGCGGCGGTCCGCGCGACCGCTGGATACAGTCCCCCGCCGTGGCGGCGACCCCCGCGGTGCGGGCCCTGGAGAAGGCCGGGGTGGCGCACACCCTGCACCCCTACGACCCCGAGCACCCCGGCGACCAGGGCCACGGCGAGGCCGCGGTGGCCGCTCTCGGCGCCGACCCGCGCCAGGTGTTCAAGACGCTGGTCACCCGCGTCGACGGCACGCTCACCGTCGCCGTCGTCCCGGTGAGCGGCACCCTCGACCTCAAGGCACTGGCCGCCGCGGCGGGCGGGCGCAAGGCGGCGATGGCCGACCCGGCCGACGCCGAGCGCACCACCGGCTACGTCCTCGGCGGGATCAGCCCGCTCGGCCAGCGCAAGGCGCTGCCCACCGTGGTCGACGACTCGGCGCTGGGCTTCGCGACGGTGATGGTCAGCGCCGGCCGGCGCGGGCTGCAGGTGGAGCTGCCACCGGCCGACCTGGTCCGCCTGACCCGCGCCCGCACCGCCCCGATCGGCCGCTGAGGTCCCGCGATCACGGCGCCGTGACCACGATCCGGCCCCGCGGTGTGGTCGCGGCGCCGTGATCGCGGAGAACTCACCGACTACGAGCCGGGGGCGCCGTAGGGGGTGAGCAGCTGGTCGACCGGCGCGGCGTCGTCGGTGAGCACCTGCGCGTCGCCCGCGAGGGCGGCCACCTCCCCGTCCGAGGCGACCTGCCAGGCGGAGTCCTGCGCCAGCAGCGCCCCCGCCAGCGCGGCCTCGTCCAGCGGCCGGTGCGAGGCGACCGCGACGACGTTGCCGCCGTCCTCTCCGGCCAGCACCGGGGCGCGGGCGAGCAGCAGCACGTGCGGCCACACCGCGCGCATCGTGGCCAGCTCCGCGCGGACGAAGCCCAGCGGCGGGTGGTCGATGAGGTTGGCGACGTACACGCCGTCGTCGGTGAGCGCCCGCTCGACCAGCTCCAGCGCCTCCACGGTGGTCAGCTGCCACGGCACCGACAGGCCGCCGAAGGCGTCGCCGACGACGAGGTCGCGGGTGCCGGCGGGCTCGGCGGCCAGCCCCACGCGGGCGTCGCCGACCCGCACCCGCAGCTGCTGCGAGGTCTCCAGGCCCAGCTGCTCGCGGTCGATCGCGACGACGCCGGGGTCGACCTCGAGCACCAGGCTCTCGGTGCCGGGACGCACCTCGGCGAGGTAGCGCGGCACCGTCGCGCCGCCGCCGCCAAGGTGCAGCGCCGACAGCGGCTGCCCCGCGGGGGCCAGGACGTCGGTGACCGCGGCGATCGCCCGGACGTACTGGAACTCCAGGTACGTCGGGTCGGCGAGGTCGACGTAGCTGTGCCGCAGCGTGTCCAGCACCAGCACCCGGCCGGTCTCCCGCTCGGGGTCGGCCACCACGCGGGCGCAGTGGTAGGAGGTCTCCTCCTCGCACGGCGTCGGCGCGACCGCCGCCAGCAGCGACCCGGCGACGGCGAGCAGCAGCAGCGCCGTCGGCACGCGCCCCGCCCCACCCGGCGACCGGCGCCGGAGCAGCAGGAACACGGCGACGCCGGCGACGACGGTCACGAGCCCGGTGCCGACGAGGATGCCGCTGCTGGGGAAGACCGCGACGAGCACGAAGCCGGTGGCGAAGGTGGCCGCGATCCCGCCGAGCGTGCCGATGCCCGACAGCTTCCCGACCACCGACCCGGTCTCGGCCAGGCTGGCCAGTTGCAGCTTCACCACCATCGGCGGCACCGCCGACAGCAGCGTCGCGGGCACCACGATGGCGACGGCGGCCAGCAGCAGCACGGCCCCGGCGTCGGGACCGGTGAGGAACGACCCGGTGAAGCGCACCAGCGGCAGGACGGCGATCACCAGCGCCCCGCCGGCGACCAGCAGCGGCGCGATCAGCCCGCGCGGGTCGCGGCGGTCGGCGGTGGCGCCCCCGGCCCAGGCGCCGACCGCGATCGCGGCCAGCGCGAAGCCGATGACCGCGGTGTTGGTCTGCAGCGTGATGCCCACGTAGGGGGCGATCAGCCGCAGCCCGACGATCTCCAGCACGAGCACCGCGCCGGAGGCGAGGAAGGTGACCCCGGCGGCCACCCAGCCGGGCAGCACGGGCCCGGTGGGCGTCTCGGCGGGCGGGTCGGACGGGACGACGGCGGACGCGCGCTCGCTCAGGGGACGGCTCCTCAGAAGAGCGCGGGCTGGTCGGCCGGGGCGCTGGTGCCCTCGACGCGGGCGACCAGTTCGGCGCCGTTGTTGCGGACGTTGTTCACCGCGGGGCTCACCGGGCGCAGCTCCAGCCCCTCGACCAGCGACGGCGGGGTCGGCTCCGCCAGCGCCTCGACGTCGTCGCGGGCCGGGTCGAGCCAGTCGGCCCAGCGCTCGCGCGGCAGCACCAGCGGCATCCGGTCGTGGATCTCGGCGAGCGCGCCGACGGCGGGCGCGGTGACCACCGTGCAGGTGTAGAGCCGGTCCTCGCCCTTGCCCCACACCTCGTAGAGCCCGGCCATGGCCAGCACCGACCCGTCGGCGGGGGTGATGAAGAACGGCTGCTTGCCGGGCGAGTCGAGCTTCCTCTGCCACTCGTACCAGCCGTCGGCCGGGACCAGGCACCGGCGGGAGCGGGCGGCCGAGCGGAAGGCCGGCTTCTCGGTGAGCGACTCGACGCGGGCGTTGAGCAGCCGGTTGCCGACCGAGACGTCCTTGGCCCAGGAGGGCACCAGGCCCCAGCGGACGGAGCGAAGCTCGCGGTGCCCGGCGCCGGTGGGGCTGCCCTCCGGGTCGCGCTCGCGCTTGGTGCGGACCACGTAGACGTCCTTGGTCGGCGCGACGTTGTAGTCGGCCCGCAGCGGCTCCTGCCCCTCCGCGGGGACTGCCTCGAACTCGACGACGAGGTCCTCGGGACGGCGGGTGGCGGCGTAGCGACCGCACATGGCTGGTCCTCCCGGCTGTCGGGCCGGCCCGGGACGGGCCCGCGGGACCGACTCTAGGCGGGACCGGGGACAGCGGGAGTGCCCCGCCGGACCCCGGGTAGGCCCGGGGTGCAGACCCCGGCGAGCAGAGACGAGGATCACGCGAGTGACCGCGACCCAGAACCCCCCGCAGCAGCAGCCGAAGACCGCGAGCGAGTCCGCCGAGCGGCGCTACGCGACGGTCGACCCCTTCACCGGGGAGACCGAGAAGGAGTTCGACTTCACGCCCACCGAGGCCATCGACGGGATCATCGGGACCGCGCACGCCGCCTACCAGGAGTGGCGGCAGCGCACGGTCGAGGAGCGCGCCGGTGTCGTCCGTCGCGCGGCGGAGCTGATGGACGAGCGCCGCGACGAGCTGGCCGCGCTCGCCACGAAGGAGATGGGCAAGCGCCGCGAGGAGGCCGCCGGCGAGCTGTTCCTGTGCTCGATGATCCTCAACTACTACGCCGACAACGGCCCGGCCTTCCTGCAGCCCACCCCGATCCAGCCGCTGCTGGGCAAGGGCGAGGCCGTCGTCGAGACGCAGCCGGTGGGCGCGCTGCTGGCCATCGAGCCGTGGAACTACCCCTACTACCAGGTCGTCCGCGTAGCCGGCCCGAACCTCGTGCTCGGGAACACCGTGATCCTCAAGCACGCCGAGATCGTCCCGCAGTGCGCGCAGGCCATCGAGCAGCTGTTCACCGACGCCGGCGCCCCCGAGGGCGTCTTCACCAACACCTTCCTGCGCATCGCCGACGTCGAGCAGGTCATCGCCGACCCGCGCATCGCGGGCGTGACCCTGACCGGCAGCGAGCGCGCCGGCAGCGCGGTGGGCGCCCTGGCCGGCAAGCACCTGAAGAAGTCGGTGCTCGAGCTCGGCGGGAGCGACCCGTTCATCGTCCTGGACGCCGAGAACGTCGGCGCCACGGTCAAGGCCGCGACCACCGGCCGGATGCAGAACACCGGCCAGGCGTGCATCGCCGCCAAGCGGCTGATCGTCACCGAGGACGCCTACGAGCCGTTCGTCGCCGGCCTGCGGCAGGCGTTCTCCACCTTCTCCCCCGGCGACCCGGCGGACCCGGACACGACGCTGGCGCCGCTGTCGTCGGAGCAGGCCGCGAAGGACCTGCACGCCCAGATCCAGGACGCCGTCGACAAGGGCGCCACCGTGCTCGCCGGTGGTGGCCGCCCCGACCTGCCGGGCGCGTTCGTCGAGCCGACCCTGCTGACCGACGTGACGCCCGAGATGCGCGCGTACCACGAGGAGCTCTTCGGGCCAGCCGCCGTCGTCTACAGGGTCAAGGACGCCGACGAGGCCGTCGCCCTCGCCAACGACAGCGTCTACGGGCTCGGCGCGACCGTGATGAGCAGCGACCTCGACCGCGCGCGGGCGGTGGCCGAGCGGATCGAGGCCGGGATGGTCTGGATCAACCAGCCCACCGGCTCCTCCCCCGAGCTGCCCTTCGGCGGGATCAAGCGGTCGGGCTACGGCCGCGAGCTCTCCGAGCTGGCGATGTTCGAGTTCGCCAACCGGCGGCTCCTGCGCACCGTGCCGGCCAAGAAGGCCGAGAAGCCGCAGGCCGGCTAGGGCGGGCCGAGCGTGAGCGGCGTCGTCCGGACCGGGCAGGATGGTCCCCCGTGAGCCAGGTCTGGACGACGCCGCACCGCCCGACCCCCGTGGACGCGGTCGTCCCGCTGCCCGGGTCCAAGTCGATCACCGCGCGGGCGCTGGTCCTCGCGGCGCTCGCCGACGGCCCGAGCCGCGTCGTGCGCCCGCTGCGGGCCCGCGACACCGACCTCATGGCCGCCGGCCTGCGCGCGCTCGGCGTCGGGATCGCCGAGGACGGCGCCGACTGGCTGGTCACCCCCGCGCGGCTGCGCGGCCCGGCGGAGGTCGACGCCGGGCTGGCCGGCACCGTGCTGCGCTTCCTGCCGCCGGTGGCCGCCCTCGCCGACGGCCCGGTCCGGCTCGACGGCGACCCGCGGCTGCGCGAGCGCCCGAACGCCGGGCTGATCGCCGCGCTCCGCGACCTCGGCGTCGAGGTCGACGACGGCGGCCGCGGCCGGGCGCCGTTCACCGTGCACGGCACCGGCGCGGTCCGCGGCGGGGCGGTGACCGTCGACGCGAGCGAGTCCTCGCAGATCGTCTCGGGGCTGCTGCTGGCCGCCGCCCGGTTCACCGACGGGATCGACCTCGCCCTGGCCGGCGGGGTGCCGTCGATGCCGCACGTGGAGATGACCGTCGCCGCGCTGCGCGAGCACGGCGCCGACGTCGTCGCCACCGACCGCGGCTGGCGGGTCGCCCCCGGCCCGCTCGCGGCGCTGGACCGCGTCGTCGAGCCCGACCTGTCCAACGCCGCGCCCTTCCTCGCCGCGGCGCTGGTCACCGGCGGGCGGGTCACCGTGCCCGACTGGCCGGCGGCCACCACCCAGCCCGGCGCGCAGCTGGACGCGCTGCTGGGCGCGATGGGCGCCGAGGTCGAGCGGACGCCGGACGGCCTGCGGGTCACCGGCACCGGCCGCATCGCCCCGCTGGTCGCCGACCTGGGCGACGTCGGCGAGCTGACCCCGGTGCTCGCCGCGCTGTGCGCGCTGGCCGACGGGCCCTCCCGCCTGACCGGCATCGCCCACCTGCGCGGCCACGAGACCGACCGCATCCAGGCCCTCGACGAGGTGCTCACCGCCGTCGGCGCCCGCGTGCGCCAGCTGCCCGACGGCCTGGAGGTCGAGCCGGGCCCGCTCCGGGCGGCGCTGCTGGACTCCTACGCCGACCACCGCATGGTGCACGCCGCCGCCGTCCTCGGCCTGGCCGTCGACGGCGTGCGGGTCTCCGGGCCCGAGGCGGTCACCAAGACGCTGCCGGACTTCCGCGAGCGCTGGGCGGGCATGCTCGCCGCGACCGCGGGGGTGGCCTCCTGAGCCGCCGCCACGACAGCCGCTCGGACGAGGACGACGTCCGGGTCCGGCCCAACCGGCGCGGCTCCCGCCCGCGCACCCGCACCCGGCCGGCGCACGCCGACGCCGTCCCCGGCCTGGTGATCGCGGTCGACCGCGGCCGGATGACCGTCCGGATCCCCGGTCCCGACGGCGCCCCGCTCGAGGTGACCGCGATGCGCGCCCGGGAGCTGGGGCGGCACGGCGTCGTCGTCGGGGACCGGGTGCGGCTGGTCGGCGACACCAGCGGCCGGCCCGACGCCCTCGCCCGGATCGTCGTCATCGAGGAGCGGACGACGTCGCTGCGGCGCACCGCCGACGACACCGACCCCACCGAGCGGGTCGTGGTGGCCAACGCCGAGCAGCTCGTCGTCGTCACGTCGGTGACCGACCCCGACCCGGCGCTGGGGTTCCTCGACCGCTGCCTGGTGGCCGCCTACGCCGGCGGGCTGGAGCCGCTGTTCTGCCTGACCAAGACCGACCTGGCCAGCCCGCAGGCGCTGCTGGACCGGTACGCCGGGCTGGACGTCGGCGCGGTGGCGGTGTCCAGGGAGACGCCGCTGGACCCGCTGCTCGAGCGGCTGGAGGGGCGCACCAGCGTGTTCGTGGGCCAGTCGGGCGTGGGCAAGTCGACCCTGGTGAACCGGCTGGTGCCCGAGGCCGGCCGGGCCACCGGCGAGGTGACGAAGATCGGCAAGGGGCGGCACACGTCGTCGTCGGCGGTGCTGTTCGACCTGCCCGGCGGCGGCACGATCGTCGACACCCCCGGCATCCGCTCCCTGGGCCTGGCGCACGTCACCGCCGACGACGTCGTCGCGGCCTTCGACGACCTCGCCGAGGCCGCCGTCGACTGCCCGCCCGGGTGCGGGCACTCCGCCGACGACCCCGACTGCGCGCTGGACGCCTGGGCGGCCGACGGCCCGCCCGGCCGCGCCGAGCGGCTGGCCAGCGTGCGGCGGCTGCTGGACGCCGTGGGCCAGCTCGGCCCCGGTCACTGAGGAGAGGAGCCTCCGTGGAGCAGCGGGTCCACTTCCTCACGCTGGCCACCGCCGACCTCGACGCCGCGCGACGGTTCTACGTCGAGGGACTCGGCTGGACGCCGCTGCTCGACGTGCCCGGCGAGATCGTCTTCTTCCAGGTCGCGCCGGGCACGGTGCTGGCCTTCTTCGAGACGGCGCAGTTCGCCCGGGACCTCGGCACCGGGCCCGCCCGGCCGGAGGTGTCCGGGCTGACACTGGCGCACAACGTCGGCGACCGCGACGCCGTCGCCGCGCTGTGCGAGCGGATGGCCGCCGCGGGCGGCACCGTGCTCACCCCGCCCGAGGAGGGTGCCTTCGGCGGCGTCTTCCACGCGCTGGTGCGCGACCCCAACGGTGTCGTCTGGGAGATCGGGCACAACCCCGGCTGGTCGGTCGACGCCGACGGGACCGTCCGGCTCGGCTAGCCCCGTCCGGGACGCGCGAACAGCCCGTCGGGCACCGGCTCGTCGACCGCCTCGATGCGCAGGTCGTGCGTCTCGCCCGCGTGGGTGCCGTCCAGCGCCTCCGCCCACACGCACACGCCGGTCCGCAGGTCGAGCCGGACGAGGTGCGCGGTCGGGTACTCCACGCCCTCCGGGACGCTCCCCCACTCGAGCTCGTCGACCCGGCGGCTGCGCAGCAGCGGGCAGCAGCCGCAGCGCGGCTCGTACCGGTCGGTGGGCACGACCAGCGCCTCCCAGGCCGGGCGGCCGGCGTGCTCGACCTCGCGCAGGCCGTCGACGGTCAGCGCCGGCCCGGCGGGCGCCCCGGTGTCCGGGTCGACGCCGTCGGCGAGCTCCCGCGGCCGCAGCTCGGCCACCCAGCGGTAGTCCTGCCACATCGGGTCCTCGCCCGCGCCGGCCTCCCGGACGACGCCGAGCAGCCGGCAGGCGGCGTCCTCGACCCGGAGCCGGTCCGGCCGGCGCAGCCAGGCGCGGACCGGCTCGGACCACGTCCACCCGCGGCGCCGGCGCTCGGTGAACCGCAGCGTCGTCCACCGGTCCGGGGAGGACCGGGCGAGCGCGCGGAAGGCGTCGGCGTCGGGCACACCCGGCAGTGTGGTCCCCGGCCGGGGCACCTGTCCCGCGGACGGTCGTGCTCGGCCCACAGGGGTGTGCAGAGCACGAGCGTCGGCAGGAGGACTAGACGTCGACCCAGCCGCCGGTCCGCCAGTAGAGGCCGGCCTCGCGGGAGAGCAGCCCCTCGTCGACCAGGTAGCGGCGCAGCGCGGCGGTGTCAGGGTGCCAGACCGCCAGCAGCGCGTTGACCTCGCGCTCGGGATAGCGGACGCCGACGTCGAACACCCGCACCACGTGCTGGAGCACCAGGCGCCGCTTGCTCTGCTGCGCCGGGATGGTGGTCAGCCGGCCGTCGCGGATGAACGCGGCGAGCACCGCGGACTCGGCCGGGTCGTCCGACAGCGGCTCCGGCGCCGGTGCCGCCTCCGCCGCGGCGCGGGCGGCGGCGCCGAACCGGTCGGTCAGCAGCTCGAGGACGTGCCCGTCGCGGCGGACCAGCCCGGCCCGGGCGAGCCGGCGGGCGGCGAGCGCGACGTCCTTGAGCGACAGCCCCGAGGCCGCGGCGACGTCCTCGATCGTCCCGGCGCCCAGCGCCAGGGCCGCCACCACCTTCAGCCGCGTGGGGTCGGCCAGGAGCCCCACGATCGTCGCCGCGTCCATCCCCTCGACGGTATCCGTGCATCGCAGCACGTGGGCGGGGGTAGCGGCACCGGCATGGTGAGCCCCATCGACCTCCAGAAGGCCCTCAAGGGCCTGGACTACCCCGCCAGCAAGGAGCAGATCCTCGAGCACGCCAAGGGCGCCGACGCGGAGGTCCTGGACGCGCTGCAGAAGATCGCGGACCGGGAGTACGAGGGGCCCAGCGGCGTCAGTGCCGCGGTCTTCGACTGACCGCCCGCTAGGTTCGGTGCCCATGACACCGGGCCGGGACTTCACGGGGGACATGCACCTGGCGCACGTGCTGGCCGACCAGGCGGACTCCATCAGCATGGAGCGGTTCCGGGCCCTCGACCTCGCCGTCGAGACCAAGCCGGACCTGACGCCGGTCACCGACGCCGACCGCGCCGTCGAGGAGCAGCTGCGCATCACCCTCGCCCGGGCCCGCACCCGCGACGCCGTGCTCGGCGAGGAGTTCGGCGTCACCGGCCACGGCCCGCGGCGCTGGGTGCTCGACCCGATCGACGGGACGAAGAACTTCGTCCGCGGCGTGCCGGTGTGGGCGACCCTCATCGCGCTGTTCGACGGCGACGAGGCGGTCGTCGGCCTGGTCTCGGCGCCGGCGCTCAACCGCCGCTGGTGGGCGGCCAAGGACGTCGGGGCCTGGACCGGGCGGCGGCTGGAGTCGGCCACCCGGTGCCACGTCTCCGGCATCACCGACCTCGGCGACGCGAGCCTGTCCTACTCCAGCCTGTCCGGCTGGGAGGAGCGCGGCCTGCTCGACGGCTTCCTCGACCTCACGCGGTCGGTGTGGCGCACCCGCGCCTACGGCGACTTCTGGAGCTACGTGCTGCTGGCCGAGGGCGCGGTCGACGTCGCCTGCGAGCCCGAGGTGTCGCTGTGGGACCTCGCCGCGCTCGACGTCATCGTGCGCGAGGCCGGCGGGCGGTTCACCGACCTCACCGGCGCCGACGGGCCGGCCGGCGGCAGCGCCCTCGCCACCAACGGCGTGCTGCACGACGCCGCGCTGGCGCACCTGCGCCTGCCCGACCCCGCCGCCCGGTGACGACGGAGGCCCCTCCCCGATCCCGGGGAGGGGCCTCCGTGTCCGGGGCTACGCCGTGGGGCGCGGGCCGCCGCCGGTGCCGCGGCCACCGGTGAACCGGCGACGGGCGTCGTCGATCCGCGCCTTGGTCTTGGGGTCCTTCGCCAGCTGCTGGGCCTTGGCCGACACCTGCTTGAGGGTCTGCTGACCCTTCGGGCTGCGGGCGAACTGGGCCACCTTGTCGAACACCGACGCCATCTCGCGTGCCTCCTCTCGCCGGGGCCCGTCCTGGGCC
This sequence comes from Geodermatophilus arenarius, assembly GCF_042654585.1. Taxonomy (NCBI): domain Bacteria; kingdom Bacillati; phylum Actinomycetota; class Actinomycetes; order Geodermatophilales; family Geodermatophilaceae; genus Geodermatophilus; species Geodermatophilus arenarius. The sequence continues at coordinate 66,938 of NZ_JBHSGR010000016.1, forward strand.
CTCCGTCCCGGTCAACGGTGCCCGGGCCGGCACCGTTCCATGCGGCCGGTCAGGCCCGCCGCGGCTCGACCGGCAGGCCGGTGCCGCGCCCGGCGAGCAGCGCCGCCCCGACCGCCGACGCGCTGCGCAGCGGCAGGTACCTCACCGGCCGGCCCAGCAGGCCGGCGAGGGTCTCCCGCACCAGCGGCGCGCGTCCCCCGCCCCCGGTCAGGACGACGGGGCCCCCGGGCACCTCCCCGAGCAGCGCGGCCGCCGCGGCGACGGCCGACAGCACCCCCTCGACGGCGGCCCGGGCGAGGTCGGCGCGGGTGGTGCCGGCGCCCAGGCCCGACCAGCCGGCACGGTCCTCCGGCCCGGCCACCCCGCCGCGCTCGCCGGTGAGGAACGGCCGGAACACCGCTCCCCCGGCCCCCGGGGGCGACGTCGCGGCCAGGTCGAACAGGTCGGCGGGCGGGACGCCGAGCACGCCGGCCACCCAGGTCCACGCCGAGCCGCCGTTCTGCAGCGCGGCCATCGCGTACCAGCCGCCCTCGGCGTCGGCGTAGCCGTGCACCGGCGGGTCGTCGGCCGGTGCGGGCGTCCAGCCGGGCCGCAGCACCTGCGCGCCGGTGCCGAGGTTGACCTGCAGCCCGGCGGTCGTGCCGGCCGCGAGCAGCGCCAGCGGCGTGTCCCCGCCGCCGACGACGACCGGGACCTCCGCCCCGCCGAGCACCGCCGTCCCGGCCACCTCCGCCGAGGGCCGCACCGCCGGGAGCAGGCCCGGCGGCACCCCGGCCGCGGCCCGCGCGGCGGCGGACCAGCCGTCGGCGACGACGTCCCACAGCAGCGTGGCCGAGGCGTCGCTGCGGTCGGTGACCCGCGGGTCGGTGCCGGGCAGCAGGGTGGCGCGGAGGGCGTCCTTGGGCAGCAGGACGGCCGCGGCGCGGTCGACCAGGTCGGGCCGGTGCGCCGCCAGCCAGGCCAGCACCGGGCCGGTCATGCCCGGCACCAGCGGGTTGGCCAGCGCGGCGCGGTCGGGAGCCGGCAGCGCCCGCCACCGGCGGACCTCCGCGGCGGCCCGCCGGTCCGGCCACAGCACCGCGGGCGCGAGCGCGGCGCCGGCGTCGTCGACGAGCACCGTGCCGTGCATCTGGCCGGACAGGCCCAGCCCGGCCACCGGCCGGCCGCCCAGCGCGGGCAGCAGCCGGGCGAGCGCGTCGTCGAACGCCGCCCGCCAGGTGCCGACGGCGCACTCGGCCCAACCCTCCCGCGGGCTGTCCACGTGGTAGCCGGCCTCGGTCTCGGCGACGGTGCCGCCGTCCTCGCCGAGCGCGACGAGCTTGAGCCCGCTGGTGCCGAGGTCGGCGCCGAGCAGGACGGCGCTCACCGCGGGCCGTGCGCGAACCCGCCGGAGCGGCCGGTGCGGTCGGCCAGCAGCCCGGCCAGCGTGCTCAGCGCGATCTCCGCCGGCGCGCGGGAGCCGATGTCCAGCCCGATCGGCCGGTGCACCCGGGCCACCTCCTCCGGCGGGACGCCGAGCGCGGCCAGCGCCGCCACGTGCGGGCCCTGGTGCCGCGGGTTGCCCATGACGCCGACCCAGCGGACCCGGCGGGCCAGCGCGTCGCGCAGCACCTCACCGAGCTCGGGGCGGTGGTGGTCGGTGACGACGACGTCGGCCCGGTCGAGGTCGAGGGCGTCCTCGAGGTCGGCCAGCGAGCGGGTGCCGTCCCCGCCGGCCGGGTCGACCAGCGCGGTGCGGAAGCCGAGCTCGGCGCCCCAGCGCAGCAGCACCTCGGCCACCGGGGAGGCGAACACCGCCACCAGCACCCGGTCGGTCGCGGGGGCGGCCGGTGCCCCGTGCGCGACACCGCACGCCGGGTCGCTCACGCGGCGCGCTCCGGGCTGTCGCCGTAGGCGTACCCGGCGTCGGCGTACCGGCCGCCGACGGCGACCCCGGGCGGGGCGATCTCGCCGAGCCGGGCGAGGTCGTCGGCCGACAACTCCACGGCGAGCGCGCCGGCGTTCTCCTCCAGGTAGGACCGCCGCTTGGTGCCGGGGATCGGGACGACGTCGGGGCCCTGCGCGAGCACCCAGGCCAGCGCCAGCTGCCCGGGCGTGCAGCCCTTCTCCCCGGCCATCGCGCGGACGGCGTCGACCAGGCGCAGGTTCGCCGCGAACGCCTCCCCGGTGAACCGCGGGTGGGTGCGCCGCCAGTCGTCGTCGGCGAAGTCGTCGGGGCTGGTGATCGCGCCGGTGAGGAACCCGCGGCCGAGCGGGCTGAACGGCACGATGCCGATGCCCGCCGCGCGGGCGACGCCCAGGACCTCGGTCTCGAGGTCCCGGGTCCACAGCGACCACTCGCTCTGCAGCGCCGCGATCGGGTGCACGGCCACCGCCCGGCGGACCGACGCGGCCGACGCCTCCGACAGGCCGAGGTACCGGACCTCGCCCCGCTGCACGAGCTCGGCCATCGCCCCGACGGTGTCCTCGATCGGCACGCGGGGGTCCACCCGGTGCTGGTAGTACAGGTCGATCACCTCGACGCCGAGCCGGCGCAGGCTGGCCTCGGCGCAGGCGCGCACGTTCTCCGGCCGGCCGTCGATGTCCATGCCCCCGCGGTCGTTGCGCCGCAGCGAGAACTTCGTCGCCAGCTGCACCTCGTCGCGCCGACCGCGGATCGCCTCGCCGACCAGCTCCTCGTTGTGCCCGTCGCCGTAGACGTCGGAGGTGTCCAGGAAGGTGATGCCGAGGTCGAGCGCGCGGTGGACCGTCGCGATCGACTCGTCGCGGTCGGCGGCGCCGTACATCTGGCTCATGCCCATGCAGCCCAGGCCGAGGGCGGAGACGACCAGGCCGTTCCGGCCGAGCGTGCGGGTACCGGCGGGAGCAGTCATGCCCCGCATCCTCGTCCCGCCGCGAGCGGCCCCGCCACCGGCCGTTTCCGCGCCGGGCGCCCGGGTAGCCGCCCGGGCGACCGACCCCGGGAGGACCCCATGAGCGCGCGCCCCGCCCGCCGCACGGCCCGGCTGCTCGGCCTGGCCAGCCTCGGTCTCGGCACCTCGATGCTGGCCTCGCCCACGGCCGTCGCCCGCTTCGCCGGCGTCGACGACTCCCCCGTGGCGCTGCCGGTGGTCACCGCCGTCGGCGCCCGGGAGCTCGCGCACGCCGCCGGCCTGCTCGCCGGCCGACCCGGCTGGGCGTGGACCCGCGTCGCCGGCGACGCCGTCGACCTGGCCGTCATGGGCGTCGCCCTGCAGAACCGGCGCGGCGAGCGGGAGCGCCGGCTGCGCAACGTGCTCGTCGGCGCCTCGGTGCTGGCGGCGCTGGACCTGCTCACCGCCCTGCGCTCCCGGCGGCGGACGTCGGCCCCCACCCTGACCCCGGTGACCCGGCCGACGACGGGGCTGGTGGCCCCGCTGATCGACGTCCGGCCGGCACTGGCCGGCGAGCCCCGGCGCCCGGTCGCCACGGCCCCGGACGCCGGAGCCGTGGACGCCGGAGCCGTGGACGCCGGGTAGCTCTCAGCCGCGCGCCAGGCCGTCGACGCGGGCGACCTCCTCGGCCGACAGCGCGAAACCGCCGATCTCCAGGTTGGCCCGGATCCGCTCCGGGGTGGCCGACTTCGGGATCACCACCACCCCGTGCTCGACGTGCCAGCGCAGCACGACCTGCGCCGGGGTGACGCCGTGCGCGTCGGCGACCTCCCGCAGCACCGGGTCGCCGAGGTCGGTGTTCTTGAACGGGCTGTACCCCTCGAGGACGACGCCGCGCTCCCGGTGCCCGTCCTCCACCGCCGGGTCGTACAGCGCCGGTGCCCAGCTGACCTGGTTCACCTGCGGTGCCACGCCGGTCGCCCGGGCGAGCCGGTCCACCGCGTCCAGCGAGTAGTTGCTGACCCCGACCGCCCGGGCCCGCCCGTCCTCGCGGGCGGCGACGAACCGCTCCCACAGGCCCTCGTCGGAGCCGCCGGGCGGCCAGTGCACCAGCCACAGGTCGACCGCGTCGAGGCCGAGGGCGTCCAGCGACGCCGACAGCGTGCGGTCGGCCCGGCCCGCCTCGCGCGGCGGCAGCTTGGTGGTCACGAAGACCTCGTCCCGGTCGACGCCGGAGTCGCGCAGCGCCCGGCCGACCTCGGCCTCGTTGCGGTACATCGTCGCGGTGTCCAGGTGCCGGTAGCCGGCGTCCAGGGCGGTGCGGACGGCGTCGTAGCAGGTGCTGCCGGTCATCTGCCAGGTGCCGAAGCCGAGCAGCGGCATGCTGCCGCCGCCGGTCAGCGGCGCGGACGGGAGGGGCGCGGTCATGCCGCAGCCCTGCCCGGGCCGGCCGGCGGCGACACGCGCCTCGGCGGACGGACGCGGGCGGGAACCCGCCGACGACGGCCGCCGGCCCGGGGCGCGGAGGGGACGGCGGCGCAGCCGGGAAGCCGTCGGGGTGGTGGGATGGGACACACGGCGCCCACCCGGAGCGTCGACGAGGAGGTCCGCGTGCAGTACGCCGAGTCCGTGGTCGACCTGATCGGCGGCACCCCGCTGGTCCGGCTGTCGAGGGTCACCGCCGACCTCGGCCCGGACGCGCCGCTGGTGCTGGCCAAGGTCGAGTACCTCAACCCCGGCGGGTCGGTGAAGGACCGGATCGCCGTGCGGATGGTCGACGCCGCCGAGGCCAGCGGGGAGCTGAGGCCCGGGGGGACGATCGTCGAGCCGACCAGCGGCAACACCGGCATCGGGCTGGCGCTGGTCGCCCAGCAGCGCGGCTACGAGTGCGTCTTCGTGTGCCCGGACAAGGTCAGCCAGGACAAGATCAACGTGCTGCGGGCCTACGGCGCCGAGGTCGTCGTCTGCCCCACCGCCGTCGACCCGTCGGACCCGCGGTCGTACTACTCCGTCTCCGACCGGCTGGCCCGCGAGACCCCCGGCGGCTGGAAGCCCGACCAGTACGCCAACCCGGCCAACCCGCGCTCGCACTACGAGACCACCGGCCCGGAGATCTGGGAGCAGACCGAGGGGAAGGTGACCTGCTTCGTCACCGGGGTCGGCACCGGCGGCACGATCAGCGGCATCGGTCGCTACCTCAAGGAGGTCAGCGACGGCCGCGTCCGCGTGGTCGGCGTCGACCCCGAGGGGTCGGTGTACTCCGGCGGCACCGGACGGCCCTACCTGGTCGAGGGCGTCGGCGAGGACTTCTGGCCCGAGGCCTACGACCGCTCGGTCGCGGACCGGATCGTCCCGGTCTCCGACGCCGACTCCTTCCGCATGACCCGCCGGCTGGCCCGCGAGGAGGGGCTGCTGGTCGGTGGCTCCTGCGGGATGGCCGTCGCCGGCGCGCTGCGCGCCGCGGAGGAGCTGGGGCCCGACGACGTCGTGGTGGTGCTGCTCCCCGACGGCGGCCGCGGCTACCTCAACAAGATCTTCAACGACCGGTGGATGGCCGACTACGGCTTCCTCGACGTCGCCACCGGCGAGACGGTGGGCGAGCTGCTCGCCGCCAAGGACGGCGCGACGCCGGTGCTGGTGCACACCCACCCGAACGAGACGGTGCGCGACGCCATCGACATCCTGCGCGAGTACGGCGTCAGCCAGATGCCGGTCGTGCGGGCCGAGCCGCCGGTGACCGCCGGCGAGGTCGTCGGCTCGGTGGACGAGAAGGTGCTGCTCGACGCCCTGTTCGCCGGCCGCGCCTCGCTGGCGGACCGGGTGGAGAGGCACATGTCCGCGCCGCTGCCGATCATCGGCTCCGGCGAGCCGGTCAGCGCCGCGGTGGCGGAGTTCGGCGAGGCCGACGCGCTGGTGGTGCACGTCGACGGCAAGCCCGCGGGTGTGGTCACCCGGCAGGACGTGCTCGGCCACCTGGCGGGGGTGACCCGGTGACCGGGTTCTCCGGCTTCGACACCCGCGCGATCCACGCCGGGCAGGACCCCGACCCCGCCACCGGCGCCGTCGTCGTCCCGCTGCACCTGGCCACCACCTTCAAGCAGGACGGCGTGGGCGGGCTGCGCAACGGCTACGAGTACGCCCGCAGCGCCAACCCCACGCGCGACGCCCTGCAGCAGCTGCTGGCCTCCCTCGAGGAGGGCACCGCCGGCCTGGCGTTCGCCTCCGGCCTGGCCGCCGAGGACACCCTGCTGCGCACCGTGTGCGAGCCCGGCAGCCACGTCGTCCTCGGCGGCGACGCCTACGGCGGCACGTTCCGGCTGATCTCGAGGGTCGTCTCGCGCTGGGGCGTCGAGCACACCCCCGTCGACCTCAACGACCCCGACGCCCTACGCGCCGCGATCCGGCCCGGCGCCACCCGCGTGATCTGGTGCGAGACGCCGACCAACCCGCTGCTCAACGTCGCCGACATCGCGCTCACCGCCGAGGTGGCGCACGAGGCCGGCGCGCTGCTCGTCGTCGACAACACCTTCGCCAGCCCCTACCTGCAGCGGCCGCTCACCCTGGGCGCCGACGTCGTCGTGCACTCGACGACGAAGTACCTCGGCGGGCACTCCGACGTCGTCGGCGGCGCGCTCGTCGTCCGCGACGCCGACCTCGCCGAGCAGCTGGCCTACCACCAGAACGCCATGGGCGCGGTGTCCGGCCCGCTGTCGGACTGGCTGGTGCTGCGCGGGATCAAGACCCTCGGCGTGCGGATGGAGCGGCACCAGGCCAACGCCGCCCGGATCGCCGAGTACCTCACCGGGCACCCGGCGGTGTCCCGCGTGCTCTACCCCGGCCTGCCCGACCACCCCGGCCACGACATCGCGGTCAAGCAGATGTCCGGCTCCGGCGGGATGCTGTCGTTCCGGGTGGCCGGCGGCGAGGAGGCGGCGCTGCGGGTCTGCGAGCGGGCGCGGCTGTTCACGCTGGCCGAGTCGCTGGGCGGGGTGGAGTCGCTGATCGAGCACCCGCACCGGATGACGCACGCCAGCGCCGCCGGCTCGCCGCTGGAGGTGCCGGGCGACCTGGTGCGCCTGTCGGTGGGCATCGAGGACGTCGACGACCTGCTCGCCGACCTGGAGCAGGCGCTGGCCTGACGGCCTCAGCGCGGGGCGGGTCAGCGCGGAAGGGTCAGCGAAAGGACCCTGTCCTCCTCACCCCTCGCACGCTCGGGGCGAGCCTCTGGACAGGGCCGGTCAACGCGGAAGGGTCAGGATCCTCGGGCCGTCCTCGGTGACCGCGACCGTGTGCTCGACGTGCGCGGCCCGGCTCCCGTCGGCGCTGCGCAGCGTCCAGCCGTCGGCGTCCACCCGGTAGCCGTCGCTGCCGCCGGCGAGGAACCACGGCTCGATCGCGATCACCAGCCCGGCGCGCAGCGGCACGCCGCGGCCGGCGCGGCCCTCGTTGGGCACGTGCGGCGCCTCGTGCATGGTGCGGCCGACGCCGTGCCCGCCCTGGTCGGTGTTGATGCCGCAGCCACCCGCCCGCCCGACCGCCCCGATCGCCGCCGAGACGTCGCCCACCCGGTTGCCGACCACCGCCGCCGCGATCCCCGCCGCCAGCGCCCGCTCGGCGGTCGCCACGAGCGCGAGGTCCTCGGGCCGCGCGGTGCCGACGGGGAAGGTGATCGCCGAGTCGCCGACCCAGCCGTCCAGGGTGGCGCCGGCGTCCACGCTCAGCAGGTCGCCGTCCTCGAGCTCCCGGGTGGTCGGGATGCCGTGCAGGGCGACGTCGTTGACCGACAGGCAGACCACGCCCGGGAACGGCGGGGTGGTCGCGTGCGGGGCGTAGCCGAGGAACGGCGAGCCGGCGCCGGCGTCGGCCAGGACGTCGCGGGCCACCCCGTCCAGCTGGGTCAGCCGGACACCGGGGGCGGCCGCGGCGCGGACGGCGGCGAGCACGTCGGCGACGACCGCCCCGGCGGCCCGCATGGCCTCCAGCTCGCCCGGCGTGCGCAGCTCGATCATCTGGGTCCTCCCGGGATCGGTGTCCCGGCAGCACCGGGATTCATATCCCGGTATTACTATCACGCCATGGTGCGACCGCCGCTGAGCCCCGAGGAGCGCGAGCGCGGCCGCCGGCTGGGCGCATTGCTGCGGGCCGCGCGGGGCGACCGCTCCCCCGCCGAGGTCTCCGCCGCCTCCGGGGTGAGCCTCGAGGCGCTGCGGAAGATCGAGTCCGGGCGGGTGCCCACCCCGGCGTTCTTCACCGTCGCCGCCCTGGCCCGGACGCTCGACGTCCCGCTCGACCGGCTGGCCGCGGACCTCACCGCGCCGGGCGCCGGGACCGCGCTCTCCGCCTGAGGGCGTTCAGCCGGCGATCGACAGCGCCCCGGTCGGGCACTGCTGCACGGCGTCCCGCGCGGCGTCCCCGTCGTCCGGCGTCTCCTGCAGCACCCGCACCGCGCCGTCGTCGTCGACCTCGAAGACGTCCGGGGCGAGCAGCTCGCACTGCCCCGAGCCCACGCACAGCTCGCGGTCGGCGGTGACCCGCATCAGCGGGTCCCGCCGAGGCGGGCCGGCAGCCGCTTGAGGCCGTTGACAAACGAGGACGCCAGCCGGTCGGGCGGGCCGGTGACCTCGAGGTCGGGCAGGTGGTCGAACAGCGCCCGGAAGGTCACCTGCAGCTCGCGGCGGGCCAGGTGCGCGCCGAGGCAGAAGTGCGGGCCCTTCGAGCCGAACCCGACGTGCGGGTTGGGGTCGCGGCCGACGTCGAAGCGCTGCGGGTCGGCGAAGACCTCGGGGTCGCGGTTGGCCGCCGCGTAGAACAGCAGGAACTTCTCCCCGGCGGTGAACCGGTGGCCGCCGATCTCGCCGTCCCGGGTGGCGGTGCGGCGCATCCAGGTGACCGGGCTGACCCAGCGCACGACCTCCTCGACGGCGGTGCGGTCCAGTGACGGGTCGGCGGCCCACCGCGCCCGCTCCTCCGGCCACTCCGACAGCGCCAGCAGGCCCTGGGAGATGGCGTTGCGGGTGGTCTCGTTGCCGGCCACCAGCAGCAGGATGAAGAACGAGGCGATCTCCTGGTGGGACAGCCTCTCGCCGTCCACCTCGGTGGTGACCAGCGCGGTGGTGAGGTCGTCCCGGGGCTCGGCGACGCGCTCGGCGGCCAGCCGCTCCATCAGCGCGGCCATCTCCGCACCGGCGGTGAGGAAGGCGGTCAGCGGGTCGTCGTTCTCGATGAGCTCGGGGTCGCCGCCGGAGAGGATGACGTTCGAGTTGGCCAGCACGGCCGCCCGGTCGGCCTCGGGGACGCCCATCATGTCGCAGATGACCCGCAGCGGGATCGGAGCGGCGATGTCGGCGACGACGTCGATGACGCCGTCGTGGGCCGCAGCCGTCACCCGGGCCCGCGCCAGGACGTCGTCGACGACGGCGCGCACCGAGTCCAGGGTCCGCTCGAGCATCCGCGGCGTGAACGTCTTCGAGACGATCCGGCGGATCTTGGCGTGCCGCGGGTCGTCCATGCTGATCAGCGAGCCGTAGAACTCGTGCAGCTCGGCCGGGACGTCCTGCATCGACACCGCGCCCTGCCCCGAGCAGAACACCGCCGGCTGGGAGCTGATCGCCTCGAGGTCGGCGTAGCGGGTGACGGCGTGGTAACCCGGGCCGGCCGGGATGCCGGGCAGGTCGGGCTCGGCGAAGAACGCGAAGGGCCGCTCCCGGCGGAGCCGGTCCAGGGCCGCGTGCCGCTCGGCCGGCGGGCGGGTCCACCAGTCCCGGTCGGACAGGTCGACGTCGCCGAGGTCGACGTCGGTGGGGTCGACGTCGGTGGGGTCGACGTCGGTGGGGTCGACGTCGGTGGGGTCGGCGACCTCCGCACCGGACTCTGTCTGCGGGATCGGGGCCTCGACGCTCACGGGCGACCTCCTCGTCGAGCGGTCAGCAGTGACCGTCAACCTAGAGAGGACGCCGTGTGACGGGCAACACACCCGCGTACGGGCCCGCGCCCGGCCGCCCGCGGGTCAGGCGTCGCCGCGGTCGACCAGGTCGCCGTACTCGGGGTGGCGCTCGATCCAGCCGCGGACGAACGAGCAGCGCGGCACCACCGTCTCCCCGCGCGACCGGACGTCGTCCAGGGCCGCCCGGACGAGCCTGCCGCCCAGCCCGGACCCCTCGGCGTCGGGGTCGATCTCGGTGTGGGTGAAGACCACCCGCGCACCCCGCCGGGAGTACGCGGCCAGCCCCAGGAGGCGGTCGCCGTCGCGGATCTCGTAACGCTCGGACTCGGGGGCGTCCTGCACGGTCGGCTCCATGCCGTTCCGCAACCGGGCCGGCGCCCGCCCTGTTCCCGTCGACCACCCCGGGATGCGACGAGGGCCCCGGAGCGTCTGCTCCGGGGCCCTCGTGCCGTGGTAGCGGGGACAGGATTCGAACCTGTGACCTCTGGGTTATGAGCCCAGCGAGCTACCGAGCTGCTCCACCCCGCGTCGGTAGGACCCACTGTACACGCCTCCCCGGGCCCGGTGCGGGGGGTGTGGGCAGCGCCACCCGGGTAGGACCGCGGTGCCGGGTGAGCAGCCGCCCGGCACCGTTCCGGCCCGGAGGCAGCCCGATGACCGCGAGTACGAGCAACCAGGACGTCGTCGAGATCCTGACCACCGACCACCACGAGGTCCTCGACCTCGTCGGCCGCATCCCGGCCGCCGATCCCGCCGAGCGGCGGGACATGGCCGACACCGTGATCGCCGAGCTGATGCGGCACTCGGTCGCCGAGGAGATGTTCGTCTACCCGGCCATGCGCGAGCACCTGCCCGACGGCGAGGCGGCGGTGCAGGACGACATCCAGGAGCACCAGCAGCTGGTGGAGGTGATGAAGGAGCTCGAGGACGTCGACTCCGCCGACCCCCGGTTCCTCGAGACCCTCGGCCGCCTCGAGCAGGTGCTGCGCCACCACGTCACCGACGAGGAGACCGAACAGTTCCCCCAGCTGCGCGCCCGGTTGAGCCCGGACCAGCTCGTGGAGATCGGCCGGAAGGTGGAGGCGGCGAAGAAGGCCGCGCCCACCCGGCCGCACCCGTCGTCGCCGCACAGCGCGCTGTTCCACAAGACCGTGGGACCGGGCGTCGGGATGGTGGACCGGCTCCGCGACGCGCTGACCGGCCGGTCGGACAACACCTGAGGCACCGGGACCCGGTCCTCCGCCGGAGGACCGGGTCCCGCGCGGCGCCGGGGACCTTGTCCGGCGCCGGGCGCGGGAGGACGCTCGACCGCGCGGCGATGCCGCAGGGGCACCGCCGCCGGTCCGAGAGGGGGGCGGCATGTACGCCCGATCCACCACCATCCGCGCCAACCCCGGTTCGCTCGACGACGCGATCGCGTACGTGCGCGACGAGGTGTGGCCGGCCCTGCAGGACATGGACGGCTGCGTCGGCCTGTCGATGATGTGCGACCGGGAGTCCGGCCGGTGCATCGCGACGTCGGCGTGGGAGGACCGGGAGGCGATGCGGGCCAGCGCCCAGCGCGTGCACCCGCTGCGCGAGCACCTGGTGGAGCGCTTCGGGACGGGTGAGGACCCCGAGGTGCAGGAGTGGGAGATCGCCGTCCTGCACCGGGAGCACACCGCCGCGGACGGCGCCTGCGCGCGGCTCACCTGGAGCCGCGGCGACCCGGCCCGGGTCGACCAGATCCTCGAGATGTACCGCTCCACCCTGATGCCGCGCCTCCAGGAGCTGCCCGGCTTCTGCAGCATGAGCCTGCTCGTCGACCGGGACAGCGCCCGCGCCGTCGGCACGGTCGTCTTCGAGGACCGCGCGCACCTCGAGGGGACGCGGGACCAGGCGCGCATGCTCCGGGAACGGGCCGTCGACACCATGGGCATCGACATCCTCGACGTCGCCGAGATGGACCTCGTCCTCGCCCATCTCCGGGTACCCGAGACCGTCTGACCCCGGGCACCCCGGGGGGGACGGAACGGCACCGGCCCCCACCGCTGGGCGGTGGGGGCCGGTGCCGTTCGGAGTAGCGGGGGGACCGGCCGGACCACCGCTCTCGCTGTAGCGCCTCGGCCGTTCCCGCAGGTCACCAGCACCTGCCCACGCAGCTGCACACCCCCGGCGTGGTCCGGCTCCCGACCCGCCGTCCTGGAACGCCGGGACGCGGCGGTGACCACGACACCGCTGGCGGACAGTGCGATCTCGCCGGTGCGGCGGCACGTCCGCCTGCCTCGCCGCCCCGTCGCGCCGTGTGGCGGTGCGGCTGCGGCCCCCGGCTACGGCTGGGCGACTCCGTGCCGGTAGGCCCATCGGACTGCCTGGGCGCGGTCGCGCGCACCGGTCTTGGCGAAGACCCGGTTGATGTGCGTCTTGACCGTCGCCTCGGAGACCACCAGCCGCGCTGCGATCTCCGTGTTGGAGAGCCCGCCGGCGATGAGCGCCAGCACCTCGGTCTCCCGGTCGGTGAGCGGGCCGCCGGGACGGCGCTCGCCGGCGAGGCCCTGCAGCAACCGGGCCTGCACCTGCGGGTCCAGCAGCGCCTGCCCGGCATCGGCAGCGGCGACGGCGCGGGCGATCTCGGCCATCCCGGCGTCCTTCGTCAGGTAGCCGCGGGCGCCGGCGCGGAGGGCGGCGAGAACGGAGTCGTCGTCGGCGTGCGTGGTGAGCACCACGACCTCGACGTCGGGGTGGTCCCGGCGGATCCGGCGGGTGGCCTCGACCCCGTCCATCACCGGCATCCGCAGGTCCATCAGGACGACGTCGGGCTGCTGTTCGGCGACCTGGTCGAGCGCCTGCGCGCCGTGCTCGGCGACGCCGACGAGCTCGAGGTCCTCGACCAGCTCGAGCAGCGCCGTCAGCCCCTCGCGCACCAGGCGCTGGTCGTCGACGACCAGGACGCGGATCACGCCGGGACCTCGAGGTGGACGTGGAACCCGCCGTCGACCGGCCCGGCGTGCAGCCGCCCGCCGAGCAGGGCCGCCCGCTCGGCCAGGCCGGACAGGCCGTGCCCGCCGCCGGTCCCGTGCAGCGCGGCCCGCTCGCGGCCGCCGCCGTCGTGGACCTCGACCACCACGCCGTCGGGCCGCCAGTCCAGCCGGACGCGCACCGGCGCGCCGGCCGCGTGCTTGCGGGCGTTGGTCAGCGCCTCCTGCACGGTGCGGTAGACGGCGAGGGACGCCTCGGGAGCCAGCGGCACCGGTTCGCCGCGGACGTCGAGCGCGCACGGCGTCCCGGTGGCCGCCTGGTGCTGCGCGAGCAGCTCCGCCAGCGCGTCGGGTCCGGGCACGACGCCCCCTCGCAGCGTGGACACCGCCCGCCGGGCCTCGACCAGCCCGCCGCGCGCCAGCTGGTGCGCGCGGGCCAGGCCGCCGGCCAGCGGGTCGGCCGCGCGCTCGGCCCGGACGGCGAGGGCCTCCAGCTGCAGGACCAGCGCGGACAGCGTGTGCGCGAGGACGTCGTGCATCTCCCGCGAGATGCGGGTGCGCTCGGCCAGCGCTGCGGAGGCCTTCTCCGCCTCCCGGCTGCGCTCGAGCTGCACGACCAGCTGATCGGCCCGCGCGCGCTGCTCCTGCTCGCTGCGCAGCAGCAGGCCGAACAGGAAGAACAGCGCCGCACCGCCGGTCACCACGGTGATGAAGACCCCGGCGTTCGGCGCCTCCAGCGCCAGCACGACGTCGAAGAGGACCACGCTGACCGCGGCGACCGTCGCGGCCGTTCGGCGCGGCAGCCGCAGCGGCGCGTAGGCCACGCCCAGGTAGAGCCCGATGCCGCCGGTGCCGGTCGGGTCGCCGTGCCGGGCGGCGGCCGAGGCCACGGCCATCACCAGCAGCAGCACCACGGTGGTCCGGACCGGCGCGTCGAACCAGAGCAGGAAGACCAGGGCCGCCGCGGCGTAGACCGCCACCGACAACGTGACGACCAGCGCGTCGCCGGAGGTCCCGAGCCCGACGCTGCTGCCGGCGTTGGCGACCACCACCAGCGCGACGACGGCGAGCCCCACCGGGAGGACCCACCGCCGCTGCCCGTGCACGGGCGACAGTCTCCACCCACGGGTGGACGCCGGAGACCAACCCGCGCGCCGACGATCCGACGGCCCGGCGGCGGCACCGTTTCCGCATGCTCACCGCAGCGCAGGACCTCAACCTCGCCGTCCGCTTCGGACTGGAGCTGGGACTGCTGGCCGTCGTCGCCGTCGCCGCCTGGCGAGGCGCCCGGTCGCCCGCCGCCCGGCTGGCCGCCGTCGTGCTGGTCCCCGGTGCCGTGGCGGTCGGCTGGGTGCTGCTCGTGCACGGCGGGTCCGTGGCGCAGCCGGTACGGGTGGCCGCCCAGCTGGGCGCCCTCGCCCTCGGCCTCACCGCCCTGCGGCGGCTCGGCGCCCGCCTGCCCGCCACCGCTGCGGTGGCCGCGCTCGCCGTCGGCAACGCCGCGCTGCTCGCCGTCTGGAACCAGTGACCATCCCGTCCCGGAGGAGATCCGCCGTGTCCACCACCGTCCCCGTCGCCGTGCGCTCGCCCAACGCCCCCGCGGTCGCCGCTGCCGCCTACGTGCTGTCCTGGATCGCCGGTCTGCTGCTGGCGCCGGCCGCGCCGGAGCGCGACGCGCCACCTGCGGAGATCGCCGGCTTCTACGCCGATTCCGGACCGGCCGTCGTGTCGTCCGCGCTGCTCGTGCACGGCACCGCCGGCCTCGCCCTCGCCGGACTCACGATCGGGCTCGCCCGGGTCACCGGCGTCCGCGGCGGGCTGCGCCGGGCCGTGGTCGGCATCGGCATCACCGCCGCAGCGCTGTCCCTCCTGCAGTTCGCCCTCGCCGTCACCGCGGTCGTCGGCGAGCACGCCGCCACGACCAGCCGCACGCTGCTGCTCGCCATCGACTTCGTCGACGTGCTCAAGATCGCCCTGCTCGCCGCCTTCGCCGCGGTCGCGACCACCGCCGCCGCTCGAGCCGGCGCCGCGGCCCGCTGGCTGCAGGTCACCGCGGCCGTCCTGGTTCTGCTGCTGCTGGTGGGCAGCGCGGCGCTGGTCGGCGTCGACGCCCTGGTGCCGGTGCTCGAGATCTCCCTGCTGCTCCTGCTCGCCTGGGCGGCCGCGGTCGGCTACCTCGTCGCCCGCTCCGCCCGCTCGCAGACCCGGCCCCAACCGGCCCCCGGCGCCTGACCTGACCGCGGCACACGAGGAGGACCCCATGAGCCCCGGGACCCTGATCAACTGCTTCGAGGTCACCCCCGAGCGAGACGAGCGCTTCCTGCAGCCGTGGCGGCAGGCCGACGACCTGCTCCGCAGCAGGGGCGGCTACCGCACCACCCGCCTGCACGAGGCGCTCGGACCGCAGGCCCGCTCCCGCCACGTCCACGTGGCCGAGCTCGCCTCGGTCGAGACCTGGCGGTCCGCCGTCGCCGGCCCCGAGTTCGCCGCGCTCGCCGCCCGGATGGCCGACCTCTCCCCCACTCCCGGCTTCCACACGGTGGAGATCGCCCGCAGCACCGCAGGTCCGGAGCAGGACCGGTGAGGACCGCGTCGGCCACGCTGCAGGGAGCGGTGGGGCCGGCCGCGCCCGCCGATCGGGGCACCCTCCCCAAGACAGTTCACCGCTGCGTCGACGTCGGCAGTCACATGGTGGCGGTCACCGTCCGCGGTACCCGTCCCACGCCGGCCTCGGCGGCCGCGGTCATCGTCACCGGGGCCGGTGACTGCCAGGCATCGTGGACACCGGCCGCCGACCTGCTGGCGAACCACACCCGCGTGATCACCTACGACCGGGCCGGCCTGGGCCGCGGCCGACCTGGCCCGGCTCCGACCGTGCAGGGCTACCTCGACGAGCTGCAGGCCGTGCTCGACGCCTGCCTGCCCGAGGGCCCCTACGTGCTGGTCGGGCACTCCCTCGGGGGCCTGATCGCACGCCTGCACGCGCAGCAGCACCCCGACCGGCTGGCCGGCCTCGTGCAGGTCGACGCCACCCCGGAGCAGATCGCGGACGACCGCGCGGTGCAGGTCGGCTTCGCCGTCTCCGGCGTGCTCGCCCACCTGCTGCGGGGCCTCGCGCCGTTCGGCGTGGTGCGGGCACTCCTGCGCCTGCGGGCGTTGCCCCTCTACCCGGAGCAACGCACGTTCGAGGCCCGGCTCAGCGCCGGCCAGCGCCGCGAGTGGGTCGCCTCGGTCGCCCGCAGCTTCGGCCTCCGGGGTGCGGCCGGAGCGGAACTGCGCTCAGTCCTGTCCTGCGCCCGCGAGGCGCGGCGGCGCACCGCCGGTGTGGGACGGCCCCAGTTCGGCGACCTGCCGCTCGTGGTGCTGACCAGCCGCGCGTGGGGCGAGGAGTGGGTGGCGATGCACCGCGAACTGGCCACCCGATCCACGTGCAGCATCCACCGCGTCTTCGACGACCGCCGGCACAACATCCACATGGCCCATCCCGACGCCGTCGCCGAGGCAGTGACCTCCCTCCTCCGGCCCACGTCGCTCCGACCGAACGCTGGTCCCCCACCGCAGTGACCGCCTCGGCTGCGGCTACGCGGTTCCGGGCGTGCTGACCCGGCTCCAGCAACATGAGCGACGACCGCTCGGGCAGGCGGTGCTGGGCCGGGGCGGTGCCGCTCGTTCGGCGGAGACGCGTTGGCGGATCGTGAACTGCTCGCGCTGGGACCGGGCCGCCGGATCGGCCTCTGACCTCGGCGACGACGTCCAGCACGGCGCCGGCGACCGTGTCGGGCGCGTCGGCGTGGGCGTCGCGCCCGGTGTCGGCCAGGAGGAGCCGGCCGTGGCCCGGGAGCGCCGCGAGTGCCCGTTGCGAGCCCTGCGCCAGGTCCTCGAGTCGGGCGGCCTCCATGCCGGCGAACTCGGCCGCTGCCGTGTGGAGGCTGCCGTGGCGCGCACCGAGCCGACGGGCCTGGGCGCGGTACGGCTGAGGCAGTCGGTCGACCGCTCCCAGCGGCACGGAGGGCAGCCGGGCCAGCAGTTGGGGAACGCCCCGACGGAGGCGGTGGCCAGCGCCGTCGACGTGCGGGAGGCGAGGGCGAGCGCGCGGGTGGACGCGGCCACCCGCGCGCGGACCGGTCCCCAGGTGATCGCCGGACCGCCGGCCCCGCCGATGAACACGACGGCGGGCGCGCCGGAGCCGCTGTCGACGCAGCTCACCGGCCCCGTCCGGGTCTGCAGCCGGCGACGACGGCTCCCGGTGGTGGACCCGGCCACGTGGCTCGCCTCCGCTTCCCTCCGGTGGTCGGGGCCGACGGCCACGGATCGCTCAGGCCGGCAGCGGCTCTGCGGCCGGGAGGCCACGGCCGAGGAAGCCCAGCAGCCGCAGGTGCACCGGGGCAGCAGCGGGTACGGGCACCGCAGGTCCGAACACCCCGGGCAACCGGAACGCATCGAACCCCATGCCCTCCATCAACGCGAGCAGCCACTCGGCCCGCGCCTGGTCGATCTGTTCGAGACGGTCGGTGGCGACGGCGAGGTCGAGTCCGTGGACGACGACCTCGGTCAGCTCGATGACCGCGCCCAGCGGCGCCGGCACCGGGCCGAGGGAGATCGTCAGCGTTCGCGCCACGGCGCCCGGGGCCCGCCAGGCGGCCAGGACGGCGTCGGCGGCGTCGCGGTAGGCGGCGGACGGGTGCCCGTGGAGCCAGTCGTCCGCTCCCCGGCGCCCTCCAGGACGGCCAGTGCATCGAGCGCCCGCCTGCCGTCGTCGGCCTCGCCGACCACCGTCATCCCCGGCTCGGTCGCCAGGTAGGCCGCCAGCCCGGTGCGGACCACCTTGTGGTCGTCGACCAGGAAGACCCGCGCCGGCCCTGCGTCGTCAGGCTGTGCTGCCACGGCCACGCATGCTGCCCGACCTCCGGCGGACGGGGGCGGGACCCCGCCCCCGTGTGGCGAGCATCCCCGGTGCGCCCGCGGTGAGGTGCATGCACATGCGACAGGGGCCCTCACAGTCACTGTGAGGGCCCCTGTCGTCTGGTAGCGGGGGCAGGATTCGAACCTGCGACCTCTGGGTTATGAGCCCAGCGAGCTACCGAGCTGCTCCACCCCGCGTCGGTGAGACCACCCTACACCCGGTCGCGGGGCGGGGGTGCACCGGGTCGGCACACCCCCGCCCGCGCGGCTCAGCCGGTCGGCGTGGCCGGCGCCGCGGCCGCGCCCTGGGCCGCCTCGTAGGCCTCGACCGCCCGCTGCAGGTCGGCCAGCGCCTGGCCCTGCGCGGCGAAGTCGCCGCTGCGCTGGGCCTCGGCCAGCCGCTGCAGCGCCGCGTCGAGGTCGGCGACCGCCTGGTCCAGCGCCGTGTCCGACCCGTCGGCCGGCGGCGTCGTCGGCTCGGCCGGCGTGGTCGGCTCCGCGGGCGTGGTCGGCTCGGCCGGCGTCGGCTCCTCGGTGTCCGGGGTGGTCCCGGCGTCGTCGGAGTCGGTCGCGGTGTCCCCCGCCCCGGCCCCGAAGACCTGGTCCAGCGCGTCGGAGAGGGTGTCGGCGTAGCCGACCCGTCCGCCGTAGTTGACCAGCACCTTGCGCAGCAGCGGGAACGAGTTCTGCCCGGTCCCCTCCACGTACAGCGGCTGCACGTAGAGCAGGCCGTTCTCCCCGATGGGCAGCGTCAGCAGGTTCCCGAACACCGCTTGCGAGTCCTCGCTGTTGAACAGCGTCAGGTCCCGGGCGACCTCGTCGTTGGTGTTGAACGACTGCTGCACCTGCTGGGGCCCGCGGAAGGGCGTGTTGCCGGGCAGCCGGAGCACCTGGATCGAGCCGTAGGTGTCCGGGTCGCTGGAGGCGGAGATGAACGCCGAGAGGTTCTGCCTGCGGAAGGCGTTCAGCGCGCTGGTCAGCTGGAACGTCGCGTCCGGCTCGCCCGGTCGCGCGGCGAGGATGTAGTACGGCGGCTGCGCCTCCTCGGTCTGCGTGTCCTGCGTCGGGTCGGCCGGCACCGCCCAGCGGTCGTTCTGGCTGTAGAAGTCGCCCGGGTCGCTCACGTGGTAGCGGGTGAGGACGTCCCGCTGCAGCTTGAACAGGTCCTCCGGGTAGCGGACGTGGCTGATGAGCTCGTCGCTCATCTCCGACCGCTCCTCGATCACGCCCGGGAACGCGGCCATGTAGGCCTTCAGCACCGGGTCGTCCTCGTCCCACTC
This sequence comes from Geodermatophilus arenarius, assembly GCF_042654585.1. NCBI lineage: Bacteria > Bacillati > Actinomycetota > Actinomycetes > Geodermatophilales > Geodermatophilaceae > Geodermatophilus > Geodermatophilus arenarius. Next base: position 85,872 of record NZ_JBHSGR010000016.1, read on the forward strand.
GTAGAGCCGGACGGTGCCGTCGTAGGCGTCCACGGTGGCCTTGACCGAGTTGCGGATGTAGTTGAACTGCTCATTCGGCAGCGCCGCGGTCCCCTGGCCGGTGAGCGCGTCCTGCGCCGCCTCGCCGAGCTCCATCCGCTCGGAGTACGGGTAGGCGTCCGACGTCGTGTAGCCGTCGAGGATCCACTGCACGCGGCCGTCGATCACCGCCGGGTAGGGGTCGCCGTCGACGGTGAGGAACGGCGCGGCCTTCTCCACCCGCTCGCGCGGATCGCGGACGTAGAGCACCTTCGAGGCGTCGTTGACCGCACCGGAGAGCAGGAAGTTGCGCTCGCGGTAGTAGATGGCGAACGTCAGCTGCCGGAAGAAGCTGCCGATCGCGACGCCGCCCTCGCCGTCGTAGGTGTTGTTGACCTCGCCCTCGGAGCCGTCCTCGGGCCGGTCGAACTCGCGGGCGTCGGCTCCCTCGGGCGCCCCGACGACGGAGTAGTCGTCGATCAGCTCGCCGTAGTAGATCCGGCCCTGCTCGACCTCGATGTCACCGGTGGTGGGCAGGTCGCGGCTGGTGAAGTTCGGCTCGCCGCCCTCCTGCCCGGTGACCACCTGGTTGGCCGGCGCGGCGACGAACCCGTTGCCGTGCGTGTAGACGGTGTGCCGGTTGATCCAGGTGTCCTGGTTCTCCGACAGGCTGCCGCTGTCGAGCTCGCGGACGGCGACGACGTAGTCGCGGGTCTCGCCGTCGATCGTGTACCGGTCGATGTCGAGCTTCTCGGGGAAGCCGTACACGTTGCGGATCTGCTGGCGCGCGGTGAACGTCCCGGCCAGCACGTTCGGGTCGAGCAGGCGGGCGTTCGGGATCGTCGCGTCGTCGTCGCGCAGCTCGGCCAGCGCGGCGTCGGTGTCGACGTCCTCCCCGGTGTTCTCCTGGGCGAAGTCCGTGTACTCGACCTCGGTGAGGTCGTAGGCCTCGCGGGTGGAGGCGATCGCCCGCTCGATGTAGTCGGCCTCGCGCTCGTTGGCGCTCGGGCGGACGACGAACTGCTGCACGATCGCCGGGTAGGCCACGCCGATCACCAGGCTGGACAGCAGCAGCAGGACCAGCGCGGCGGCCGGCAGCCGGAAGTTGCGGACGACCACGTTGGCGAAGAACGCGACGGCGCAGAACGCCGCCGCGAACACCAGGATCGTCTTGGCCGGCAGCAGCGCGTTGACGTCGGTGTAGCTCGCGCCGCTGAACAGCTCGCCGCGGTCGGAGTAGACCAGCCCGTAGCGGTCGAACCAGTAGGCGACCGCCTTGAGCGCCACGAACAGGCCGAGCAGCACCGACAGCTGCACCATCGCCGCGCCGGTGAGCTTCTGCCCCGGCGTCTGCAGCCGCAGGCCACCGAACACGTAGTGGGTGAGCAGCGAACCGATCAGCGCCAGCAGCACGATGGCGAAGCCGAAGCTCAGCAGCAGCCGGTAGAAGGGGTACTCGAAGACGAAGAACGACAGGTCGAGGCCGAACTGCGGGTCGACGTCGCCGAACGGCGTCGAGTTGCGGAAGGTGAGCCAGGTCTCCCAGCTGCCCTGCGCGGTGAACCCGGCGAACAGGCCGACGACGACCGCGACCGCCGACAGCACCAGGGTGCGGCGGGGCTCGAGCGACTGCCGGTAGCGCTCCAGGTTCTGCTGCTCCAGCGACATCGGCCGGAACGCCGGGCGGAACCGGTAGGCCAGGTAGACCGCCAGCGCGGTGAGCCCGCCGGTGGCCACGCCGGCCACGGCGAACAGCAGGGCCCGGGTCTGGAGCTCGGTCCAGAAGACCTCGGTGTACCCGGTCTCGTCGAACCAGAGGTAGTCGACGTAGACGTTGGTCAACGTCCCGATGGCCGTGAACAGCACCAGCAGCACGGCGATGGACCCGATGACCACCTTCGCGCGCCGCGACAGCGTCGGCACGGACACGGGGGGCCGCATGGCCACGAGCGGTCTCCTTCAGTTGCAGGTGCGGCGGGCCCCGGGGGGCGCCGTCGCGGTGTGGCGACCGCGTGCGGTCGGACGTGTGGGGCGCCGGTCGGCACGGGCGCCGGGCTGGCGCACGAGCGGCCGGTGTCGCCCCTGACCAACGCTCGGCGCGGCACCGGGTTCCCCGGGGAGCCCGTGCTGGCCGACAGCATCCCCCACGCGGGCCGTCCCGGGACGGGTGGCGGTCAGCAGCCGGCGGGAGTGCGCCCCTCCCGCACGTCCTCGAGGGCGGTCAGGGCGTCGTCGAGGGTGGCCACCCGGGCCAGGGTGAGGCCGGTGGCCGGGGACCCGAGCGCGTCCGGGCAGTTGTCGGCCGGGACGAGGAACAGCTCGGCGCCGATCTCCTGGGCGGCGACCATCTTCAGCTGGATGCCGCCGATCGGGCCGACGGTCCCCTGGGCGTCGATCGTGCCGCTGCCGGCCACCACCGCGCCCTCGGTGAGGTCGGTGTCGCCGACCAGGTCGAGGATGCCGAGGGTGAGCATCAGGCCCGCCGACGGGCCGCCGACGTCGGCGACGTCGATGTCGACGTCGAACGGCGCCGAGGGCTGCTCGCCCACCACCACGCCGAGCACCGAACCCTCGCGGTCGGAGGACCCGCCCGTGATGACCGTGGCCGTGCCCGGCCGGCCGAGCCGGGTGTAGGCGACCTCCACGGTCGTGCCGGCCGGGATGGCGGCGAGGACGGCGGCCAGCGCGTCGGAGTCCGGCGTCGGCCGCCCGTCGACGGCCTCGATCGCGTCGCCCTCCTCGAGCAGCCCGTCCGACGGGGAGTCGTCGCCGGAGAGTCCCCGGACGACGACCTTCACCGGGTACCCGAGGTGGCCGAGCGCCGCGGCCTCGGCGGACTCCTCGGAGGTGAGGAAGGCCTGCCGGTTGGCCTGCTCGATCTCGTCCTCGGTCTGGTCCGGCGGGTACACCGACTCCTCGGGCACGACGCTGATCTCGTCGTCGAACCAGCCGCGGACAGCCTCGACCAGACTCAGGCCCGCCCGGCCGACGCCGACGGTGGTGAGGTTGAGGTTGCCGGTGACGTCGTTGCGGTCGCGGCCGCGGACGGAGATGACCGGGTCGCCGTCGATGTCGCCGAGGGTGTTGAAGGTCGGCCCGGGCACCTGGGCGACGTAGGGCACCGGCAGGGCCGCGCCGAGGACGCCGGCGACCAGCAGCAGCACCACACCGACGGCGAGGACGGCGATCCGACGGGTCACGACCGGCCAGCGTAGAACCTCGGGCTGGCAGCGTCCGCCGAGAGCGGACGCCGGAGCCCGCGCTCGGGCTCCGGTGGTGTGATCACGCGTCTACCGTGGGGGCATGAGTGACGTGCCGTTCGGATTCGGGCTCCCCGACCGCGACCCCGAGCGCCGGGACCAGCCCGGTGCCGGCGACCCGTTCGGCTTCGGCGCCCTGTTCGGGTTCGGCGGACCGGGCGGTGCCGGGGGCGGCACCCCGGAGGAGCTCCTGGGCAAGATGCCGCTGTTCGCCGAGCTGCAGAAGCTCATGAACTGGTCGGGCGGGCCGGTCAACTGGGACCTCGCCCGGCAGGGCGCGATCAGCTCCCTGGCCACCGGCACCCAGCCGACGTCGGAGGCCGAGCGGGCCGCCGTCACCGAGGCGGTGCGCCTGGCCGACCTGTGGCTGGACCAGGTCACCGACCTGCCCTCGGGCGCCGACCGGGCGCTGGCGTGGTCCCGGGTGGAGTGGGTCGAGCAGACGCTGCCGGCCTGGGGCGCACTCATCGACCCCCTGGCCGAGAAGGTCGTGGCCGCCATGACCTCCGCGCTGCCGCAGGAGGCCATGGCCGTGGCCGGCCCGCTCGCCGGGATCATGGGGCGGATGGGCGGCCTGATGTTCGGCGCCCAGGTCGGGCAGGCCCTCGGCCGGCTCGCCGGCGAGGTGCTCACCGGCACCGAGGTCGGCCTGCCGCTGGCCCCGGCCGGCTCGGCGGTGCTCGTCCCGCAGAACGTCGCGGCGTTCGCCGAGGGCCTGGACCGCCCGGCCGACGAGGTCCGCCTGTTCCTCGCGCTGCGCGAGGCCGCGTCGCTGCGGCTGTTCGCCCACGTGCCGTGGCTGCGCCAGCAGTTGCACGACGCCGTCCACGCCTACGCCCGCGGCATCACCATCGACCGCGAGGCCATCGAGCGCGGGCTCAACGACGCGATGGGCTCGATGGGCGGCGGCTTCGACCCGTCCAACCCCGAGGCGCTGCAGGAGCTGCTGGGCAGCGGGCTGCTCGAGCCGGAGGAGACGCCGGAGCAGCAGATGGCGCTGCGCCGGCTGGAGACGCTGCTGGCACTGGTCGAGGGCTGGGTCGACGCCGTCGTCGCGGCCGCGGCCGGCGAGCGGCTGCCCGGGCACGGGGCGCTGGCCGAGACGATGCGCCGCCGCCGCGCCTCGGGCGGCCCGGCCGAGCAGACCTTCGCCACGCTGGTCGGGCTGCAGCTGCGGCCGCGCCGGCTGCGCGACGCCGCCACCGTCTGGGGCGCCATGGCGCAGCAGCACGGCACCGGGGCCCGCGACCGGCTCTGGTCGCACCCGGACCTGCTGCCCACCTCCGACGACCTCGACGAGCCGCTGGACTTCGTCGCCCGCCAGGGCCTCGATGACGAGCTGCGCGCGCTGACCGACCCGGCCGAGGACACCGACGACGGCGGCAGCAGCAGCAGCGGCGACGGTGGCAGCGGCGACAGCGGCGAGGGTCCGGACGGGGACTCCGCCAGCCGCTGAGGACACTCCGCGAGGAGTGGGGGCCGGAGGCTCCCGCGATCGCGTGGCGGTCGGCCCCCTCGCAGGGCCCCGCGAGCCTGCGTGTGGCGGGGGGCCCTGCGTCAGTCGACCAGGTCGCCGTCGTCCGCGCGGGCGCCGTCGGCCCGGGCCGACTCGACGCCCTCGAGGAAGCCGCGGGCCCGCTCGGCCTGCGGGTAGCGGGCCACCAGCGCCCAGAAGCGCGCGTCGTGGCCGGCCTCGAGCAGGTGCGCCAGCTCGTGCACCAGCACGTAGTCGACGACGTACTCCGGCATCGACCGCAGCCGGCTCGACAGCCGGATGCTGCCGTCGGCGGGGGTGCACGAGCCCCAGCGGCGCTGCTGGTTGTCCACCCACCGCACGCTGGTCGGCTGCGGCACGCCGTCGAGGTGCGCGGCCGACAGTGCGCGGGCGCGGCTCATGAGCTCGTCGTCGCCGCCCAGGGAGCGGCGGCGGCGCTCCTCCCGGGTCTGCAGCTTGGCCACCATCTGGGCCACCCAGCGCCGCTCCTCGGCCGGCGTGAACGCCGCCGGGATGAGCACGATCGTCCGCCCCGACTCGCGGTAGGCGGTCACCGTCCGACGGCGGCGCGCGCTGCGGCGCACCTCGACCGGCCCGTCCGTGGACAGGGGGCCGCGCGAGGGGGCGGGGGTCGATCCGGGCACGGGAGGACGGTAGCCACCGGCCGCCGGCGACGCGCGGAGGGGCGCCACCCGCTCGGGTACGAGTCGCACGGACGGTGGACAGCCGGAGCCCGTCGGCGACGCGCTCCGTCCACAGCGGCGCCAGGCGTGTCCGCGCAGGTGACGGGCGTGGAACGGGTCGGCGACGGGCGGGTGGACACCGGCGCCTCCCCCGGCTGCACACAGCGACACGCCGCGGGGTCCCCACCGTCTCCACAGCGCTGTCCACAGGCTGTGGGCACCGCGGCGGGACGGGCTCCCCGGCCGGACGGGTCGGACGGGACCGCCCGGGTAGCGTTCGCGGAGGCGGCGCCCGGACGGGTGCCGAGCAGCTGGAAGAGGAGGCACCGTGGCGGAGAGCTACAACGGCTACTGCGTGAAGTGCAAGGAGAAGCGGGACTTCGACGGCGAGGTCAAGGTCAGCGAGTCCGGCCGCCGGATGACCCAGGGCACCTGTCCGGTCTGCGGCACCAAGATGAACCGGATCCTCGGCAAGGCCTAGGCACTGCCTCCTGACGGCGGCGTCCCGCACCGCGGGCGCCGCCGTCGTCGTCCCCGGACCCTGTGGACGACGGCAGCGGGAGCCGGGCCGGTCCTGCCACCCTGCGCGGGTGTCCGACACCGCCCACCCCCTGCTGCCCCCGGGCACGCCGCTGCTGCGCCGCTCCCCCGACGCCGTCCAGGTCGGTGGGGTCGAGCGCGACGGCGTGCTGGTCGGCTCCGCCCCGGCCGCGGTGACCGCCCTGCTGCGCGGCCTCGACGGCCGGCGCCCCCAGCGGACCGTGCTGGCCGACGCCGCCGGCGACGGTCTCGACCCCCGCGCGGTCGCCGCCCTGCTCGACCACCTGCGCGCCACCGGCACGCTGGTCGACCTCGAGGCCGCGGACCTGCTGGCCTCCGATGCCGGCCCGGCCGCCGCGGCCCGCACCGCCGCGGAGCTGCCCGCCGCGCGGGACCCCGACGGCGCGGTGCGCTGGCACGCCCGGCGCGCCGCGACGGTCGTCGTCGAGGGCGCGACCCGGGTCGGCGTCCCCCTGGCGACGCTGCTGGCGGCCAGCGGCGTGGGCCGGGTCGACGTCCGCGACGACGGCGTCGCCACCGCGGCCGACGCGGTCGCCGGCGGGCTGACCGCGGCCGACGAGGGGCGGGCCCGCTCGCTCGCCGCCGCGGACGCCGTCCGCCGCGCCAGCCCGCTCACCGACCTGCGCCCGCTGCCGCCGGGCGCCGTCCCCGACCTCGTCGTCCTCGCCCGGCCGTGGGCGGCCTCAGACCCGCTGGTCGCCGGGTTGCGGGACGCCGGCGTCGCGCACCTGGTCGCCGCCGTCCGCGGCGAGACCGGGGTCGTCGGGCCGCTGGTGGTCCCCGGCGTCACCGGCTGCCTGCGGTGCGCCGACCTGCGCCGTCGCGACGCCGATCCGCACTGGCCGGTGCTCGCCGCCCAGCTCACCGCCGCCGACGTCCCCGGCGGGTCCACCCTCGCCTGCTGGGCGACCGCGCTGGCCGCGGCGCAGACGGCGCTGGCCTACCTCGAGGGCAGCGGCAGCCCGGCGGCGCTGGCCGGCACGGTCGAGCTGGCGCCCCCGGGGCTCGTGCCGCGGCTGCGCCGCTGGTCGCCGCACCCGTCCTGCGGGTGCGGCGGCGCCCGCCCCTCCGGGTGACGCCCACCGCGGCTCCGTCAGCGGCCCGGGCTCCGCGTCGGGGACAATGGCACGGTGACCGACGACGCACGGGGGATCCCCAGGGGCTCGATCTCGCGCACCGCGCGGCTGGCCTCGCTCCCCCTGGGTGCGGCCGGCCGCGCCACGCTGGGGATCGGCAAGCGGCTGTCGGGGCAGTCGTCCGAGGCGGTCGCCGCGGAGCTGCAGCAGCGCACCGCCGAGCAGCTGTTCGCCGTCCTGGGCCAGCTCAAGGGCGGGGCGATGAAGCTCGGCCAGACGCTGTCGGTGTTCGAGGCCGCCGTCCCCGAGGAGGTGGCCGCCCCCTACCGCGAGGCGCTGGTCAAGCTCCAGGAGGCGGCACCGCCGATGCCGGTGCGCACCGTGCACGCGGTGCTCGCCCAGCAGCTCGGCGGCACGTGGCGCACCCGCTTCCGCGAGTTCGACGACCAGCCGGCCGCGGCCGCCAGCATCGGCCAGGTGCACCGCGCCACCTGGCGCGACGGCCGCGACGTCGCCGTGAAGATCCAGTACCCGGGTGCGGCCACCGCGCTGATGGCCGACCTCAACCAGCTGTCCCGCTTCGCCCGGCTGTTCGCCGCGCTGTTCCCCGGCATGGACGTCAAGCCGCTGATCGCCGAGCTGCGCGCCCGGGTGATCGAGGAGCTCGACTACGGGCTGGAGGCCGACGCGCAGCGGCAGTTCGCCGCCGCCTACGCGGGCGACCCGGAGATCGTCGTCCCGCGGGTGGTGGCCAGCGCGCCGAAGGTGATCGTGTCGGAGTGGCTGGAGGGGCTGCCGCTGTCACGGGTCATCACCGAGGGCACCCGCGAGCAGCGCGACCGCGCCGGCCACCTCATGGCGGTGCTGCACTTCTCCGCCCCGCAGCGGGCCGGGCTGCTGCACGCCGACCCGCACCCGGGCAACTTCCGGCTCGTCGACGGCGGCCGCCTTGGGGTCATCGACTTCGGCGCCACCGCCCGGCTCCCCGACGGGCTGCCCGAGCCGATCGGCCGCCTGGTGCGCTGGGCGCTGGAGGGCCGCGCCGAGGAGGTGCTCACCGACCTGCGCGCCGAGGGGTTCGTGCGGCCGGGGATCGAGGTCGACGCCCAGGCCGTGCTGGACTACCTGCGGCCGATGCTCGAGCCGGTCGAGAGCCCGGGCTTCCGCTTCACCCGGGCCTGGATGCAGGAGCAGGCCGCCCGCCTCGCCGACCCCCGCAGCGAGGCGAACAAGCTGGGCCGCCAGCTCAACCTGCCGCCGGCCTACCTGCTCATCCACCGGGTGACGATCGGCTCGATCGGCGTGCTCTGCCAGCTCGACGCCGCCGCCGACTACCGCGGCGTCCTCGAGGAGTGGCTGCCCGGCTTCAAGGCCTGACCGGGGCCCGACGGTCCCCGACCGGGCCCGGGACGACGAGAGGCCGGGCCCCCGACGCACCGGGAGCGGCGGGGGCCCGGCCTCGACCGGGAGGGCTCGGCGTGCTGCCGGGCCCCTGAGGGGGCGCCGCCGTGCCGCGGACGGCGGCGCCGGCCCGCGCGGCACGCCGGCTGGCGTACTCCGCGCGGCGGGCCCACCAGCGGGCGGCCGGCAGCCGGCGCACGCGGCCGGCGGCGTCGGCCTCGGCGCGCAGCTCGCGCAGCCGCGTGGTGGCCAGGTCGTACTCGTACGTGGTCATCTCGGGTCCTCGGTGCTCGTCGGGCGTCGGTGCCCGATCGGATGGCTGTCGCTGTCGGCTGTCGCCGTCACGGCTCACGCCGCGACGACCTTGCGGGGACGGCCCCGCGGGCGCTTGCGCGGGATGACCACACCCCGCTCGAAGATCTCGCCGCCCCAGACGCCCCACGGCTCGCCGCGGTCCAGGGCGCCGGCCAGGCAGGCGTCGCGGACCGGGCACTCCCCGCACAGGACCTTGGCCTGCTCGAGCAGCGCGGGGCTCTCGGCGAACCACAGGTCCGGGTCGTCGGTCCCGCGGCACGGCAGGGGGCGCCGCACCGGAGCCGGGGCCAGGGGGACGTGCGGCGTCCTCGGGGTGGTGCCGCCGGTCCGGGGGAGCCCGGGTCGGCGGTGGGACGTCGGGCGGTCGATCGTCTGCTGCACTGCCGCTCCTCCTCGTACTCGTCGTCTGCGCGGCCGGCGGGGGCCCGCCGACCGGGTGGTCGGGGCCGGGTGCCGCGGAGGAGAGACGAAGGCCGCGGATCCCGGGGTTCGGGTTCCGCGGCCTCGAGGAGGACCGGTCGAGCGGCTAGCTCTGCGGTCTCCCCGGGGAGTGGATCCCGAGGGTGTGGCGCTGCTTGCTGATGTGGGTGCGGAGGGCATCGGTGCCGCCGACGCCGGGGCCGAACTCGCCGCCGGTGGGCAGACCGGTCCCCTGGACCGGAGCGGTGGGCGCAGCGACGGCGGTGCCGGTCAGGTCGAACGGCGTCATCGACCGGACCACGGCGTAGCGCGGCCGCGCGGACGGGACGGCGCCGGTCAGGGCCGGACGCACGTCGAGGGCGCCCCAGGCGGAGACCCCGGCGGGGGCGAGGACGCAGCGCATGTCGGTCATCGGTCCCCCTCCTCCCGGGGTCGGAGTCCGGCGGTCGGGCCGGGCTCGGTCTGGCGCGCCCGCGGTCGTCCGTCGGGCGCAGGCAGGACAGTAGGGAAGGTCACCGCAGCGGCGCAACGCAATTAACGGGCGCGTCCTCCGATGGCGTGGGACGCGCCGGTCCGGCCGTGCGGTGGGCACGGCCGGTGACCGGTCAGCCGCCGACGGTGGCGAGGACGTCCTCGCCGTACATCTCCAGCTTGCGGGCGCCGATGCCGGGGAGCCCGGACAGCTCGCGGATGCTCGTCGGCTTCGCCTCGGCGATGGCCTGCAGGGTGGCGTCGGTGAACACGACGTAGGCGGGCACCGAGGCGGCCTGCGCGGTGCTGCTGCGCCAGGCGCGCAGCCGCTCGAAGATCTCCCCGGCCTCCCCCTCGAGCACGACCTTGGCCCGCTTGGTCCTCCGGGGCGGCGGCGGGGCCGACGGCGTGGAGCCGGGCACCAGGCCGTCGAGGAAGCGGCTGCGCGGCCGGGCCCGCTTGGCGCCGGGGTTGCGGGCCAGCGACCAGGAGAGGGTGAGCTGCTCGCGGGCGCGGGTGACCGCGACGTAGAGCAGCCGCCGCTCCTCCTCCACCGCCTCCGGCCGGGACAGCGACTGGGAGATGGGCAGCACGCCGTCGACCAGGCCGACCACGAAGACGGCGTCCCACTCCAGGCCCTTGGCCGCGTGCATCGACGCCAGCGTCACGCCCTGGACGGTCGGCGCGTGCTGGGCGTCGGCCCGTTCGGCGAGGTGGGCGACGAAGCGCGGGAGGTCGGTGGTCGGGTCCTCGGCCACCAGGTCGACGGCGAGGTCGACCAGCGCGGCCAGCGACTGCCAGCGGTCGCGGGCCGCTCCCCCGGCCGGCGGGCGGTGCTCCACCCAGCCGGTCGAGGCGAGCACGTCGCGCACCGTGGGCACCAGCGCGCCGGGCTCGTGGCCGCCGGCGGCCGCGCCGCGCAGCAGGACGACCGCCTCGCGGACCTCGGGCCGCTCGAAGAACCGCTCCCCGCCCTTGAGGACGTAGGGCACGCCGGCGTCGGCCAGCGCCGACTCGTACACCTGGGACTGGGCGTTGATGCGGAACAGCACCGCGATCTCCGACGCCGGCGTCCCGCTCTCGACGAGCGCGCGGCAGGCCTGGGCGACCGCGGCGGCCTCGGCGGGCTCGTCGGCGTGCTCGAAGAAGCGCGGCTCGGGGCCCTCGGCCCGCTGGCCGAGGAGCTTGAGCCGGAAGATGCTCTTGCGTTCCGGCGCCTGCCCGATGAGCTTGTTCGCCAGCCCCACCACCTGCGGCGTCGAGCGGTAGTCGCGCTCGAGCTTGACCACCGCGGCGTCGGGATAGCGGTCGGCGAAGCCCAGGAGGTAGTCGGGGTCGGCCCCGGTGAAGGAGTAGATGGTCTGGTTGGGGTCGCCGACGACGCAGACGTCGGCCCGCCCGCCCAGCCAGGCGTCGAGCAGCCGCTGCTGCAGCGGGTTGACGTCCTGGTACTCGTCGACGACGAAGTGGCGGTACTGCGCGCGCACCTGCCGGGCGACGTCGGGGTGCTCCTCCAGCGCGAACGCGGTGACCAGGAGCAGGTCCTCGAAGTCCAGTGCGCCGTCGCGCTGCTTGGCCGACTCGTAGGAGGCGTACACGCGGGCGACGGCGGCGGCGTCGAACGGCGGCTCGCGCCCGGCGGCCGCGGCCCGGGCCGGGTAGTCCTCCGGGGTGGCCAGCGTGGTCTTGGCCCACTCGATCTCGCTGGCGAGGTCGCGCAGGCTGGTCCGGTCGGTGGTCAGCCGGTTGCGGGTGGCCGCCGAGGCGACGACCCGCAGCTTGTTCTCGATCAGCGGCGGCAGCGGGCCGCCGAGCACGCGCGGCGCGAAGTAGCGCAGCTGGCGCATCGCCGCCGCGTGGAAGGTGCGGGCCTGCACCCCGCCGACGCCGAGGCTGGCCAGCCGGGTGCGCAGCTCCCCGGCCGCACGGGCGGTGAAGGTCACCGCGAGCACCTGCTCGGGGACGAACGCGCCGGTGTGCACGCCGTAGGCGATGCGGTGGGTGATCGTGCGGGTCTTGCCCGTCCCCGCACCGGCGAGGATGCACACCGGGCCGGTGACCGCCGAGGCGGCCTCGCGCTGCTCCTCGTCGAGCCCGGCCAGGACCGCCTCGGCACCGGCGGAGGTCCCCGCGGACCCGGGGGTCGCCAGGGGCGCGTCGGCTGTCCGGGGCATGCGGTGGTTCCTCCGAGGGCACAGGGGGACGGCGGCCGGCGGACCGCTCCTGCGAGTGTCCCAGCCCGGGACGACAGACGGCGCGGACACCCCGGCGCCTGGGGACGGCCGGTGCGCCCGGGGACGGCGAGGCCGGGAAGAGGCGACGGGCCCGCGGTGTTGGCCCCCTGGGACGTCGTCGCGTCCCCGCCCCGATCCCCTGGAGGACCCCGAGTGACTGCCGCGCCCGCCGCCGTGACGATGTACACCACCACCTGGTGCGGGTACTGCGTGCGGCTCAAGAAGCTCATGCAGGTCGAGGGCATCGACTACGCCGAGGTGGACATCGAGCGCGACGCCGCCGCGGCGGAGGTCGTCATGAACGCCAACGGCGGCAACCGCACCGTCCCGACCCTGGTCTTCGCCGACGGCAGCGCGCTGACCAACCCGAGCATCGACCAGGTCAAGGCGCGGCTCGCGCAGCAGTCGGACGCCTGATCGGCGGGTGCTGCAGGGGCCGCGGCCCCCGGCGGTGCATCATCGTCCCCCGGCGGGTCGCGACCGTGGCACGCCGACGTCCCCCCGGCCCACCGGCCGAGCACCCGCGGGAGCCGCTGTCGTGACCTCGGACGCCGTGCACCTCCCCGTGTCCGCAGCGACCCCGGAGGAGCCGCCCGCCGACCGGCCCTCCGTCGTGCTCGCCCGGACCGGCCGCGGCTGGAGCGTCCTGTCCCCCGGCCGCGCCGACGACGTCGCCGACCTGCTGGAGGGGCTGTCGCTGGCCGACCTCGTCGCCGAGGAGCTCGACGGCCCGGCCGATCCCGACCGCGCGACGCGCCGCGCCGCGCGGGGGACGGCCGACGCCGGGCCGGACGGCGACCCCCGGGACGCCCGGATCGCCGCGCTCGAGCGGACCGTCGCCCAGCTGGAGCACGCGCTGGCCTCCCGGGTCGCCACCGAGCGGGCCATCGGCGTGCTCGCCGAGCGGCAGGGCACCACGCCGCGGGCGGCGTTCGAGGCGCTGCGCACCCAGGCCCGGTCGCTCGGGCGGCCGGTGCACGAGCTCGCCCGCGAGGTGCTCGAGCCCCTCGACGGGGCGCCCGCCGAGCCGGCCGCGGCCCTGCCGCCGGTCCCCCGCCGCCCGCCGGGCCGGCGGGTCCCGCACGCGCCGGGCCGCCCCGGCCCCGCCGTGCCCGCGGACGGCCGCCGCTGAGCGGTCCGCAGCCGCTGACCCCGGGCGCGCTGGCCGGCCGGCTGGCCGCCGTCCTCGCCGACGTCGGACCGGAGCCGGGCGCGGCCGCCCTGCGCGTCGCCGTCGACGGGCCCGACGTCGCCGAGCCGGAGGGCCTGGCCCGGGCGGTCGCCGAGCGGCTGCCCGCGCTCGGCCGCCCGGCCGTCGTCGTCCCGGCCGCCGGGTTCCTCCGGCCGGCCTCCCTGCGGTTCGAGCACGGCCGCACCGATCCCGACGCCCGCTACACCGACTGGCTCGACGCCGGCGCGCTGGCCCGCGAGGTGCTCGACCGGGTGGGTCCCGGCGGGCCGGCCGAGTACCTGCCGGTCCTGTGGGACGTCGGCCGCGACCGCGCCGCGCGGGCCGGCTACCGCCCGATGCCGTCGCGCGGGGTGCTGCTGGTCCCCGGCCCGCTGCTGCAGGGCGTGGGGCTCGCCTTCGACGTCGTCGTGCACCTGCGGGTGGCGCCGGCCGCGCGCAGGCGGCGCTTCCCCGCGGAGCAGGCGTGGGAGCTGCCCGCCTTCGACCGCTACGACGACGAGGTCGACCCCATGCTGCTCGCCGACGCCGTGGTGCTGGCCGACCGCCCCGAGCACCCCGCGCTGGTCCTGCAGGGCCGCTTCGCCTGACTCAGTCGAGCTCCCCGGCCACCCAGCGGTCGATGATGTGCCGGGCGATCGAGACCGGCGGCGGCAGCGCGGCGGGCCCGCGGCCCGAGCGCAGCTCCTCGCGGGTCCACCAGCGGGCCTCCTCGATCTCGGTCGGGTCCAGCCGCAGCTCCAGGTCCCCCTCGGCGCGCGCCACGAAGCCGAGCATCAGCGACTGCGGGAACGGCCAGGGCTGGCTGCTCACGTAGCGGACGTCGGTGACCGCCAGCCCGACCTCCTCGGCGACCTCGCGGGCCACCGCGCCCTCGGCGGACTCCCCCGGCTCGACGAACCCGGCGAGGATCGAGAACCGCCCGGGCGGCCACACCGCCTGCCGGCCCAGCACGCAGCGGTCGCCGCCGTCGTGGACCAGCATGATCACCGCGGGGTCGGTGCGGGGGAACAGCTCGGTGCCGGTGACCGGGTCGCGCTGCACCCAGCCGGCCCGCTCGATCGTCGTCGCGGCACCGGACAGCGGGCTGAACCGGGCCCGCTCGTGCCACTCCAGGATGCCGACGGCCTCGGCGAGCAGGCCGGCGTCGAGGTCGCCGAGGTCGGCGCCCACCTCGCGCAGCCCGGTCCACACGTCCACCGGGCGGCCGTTGACCGTCAGCGCCCGCTCGCCGCGGACCGCCGCGTAGGGGACGCCGCCGGCCTCGCCGAGGTACACCGCGCCCGCCGGCAGGGCCGGCTGCTCGTCCCACACCAGCTCGGGGCCGCCGTCGGTCTCGCGCACCGGGACGGCGCGGCGCTCGTCGACGGTGAGCACCCGCACCGGCCGCCCGCGGGTGGGGTCCTCCAGCGACCGGCCGAGGTGGTCGCGGTCGTGCGCCGAGCGGGACAGCACCGGCACCGTGCCCGTCGTGTCGGGCGTGCCGGCCGGCCAGAACCCGCGCACGGCCTCCGGCGAGGCGACGTCGTCGGGCGTGCTGCCGCCCGGCGGGACGCTCACGCCGGGTCCGGCGCGGCGGCGGCGCTGGCGGTGACGTCGACCGGGCCGAGGGCCCGCAGCGCGTCGGTGACCCGCTCGGCGTCCCCGACGACGACGGCGGTCAGCGCGGCCGGCGCCAGGTGACGGCGGGAGGCCTCCTGCACCTGCTCGACGGTGACCTCGGCCAGCGCCCGCTGGTGCTCGGCCAGCCACTCCGCGGACAGACCCGACCCGGCCAGCGCGGACAGCGTGCCGGCCAGCCCGGCGTGCGTGGCGGTCGACAGCGCCATGCTGCCGAGCACGTAGCGGCGGGCGGCGTCCAGCTCGGCCTCGGTGACCGGCGCCAGCGCCATCCGGCCCAGCTCCGCCCACGTCTCGAGGAACGCGGCGCCGGTGACCTCGGTGGCGACGTCGGCCTCGACGAGGAACGACGAGGCCGCGGCCAGGTGGTCGACGGCGCTGCGCGGGCTGTACGAGTAGCCGCGCCGCTCCCGGATGTTCTCGACCAGCCGCGAGGAGAAGTAGCCGCCGAACACCGTGCTCGCCAGCCGGACGGCGGGCAGGTCGGGGTCGGTGCGGCCGGGCGCCGGCCCGCCGAGGCGGATGTTGGACTGCACCGCGCCCGGCCGGTCGACCACCTCGAGGTGGCCCGGGGCGAGCGTCGGGGCGGGCTTGGCGCCGGCCGCGGTGCCCTCCCCCGTCCAGCCGCCGAGCGCCTCGGCGACGGCGTCGGTGGCCGCGGCGACGTCGAGGTCGCCGACGAGCACCAGCGTGCTGCCGGCGGGCAGCAGCCGCTCGCGGTGCAGCTTGCGCAGGGCGGGGGCGGTCACCTTGCCGACCAGCTCGGGCGCGGGGAGCTGCGCGGCGTAGGGGTGGGTGCCGTAGCGGCGGGCGGCCAGCGCGGTGCGGGCGATGACGCCGGGCTGGGAGCGGGCGATGGCGATCCGCTCGGCCACCCGGTCGCGCTCGGCCTCGACCTGGTCGCCCGGGTAGGCGGCGTCGATGAGCACCTCGGCGAGCACGCCGAGGACCGGGGCCAGCCCCTCGGACAGCAGCGTGGTGGAGAACAGCAGCCGGTCGGGGTCGGCGGCCACGGTCAGCTCGGCGCCGTGGCCCTGCAGCGCCTCGGCGACGGCGGTGGCGTCGCGCCGCCCGGTGCCGAGCAGCACCGCGCCGGAGAGCACCGAGGACCGGGCGGCGTGCTGGAGGGCGCCGCGCGGGGATGTCGCGGCGAACGGCACGCGCAGCCGCAGCTCGACCAGCGGCACGCCGGGCCGCGGCACGACGACGACGGCAAGCCCGTTGGGCAGCGTCGTCGTCGCGACCTCGGGGACCGGCTGCGGGCGCGGCTCGCCCAGCGGCGGGATCAGGCCCAGGTCGAGGACGGGGGCGCTCATCGGGCTCCTCCGGTGGCGCGCAGCTCGAGGATCGCGGCGGTGCCGGGATCGAGTCCCTTGGCGGCGACCTGCACCGCGTCGGGGGTGACCGCGGCCAGCCGGGCGGCGAGCTCCCCGGCCAGCTCGGCGCGGCCGTGGACGAGCTCGGCGCCGGCGAAGGCCAGCGTGCGGCCGAGCACCGAGTCGGCCTGGCGCAGCAGCTGCGCGCTGGTGCGGGCCTGCACCCGGGCCAGCTCCTCGGCGCTCACGCCGTCGGTGGCGACCCGGCCGATCTCCTCGTGCACCGCGGCCAGGACGTCCTCCACCGGGACGGCGGCCGGGTGGTGCACCTGGGTGGTGAGCAGCGTGGCGTCGCGGACGTCGAAGGGGTCGCCGAACAGGCCCACGTAGCTGCTCTGCGCCACGGCCAGGCGGTCGTCGTGCACCAGCCGGCGCTCCAGCCGGGAGGCGTCGCCCTCGCTGAGCAGCTCGGCGAGCAGCACGGTGCCCAGGTAGGTGTCGAGGTCGCCGACCGGGTCGGGCACCCGCCAGCCCAGGGCGACGGCGGGCGCGGGGGCCAGCCGGTCCTCGACGACGTCGCGGCGCACCGTCGTCGGCGAGGGCTCGCCGGTGTAGGGGGTGGGCGGCACCTCGCGGGCCTCCACCGGGCCGAACCAGCGGCGGACCAGCCGCTCGGTCTCGCCGACGTCGAGGTCCCCGCCGATGCACAGCACCGCGTTGCCCGGCGCGTAGTAGCGGGAGAAGAAGTCCTCGGCGTCGGCGACCGTGGAGCTCTCCAGGTCGACGAAGGAGCCGTAGCCGTCGTGGGTGTTGGCGAAGCTCTCGAACGCGATCTGCGGCAGCTGCAGCCACGGGAAGGCGCCGTAGGGCCGGTTGAGCACGTTGACCCGGATCTCCTCCTTGACCACGTCGATCTGGTTGCGGAGGTTCTCCTCGGTGATGGCCGGGGCGGCCATCCGGTCGGCCTCGAGGAACAGCGCGCGCTCGAGCGCCTCGGCGGGCAGCGCCTCGTAGTAGTTCGTGTAGTCCTGGTGGGTCGAGCCGTTGAACGTGCCGCCGGCGGCCTGCACCAGGCGGGCGTGCTCCATCTTCGGCACGTGTGCCGAGCCCTGGAACATGACGTGCTCGAAGAGGTGGGCGAAGCCGGTGCGGCCCTCCGGCTCGTTGCGCATGCCCACGTCGTAGAAGACGGTCACGGCCACGACCGGCACGCTGCGGTCGGGCGCGAGGACCACTCGCAGCCCGTTGTCGAGCGTGAAGCGCTCCACCGGGTGCCGCAGTGTCAGGTCGGCTCCCGCTGCTGTCACGGACCGACAGTAACCACGCGGGACGACGCCGCGCCGGGCGCCTACAGCACGTCGATGTCGGCGACGACCCGGTCGATGGTCCCGTAGAGCTCGGCGTGCGTGTTGGGGATCGAGACGTAGAGCAGCGCGGGGTCGGGCCGGCCGACGTCGACGACCAGCAGCGCCGCCCGCTCACCGGTGGAGTCGTAGCCCTCGACGTCCCAGGTGAGCTGGAACTCGACCAGGTGCGCCGCGTGGCCGTCGACGGTCAGCGCCTCGTCGCGCAGCACCTCCCGCTCGTTCGGGTACGGGTAGTAGGCCGCGCGCACGCTGTCGGCCAGCGCCGTCACCGTCGCCTGCTCGCTGCCCGGGCCGGTCCAGCCGTAGCCGTCGGAGACCGGTCCCGACGTGCACTGGGCGATGAAGTTGCCGCCGTCGGGGGTCTGCTCCTGGGTGATGAAGTACTGCCCGGCGATGGTGCGGGTCTCGGGCATGGAGCCGAGGTCGTACTCGTACCAGCCGTTGCCGAGGAAGGGGTAGGAGATGCCCGCCTCCTCGTCGATGATCCGCACGGTGCCCGGCGGGAACGTCGGGCCGGCCGGCGGGGAGCCGGCGACCGGCGGGTCGGTCTCGGTGCCCTGCCCGGTGGCGCTGCCCCCGGACAGGCCGACGACCAGCGCGACGACGACCACGGCGACGACGGCCAGCAGCGATCCCCCGACCCACCAGGCCGTGCGGGGCCGCCGGGCCGGCTCCGACGACGGGCCCGGCGGCCAGGACCCGCCGTCCCGGGGCGACGGGGGCGCGGCCATCGGCGGCGCCTGGACGGCGACCCCGGGTCCGGCCGGCGTCGTGACGTCGGACCACGTCTCCCCGTTCCACCAGCGCACCACCCCGGGAGCGCCGTCGGGGTCGGGGTACCACCCCGCGGGTGCGCGCGTCAGCCCAGGTCCGGTCACGGGGGGCAGCGTAGGGCGGGAGGCGCGCCGTCCCGGGCTGCCGCGGCGTGCAGGTCAGTCGTGGCCGCGGTCGGCGCCGTCGTCCCACCAGCCGCGCAGGGTGGAGAGGCCGTCCACGCCGCCGCCGCGCAGCTCGGCCACGGCGTAGGTCCCGAGGTCGTCCCACGTCCAGGCGAACACGGTGTCGCCCTCGTCGTCCACCCAGCAGGCCGCCCGGCCGACCTCGGTGCCGTCGTCGTCGAGGACGGGGAACCAGCCGGTGGGCCCGGGGGCGCCCTCGTACTCCGGTCCGCAGTCGAAGCGGTCGTCGAGCCGGTCGAGCCCCCGGGTGTCGGCGGCGAGGGCCCGCGCGGCGCCGTCGCCGTCGTGCGCCGCGTAGGTGACCGCGGACGGCCCGTCCTCCTCCGGGTCGCCCGGGCAGCTGAGCTCCCGGAGGACGCCGTCGGCGGGCTCCTCCGCGGTGCACGCCGCGGGGTCGGTGCCCGCCGCCAGTGCGGTGGCGACCAGCCGCTGGCCGGCCGCCCGGGCGTCCTCGCGGGCGTCGTCGAGCCGGAGGACCACCGCGACCAGCGCCCCGGCGAGCGCCAGAGCGAGGAGCGCGCCGAGCCCGGCGAGCACCCACGGCAGGCGGGCGGGCCGCCGCGGGACCGGTGGGCGCGGCCCGACGGGAGTGGGCGGCGCGGCCGGGTGGCCCGTCTCCTGCTGCCGGGTGACCGCGCGGGCCGGGGCGCCGTCGGCGGCCGGGCCCACCGCCGTCCCGGCGTCGCTCCCGGGGACGGGGACGCCGCTCTCGGCCAGCGCGGCGCGCGCGGCGGCGGCCATGGCCCCGGCCGTGGGCCAGCGCCGGTCGCGGTCCTTGGCCAGGCCCCGCAGGACCACCGCGTCCAGCGCCGGCGGGACGCCCGGGGCCAGGGACGACGGCGGGGGCGGCGGCTCGTGGACGTGCGCGGCCATCAGCGCCACCGGGTCGTCACCGGCGAACGGCCGCCTCCCGGTGAGCGCCTCGAACAGCACGCACGCCAGCGAGTAGACGTCGGCACGGGCGTCGAGCGGGCCGGAGCCGAACCGCTCGGGCGCCATGTACTCGGTGCTGCCCACGGCCATGCCGGTGCCGGTCAGCGCCGGGCCGGTGGCGTCGGCCGAGGTGCGGGCGATGCCGAAGTCGGCGAGGTAGCAGAAGTCCTCACCGGGCGCCGACGCCGCCAGGTCGCCGCCGTCGGCGCGGGCGACCAGCAGCACGTTGGAGGGCTTGACGTCGCGGTGCACCAGGCCGCCGGCGTGCGCGGCGTCGAGCGCGCGGGCCACCTGGCCGACGACGTCGACCGCGCGGGCCGGGGACAGCCGCCCGGCGCGGCGCAGCAGCGAGGCGAGGTCCTCCCCCTCGACCAGCCGCATGTCGAGGAACAGCTGGCCGTCGACCTCGCCGTACCGGTGGATGGGGACGACGTGCGGCTCGTTCAGCCGCGCGGCGATGCGGGCCTCGCGGCGGAACCGCTCGCGGTAGCTCTCGTCGGCGGCCCACTGCGGGTGCAGCACCTTGAGGGCGACGTCGCGCTCGTGCTCGCCGTCGTGGGCGCGCAGCACCTGGCCCATGCCGCCGCGGCCGAGCACGCCGAGCACCCGGTAGGGGCCGAAGCGCCCGCCGTCCGCCGGCGCGGTCACCGCGCGGCCAGCTCCCGCCACAGGTGGGCCGCGGCCTCGGCGCCGCGGTGCAGCATCGGCAGCAGCACCCGCTCGTTCGGTGAGTGGATGCGGTCGGTGGGCAGGCCGGCGCCGAGGAAGACCAGCGGCGCGCCCAGCACCTCGACGAGGTCGGCCTCCGGGCCGCTGCCGCCCTCGCGGGTGAACAGCACGTCGTCCGGGGCGGTGTCGAAGGCCTGGCCGATGGCACGCAGCAGGGCGCCCGTGTGGGGCGAGTCGAGGTCGCTCGCGCACGGGGCGACGCCGCCGGGCGGGGTGTGCACCTCGGCCGTGATCCCCTCGGGCAGGTGCTGCTCGACCCACGCGCGCAGCATCGGGCCGACGTCCTCGGGCCGCTGGTCGGCGACCAGCCGGAAGGTCAGCTTGGCGTGCGCCTCGGCCGGGACGATCGTCTTGTGGCCGGGGCCGGTGTAGCCGCCCCACATGCCGTTGACCTCGGCGGTCGGGCGGGCGCCGATCCGTTCCAGCGTGCTGAACCCGGCCTCGCCGGCGGTGGCGCGGGAGGCGGCCGGCCCGGCCAGCCAGGCGGCCTCGTCGAAGGGCACGCGGGCCATGAGCTCGCGCTCGCGGTCGGTCAGCTCCCGGACCTCCGCGTAGAAGCCGGGGAGGGTGACCCGGCCCTGCTCGTCGTGCAGCGCCGCGAGCAGGGACGCCATCGCGTGCAGCGGGTTGGGCACGCCGCCGCCGAAGGACCCGGAGTGCAGGTCGACGGCGGGGCCGCGCAGGGTGATCTCGGCGTCGGCCAGGCCGCGCATGGCGACGACGGCGCTGGGCACGTCGGGGGCGGCCATGCCGGTGTCGCTGACGACGACGACGTCGCAGGCCAGCCGGTCGGCGCGCTCGCGCAGCAGGTCGGCGAAGTGCGGCGAGCCGGACTCCTCCTCGCCCTCGACCAGCAGCTTCACCGTGACGGCCGGGGTGTCGCGGCCGGTGGCGGCCAGGTGCGCGCGGATGCCGAGCAGGTGGAAGGCGACGTTGCCCTTGTCGTCGATGGCGCCGCGCGCGTGCAGCTCGGGGCCGGCCGGGGTCTCGACGCGGGTCGGCTCGAACGGCGGGTGGTCCCACAGCTCCAGGGGGTCGACCGGCTGCACGTCGTGGTGGCCGTAGACCAGCGCGACCGGCGCGTCGTCGTCGGCGCTGGGCCACTCGGCGTAGACGGCGGGGGCGCCCGGCGTCGGCCAGATCTCGACGACGGGGAACCCGGTGCGGCGCAGCGCCCCGGCCAGCCACTCCGCGCTCGCCGCGACGTCGCCGGCGTGCGCCGGGTCGGCCGAGATGGAGGGGATGCGCAGCCAGGCGTCGAGGTCGGCGTGGAGGTCGTCGAGGTGGGCCTGCACGAAGTCGCGTTCCGGGCTCGTCACGAGCGCGACGGTAGCGGCGCACCGGCACCGGATACGTTGCGACCCATGGCCGGAGAACTGCTGCGGGTGGACGTCGGTGACCTGACCTTCGACGTGCGGGCCGACGGCCCCGGGGACGGGCGGCCGGTGGTGCTGCTGCACGGCTTCCCCGAGACCTCAGCGTCGTGGGCCGCGGTGACGCCGCGGCTGGCCGAGGCGGGGCTGCGCACCTACGCCGTCGACCAGCTCGGCTACTCCCCCGGCGCGCGGCCGCTCGACGTCGACTCGTACGCGCTGCCCAACCTCGTGCAGGTCACCGCCGACCTCATGACGGCGATGGACGTCCCGGTCGCCGACGTCGTCGGGCACGACTGGGGCGCCAACGTGGCCTGGGCGCTGGCCGGCTGGCACCCCGACCGGGTGCGGTCGCTGACCGCCGTCTCGGTGCCGCACCCGACGGCGTTCACCGCGGCGTACCGCTCCGACCCGGAGCAGAAGGAGCGCTCGTCCTACATCCGGCTGTTCTGGCAGGAGGGCAAGGCCGAGGAGGTGCTGCTGGCCGACGGCGCCCGCCGGCTGCGGCGGATGTACGGGGACGCGGTCGCCCCCGAGGCGGTCGACGAGTACGTGGCCGTGCTGTCCGCGCCGGGGGCGCTCACCGCCGCGCTCAACTGGTACCGGGCGATGAGCTCGTCGACACCGGTGGACGACGTGACGGTGCCGACCACCTTCGTGTGGAGCGACGCCGACATCGCCATCGGCCGGATCGCCGCCGAGGGCTGCGGGTCCTTCGTCGCCGGCGACTACCGGTTCGTGGAGCTGCCCGGCGTGAGCCACTGGATCCCCGAGCAGGCGCCCGACCAGCTCGCCGCCGCGATCCTGGACCGCATCGCCTCCTCGTGACCGTGCGGCTGCGCGTCCCCACCGCCGAGGACGCCGACGCCTGGACCGACCTCTTCGACGACGCGGAGGTCATGCGGTACGTCGGCAGCGGCGAGGTGCGGGACCGGGCGTGGTACGCGGCGTTCGTGGCACGGCAGCAGGCGCTGGCGGCGAGCACCGGCCTCTGCCTGTTCTCCGTGCTCGTCGGGGACCAGGTCGTCGGCTTCACCGGCGTCCAGCCCTGGGCGCAGCCGTGGGGACCGACCGGGGTGCCCGAGGTCGGCTGGCGGCTGGGCCGCCGGTTCTGGGGGCGCGGCCTCGCGACGGAGGCGGCGGCGATCGCGCTGGACCGGGCTCGGGTGCTCGGGGTGCCGCGGGTCGTCGCGATGGTGCACGCGGACAACGCCGCATCGCTGGCGGTCGCCCGGAAGGTCGGTCTCACCCAGGAGGCGGTCCTCCGGGCGCCGTCCGGGGTGCCCGTGCTGCAGTACGGCACGGCACTGGCCTCGGTGAGCACGGACACCCCGGACGCCGTCCCCGACGCCTGATGCCCGCCTGAGCCGTCCGTTCCCCGTCCACGGGCCCGACCGCGCCAGGCACCCGATCCGGCCGCGGCCGCGGCGCAGGGTCCGGTGCGCACCGGCCGGGCCCGCGTCCGCTCGGGGCACGTCGCCGTGGAACGGGCGGGGAGTCAGAGCAGCCGGTAGTAGCGGACCAGCGGGAGTGCGGTGAAACCAGCGGCCTCGTAGGTCCGCCGGGCCGGCGCGTGCCCCGGGTCGCCGCCGGTGCCGATCGCGACGATCCGGACACCGGCGCGACGCAACTGATCGACGCCGTCGTCGAGGAGCGCACGCCCGATGCCGCGCCGCTGGACCACCGGGTCGACGGCGAGCATCTCGACCTCCCCGCCGTCCGGCTCGTCGTGCGTCCCGTCGTGGACCACGACGGCGACGAAGCCGACCGGCCGGCCGTCGTCGACCGCCACCCGCACGCGCATCCCCGCGGCGCGCAGCACCCGGGCGACGGCGGCCGCCTGGGAGGCCCGCCAGTCGGGGTACAGGTGCCGGTACACCGCCCGGCCGAGGACCGCCTCGAAGGACGCGAAGACCGGCGCCCACGCGCGCAGCGACAGGGCGACGACGCCGTCGACGTCGGCGTCCTCGAGGTCCCGGATCACGACGGTCACCCCGTCAGGCTGGCCCGCACGTCAACCGGGTCCCGGGACGGCAGGACCGGGCCGGCGCCCCGGGCGGCACCGACCAGCGCCGGCGCCCCCGGCGCGACGAGGTGCTGAGGAGCCGCTGCACCAGCTCCCGGGCGGGCGGCCAGCCGATCGAGCACAGCCGGTGGCCCGTCCCGGTGCGGACCTCCTCGGCGACGTACCCGACGGCGAACGCCCGGAACGGCGTCTCCAGGACCTCCGGCCGGACGCCGCCGCGGTGGCACGGGATCGCGGTCGTGACCACGGTGCCTCCTCCCCCGTGCGCCCCGCCCCGGGGCCGTCACGGGTTCCGGCGTGCGCTCACGTCTCCTCCTCGGGCGGCGGGGGCAGCTCCTCGTCGTCGGGCTCCGGCGGCGGGGGCAGCTCGTCGTCGTCGGGCTCCGGCGGCAGCTCCTCGTGGGTGGCCTCCCCCGTGACCAGGGCGAGCAGGCCGGCCTCGTCGAGCAGGTCGACCGGGCGCACGGTGACGCCGGCGGCGACGTGGTGGAAGCCCGCGCTCACCTTCTCCACCGGGACGCCGGTCAGCCGCGACCAGCCCAGCCGGTAGGCGGCCAGCTGCACCGCGGCCGCCGAGAGCTCCGCGCCCGACGGCGGCGGGCCGGTCTTCCAGTCGACGACCTCGAAGCCGCCGTCGCCGTCGGCGAAGACGGCGTCGATGCGCCCGCGCAGGGTGAGCGGGCCCAGCGGCGTCTCGAACGGCACCTCCACCTCGACCGGCTGCCGGTCGGCCCAGGGGCCGGCGAGGAACGCCGCCTGCAGGGCGCCCAGCGCGCCGTCGGGCGCCGCGGACTCGTCGCCGGAGCCGGGCAGCTCGTCGAGGTCGAGCAGGCGGGAGACGCCGAAGCGCTCCTCCAGCCAGGCGTGGAACGCCGTCCCCCGGCGGGCCAGCGGCGCGGGCGCCGACGGCATCGGCCGGCGCAGCCGGCGGGCCAGCTCGGCCGGGTCGCGACGCAGCGCGACCAGCTCCGACACCGACAGGTGGCTGGGCAGCGGCACCTCGACGGTCGGCCGCGCGGTGCGGCGGCGCTCGCGCAGCAGCAGGTCGGCCTCGCGCACCCACTGCTCGACCACCGGGTCGGACGTGCCCAGCGCGGCCGCCGGGTCCAGGGGGTGCGGGGCGGCGCCCGTGACCAGCTCCGCGGCGGCAGTGAGCGCGCGGCGGCGCGGCGGGGACAGCGGGTCGGCCGGCCACAGCCCGACCGGCCACTCCTCCAGCGCGGGGTTGGTCGCGTCCTCCTCCGGCCGCTCGGCCCAGGCGACGACGACGCCCGCGCCGGCGGTGCACGCCCGCCGGACGGTGTCGAGCAGCACGGACGGACCGTTCGGCTTCACGCCCTCGCGCCACCAGCTGCCCGAGCACAGCAGCAGGTGCTTGGCGCGGGTGACCGCGACGTAGCCCAGCCGGATCTCCTCGGCCTCGCCGAAGGCCTTCCACTCCTCCACGTAGTCCTCGAGCGCCGCGCGCACCGCCGCCTGGTCGCCGGAGCCGGGCACCGGCAGCCGGAGCTGCGGCAGCTCGGCGCGGTCGGTGGTGCGCAGGTCGACCGGGATCGCGCCGGGGTCCTTGACCCAGGAGTCGCTGGTGTCGGTGCGCGAGGGGAACTGGTCGGCGGTCATGCCGGGCACGGCGACGACGTCCCACTCCAGGCCCTTGGCCGAGTGCACGGTGAGCAGCTGCACCGACTCGGGGTCGACCGCCACCTCGCCGGGCTCCAGGCCGCGCTCGCGCTCCTCGGCGTCGCGCAGGTAGCCGAGGAACGCCGGCAGCGAGGGCAGCTCGGCCAGCTCGGTGAACTCGGCGGCGACGGCGTGCAGCGCGTCCAGGTGCGCCCGCGCCGCCCCGGGGCTCACGCCGGGCGTGCTGGCCAGCTCGGTCTCCAGGCCGAGGGTCCGGGCGACCTCGTCGACCAGGTCCGGCAGCGACTCCCCCAGCCGCCCGCGCAGGTGCGCGAGCTCACCGGCGAGCCGGCGCAGCCGGCGGTACGCCGCGCGCGAGTAGGCGCCGGGGTCGCCGAGGTCGTCGAGCGCCTCGACGATGCTGCCCCGCTCGGAGCGCCGGACCGGCTCGTCGTCGTCCCCGTCCGGCGTGCGCGCGTGCACCAGCGCGCGGGCGCGGGCCTCCAGCGCCGCGAGGTCGCGCGGGCCGATCCGCCACCGGGCGCCGGTGAGCAGCCGGCCCAGGGCGTCGCCGGCGGAGGGGTCGACCAGGACGGTGAGGGTGGCGACGACGTCGGACACCTCGGGCACCTCGAGCAGCCCGCCGAGCCCGACGACGGTCACCGGCAGCCCGCGGGCGCGCAGCGCGGCGGCGATGCCGGGCAGCTGCTTGCGGGTGCGGACGAGCACCGCCGTCGTCGGCGGGCGGCCGTCGGGCCGGGGCGGCAGCGCGGGGTCCTCGCCGCGCCAGCAGGCGGCCAGCCGGTCGGCGAGCGCCTCGGTCTCCTCGGCCACCGTCGTGTACAGCCCGGCGAGGGCGGTGCCGGGCCCTGCGCCGGGCCGGGCGGTGAGGTCCGGCAGCGCCACGACCGGCGCGGGCAGCAGCCCGGCGACGGCGTTGGCGACGTCGAGCACCGCGCCGTCGTTGCGCCAGCTCGTGGCCAGCGTGAGCCGCTGCGCCCCCTTCCCGCGGGCGCCGGGGAAGGTGCGGTCGAAGCGCTCGATCGTCCCGGACGAGGCGCCGCGCCAGCCGTAGATCGACTGGCGCGGGTCGCCGACGGCGAGCACCGCGTGCCCGGTGGCCCGCCCGAACAGCGCCTCGAGCATCCGCAGCTGGCCGACGCTGGTGTCCTGGTACTCGTCGAGGAGCACGATCCGCCAGCGCGCCCGCTCGCGGCGGCCCACCTCGGGCGCGGAGACGGCGATCCGCGCGGCCAGCGCGACCTGGTCGGAGTGGTCGATCGCCCCGGCGGCGCGCTTGCGCCCCTCGAACGCCTCGACCAGCGGCAGCAGCGCCACCCGGGCGCGCTGCCGGGCGAGCATCTCGACCACCGGCTTGTAGGGGCCGCGCTTGCCCTTCGCGTCGGGGTAGCCGGCCACCTGCGCCTCCAGGCGCGCGGTCCAGGTCCGCAGGGCCGCGGGGCTGACGTCGTGCTCGCCGAGCTCGGCGGCCAGCGCCAGCACGTCCTCGGTGGTGGTCAGCGGGCTCAGCGGGACGTCGTCCATGTCGCCGGTCCAGCCGGACACGACGGCGGCCGCCTGCCCCCAGCACATGGCCGGGCCGAGCACGCCGGCGCCGGGCTCGACGCCGATCCGCAGCCCGTGCTCGGAGACCAGCGAGGCTGCGTACCCGTGGTAGGTCGACACCGTCGGCACCGCGACGGCCAGCCGCTCCCTCAGCTGCGGGTCGGTCTCGGGGTGGCGGGCGAGCGCACCCAGCCGCAGCCGGATCCGCTCGTTGAGCTCGCTGGCCGCCTTGCGGGTGAACGTGAGCCCGAGGATCTCCTCCGGCGCGACCAGCTCGTTGGCGACCAGCCAGCACACCCGGGCGGCCATCGTCTCGGTCTTGCCCGACCCGGCCCCGGCGACGACGACCAGCGGCCGGTCGGCGGGCGCGGACACCACCCCGGCCTGCTCCGGCGAGGGCGCGTACGACAGCCCGCAGCGGGCCGCCACCTCGGCCGGGTCGAGCAGCCGCCTCGGCTTCACCGGCTCGGCGACCGCCGGGCCCAGGAGGTCGTCGAAGGAGAGCTGCTCGTCGGGCGTGGGCGCGCGCCGGCTCACCGGCGTCCCCGCCGGGTCACGCGGTGACCTGCCGGCCGCGCTCGTGCAGCGGGCAGCTGCGCCGCGCCGGGCACCGCCCGCAGTGGCTGCCGGTGCGCACCTCGAAGGTGGCCGCGCCCATGCCCTCGCCGACCTCGGCGACCAGCTGCCCCGCCCACGTCTCCCCCAGCGGCACGTCCGGCGGCAGTGCGTCCTGCGCCTGCTCCTTCGCCCTCGTCCCGGTACCCACCTGCAGCAGCGAGGCCCCGCCCGGGGCGCTGCCGTGGTCGCCGAACGCGCCGGCGGCCACCGCCACCTGGTAGGCGGCCAGCTGCCCGTGGGTGTCGACCTCCTTGGCGTGCGTGCGGCCGGTCTTCAGGTCGACGACGACCAGCCGGCCCGCGGCGTCGCGCTCCAGCCGGTCCACCTGGCCGCGGATGCGCGCCCGCCCGACGGTGACGTCGAAGTCGGCCTCGGCGGCGAGCAGCTCGCGGCGGTTGGCGGTGTGCCAGCCGAGGAAGCGCTCGAGCATGTCGCGGGCGGCGACCCGCTGCCGCTGGTCCGCCCAGCCGGGGCCGAGGTCGAGGGCGTCGAGCTCCTCGGCCAGCGCGGCCCGCGCCTCGGCGGCCGGCAGCCCCTCGGCCACCTTCTGCGCGACCGCGTGCACCGCCGAGCCGACCGTGCGGTGCGACTCCGGGGCGGCCTCGGCGCCGACCGCGCCGAGCACCCACTTCAGCGGGCAGCGCTGGAAGGTCTCGATCGCCGAGGGGCGCACCCGCACCACCTCGTCGTCAGGCACCAGCGGGGCGTCGTCGGACAGCGGCGCCAGGCCCCACCAGTCCTCCGGGGAGGCGCCGGGCACGCCCTCGGCGGCCAGCCGGCGCAGCACCGCCGCGGCCGCCGAGCGGCGGGCCGGGTCGGTCTGCGGGTCGCTGACCGCGCGGCGCAGCTCGGCCACCAGAGCCGGCAGCGTGAGCGAGCGCGGCAGCGGCGTGAGCGGCCGGCCGTCGTCCGGCGGGGCGACGACGAGGTCGAGGAAGCGGGAGGCGGTGGCCCCGGCGTCGGGACCGTCCAGCGCGCCCTCGACGGCGGTGACCACCAGCCGCTTCCGGGCGCGGGTGGCGGCGACGTAGAACAGCCGCCGCTCCTCGGCGAGCATCTGCGTGCGCCGGTCCACCGACGTGCCGTCGATGCCGGCCACCCGCTCCACCAGCAACTCGGTGCCGAGCAGCGTGCCGCGGTCGCGCAGGTCGGGCCAGATGCCCTCCTGCACACCGGCGACGCACACGACGTCCCACTCCAGGCCCTTGGACGCGTGCGCGGTGAGCAGCCGGACGGCGTCGGTGGCGGCGTCGCGCTCGGCGCCGGTGAGGCCCGGCAGCTCCTGGGCCGACAGGTGCTCGACGAACGCGCCGACGGTGGCCGACGGCAGCCGGTCGACGAACCCGGCCGCGGCGTCGAACAGCGCGACGACGGCGTCGAGGTCGCGGTCGGCGGCGGCGCCGGCGGCTCCCCCGGCGGCGCTGGCCCGCGCCCACCGGCCCGCCAGGCCGCTGCGCTGCCACATCGCCCACAGCACGTCCTCGGCCGACCCGTCGCGGGCGAGCACGACCCGGCCGGCGGCGAGCACCGCGGCCACCCGGCGGGCCGGGCGGGCCACCGCCTCGGGCAGCTCCTCCAGCAGCGGCGCGTCGGCCAGCGCGGTGGCCAGCGGGGTGCCGCGCTCGTCGGCGTCCACGCCGCGCTGGGCCTGCGCGATCCGCACCGCCCGGCGCAGCCGGCGCAGGTCGAGGACCGTGGCGCCGCCGAGCGGGGACGCCAGCAGCGCCTCGGCGCCGGGCTCGTCGAGAGCCAGCGCCCCGGGCTCGTCGCCGGGCCGGGGCAGCAGCGCGGTCAGCGCCGCCAGCAGCGGCGCGACGGCCGGCTGCGCGGCCAGCGGCAGGTCGTCGGTGGACACCTCGACCGGCACGCCCGCCGACGTCAGCGCGCGCCGCAGCGGGCCGATGGCCAGCACGGTGCGGACGACGACGGCCATGTCCGACCACGGGACGCCGTCGACGAGGTGGGCGCGGCGCAGGGTGTCGGCGACGTAGGCGGCCTCGACGGCGGCCGAGCCGAACACGTGCACCTCGGCGCGGCCCGCGTCGGCGCCCTCGACCGGCTGCAGGCGGCGGTGCTCCCACGGGCCGGGGAGCGCCTCGGCGACCCGGCGGCCGACCTCCAGCAGCGCCGGACCCGAGCGGCGGCTGACGCCGAGCGAGAGCCGCTGCGCGGGCCGGCCGTCGACGGTGCGGAACCGGTCGGGGAACTCGACGATGCCGCGCGGCTCGGCGCCGCGGAACGCGTAGATCGCCTGGTCGGGGTCGCCGACGACGACCAGGTCGCCGCCGCCCCCGGCGAGCAGCTCCAGCAGCTCGACCTGCGCGGGGTCGGTGTCCTGGTACTCGTCGACGAACAGCCAGCGGGCCCGCGCGCGCTCCTGGCGCAGCAGCTCGGGGTCGTCCTCCAGCTCGGCGATCGCGGCCCGGACCAGCTCGGCGGGGTCGTAGCCGGAGGCGTCGCCGCCGCCGGCCGTGGAGAAGGCGGTGACCGCCTCGTACTGCTCCTGGAACGCCGCGGCGTGCAGCCACGCGTCGGTGCCGGTCTCCCGGCCCCACGCGGCCAGCAGCTCGGGGTCCACGCCGCGCTCGGTGGCCCGCAGCAGCAGCTCGCGCAGCTCGCCGCGGAACCCGGCGGTGGCCAGCGCCGGCAGCAGCGACGCCGGCCAGCGGACCGCGCCCTCCCCGGCGAGGTCACCGCGCAGCAGCTCGGCGACGACGGCGTCCTGCTCGGCGGCGGTGAGCAGCCGGGGCGGGGCCTCGCCGCGCAGCAGCGCCGCCCGCCGCAGCACGCCGTACGCGTAGGAGTGGAAGGTGCGGGCCAGCGGCTCGCGGATGGTGCGGGCGACCCGCGCGGTGATCCGGGTGCGCAGCTCGGCGGCGGCCTTGCGGCTGAAGGTCAGGACGAGGACCTGCTCGGGGTCGACGCCGCGGTCGATGCGGGCGGCGACGGCCTCGACGATCGTCGTCGTCTTGCCGGTGCCGGGGCCGGCGAGCACCAGCAGCGGGCCGCCGGCGTGGTCGACGACGGCCTGCTGGGTGGGGTCCAGCCGCGGCGGCCCCACCGGTTCCCGGTGCGGCTGCACGAGCCGGTAGACCGGCGCACCCTCGTCCCCCCGCAGTGCCACCCTCCGATGACACCACGACTCACCGACAGCGCCGCAGAGCGCTTCGTCACGCGGGCGGGTCCCCGACCCGGTACCGGTGCCCGGTCTCGCCGGGGAGGCGGTCCGGCAGCGCCTCGTCCACCGGCCGCCGGAGGCGCCCTCCTGCCCGGTGCCCCGGTTCGGGTCGTCGCCGCCGAGGGTGCGGGCGCCGACCGGCACCGCGCCGACGCGGGCCACGAGCCGGTCCGCCGTCGGGTTCGGGTCGGCCGGGTGCGGGGTCGGCCGGGTGCGGGGTCGGCCAGGTGCGGGGTCGGCCAGGTGCGGGGTCGGCCAGGACGTGTCGCCGCCCGGGCCGGCGATGGAGCCGTCCGGCCTCAGGGCCAGGCGACGGCGGCCAGGTCGACCCGGCCGTCGCGCACCGGCACGCCCTCCCCGGCCAGGAGCTGCAGCTGGCGCACCCGCACGGGCTCGGCGCAGGTGCCGTCGGCGCGGACCACCCGGTACCAGGGCACCGCCGCCCCGCCGCCGCCACCGGACAGCGCGCGGGCCACCCGCCGGGGCCCGACGCCGACCAGCCGGCCGATCGCCCCGTAGGTGCTCACCCGGCCCGGCGGGATCGACTCGACGGCGTCGTACACCGCCTCGTCGACGTCGGCGGCGTCCACCGCGGACGGGCGGCGCGGCTCCCCGGGCGGCCGGGGGCTCACAGCCGGTAGTCGCTGTGCGCCTGCCACCAGGCGTAGAGCGCGGCGAGGTCGGCCTGCGTGCCACCCGGCGCCCCGACGATGCCCTCGACGAGGGCCGCGTCGTCGGTCCAGGTGATGACCACCGCGTTGTTCTCGGTGTCGATGGCGCACGCCACCAGGCCGCTGTTGCTCCCGCCGCCCCACGAGCCGATGCCGGTCGTCGCGGTGCAGTCCTGCCCCTCGGGGAGCTGCGCCAGTCCCTGGTTCGAGGCGTCGTCCGTGAACACCGCGTCCATCGTCGCCTTGTCGGGGTACTGGAAGAACTCGGCCTGCTGCGGACCGGGCTGGGTGGTGCTCGCGCCGCACGACGCGTGGGCGACGTCGCCGTCGCCGGCGAGCGCGGCCTCCGCGCAGTCGGTGAAGTCGACCGGGAGGATCGCCAGCAGGTCCCCGCCGGGCCCGGACCCACCCGTCGTCGGGGCCGCGCTGGTCGACGACGACGGCGCACTCGGGGACGGGCGCGACGACGTGCCGGCCGACGACTCGGCCGAGGTGGTCGTGGCGCCGGCCGCGGGGGCCGGGTCGTCGTCCCGGAGGACGACGAACAGGACGACCGCGGCGGCGACCACGAGGACCAGAGCGGCGACGAGGCCGATGACCAGCCCGCGCCGGTTGCGTCCCGGTCCCGGGCCCCCGGGCTGCCCGTACGGGGCCGGCTGCCCGTACTGACCGGGCTGGCCGTACTGACCCGGCGGCCCGTACTGACCGGGCTGGCCGTACTGACCCGGCTGGCCCTGGCCGTACTGGCCGGGCTGGCCGTACGGGCCGGCCTGGCCCGGCTGGCCCTGGCCGTACTGGCCCGGCTGGCCGTACTGGCCCGGCTGGCCGTACTGACCCGGCTGGCCCTGGCCGTACTGACCCGGCTGGCCGTACTGACCCGGCTGGCCCTGGCCGTACTGACCCGGCTGGCCCTGGCCGGGCTGGCCCGGCTGGCCCTGACCGTACGGATCCGGCTGGCCGGGCGGGCCGTAGGGCGGCTGACTCATGGGGACCTCCCGCTGACGTGCCCCGGAGGATAGGGAGACGTCGGGTGCGGCGGACCCCTCCGACGCGTCGCGGCGGGCTAGGCCCGGCGGCCGAAGCGGGCCAGCAGGCGCCGCTGCGGGGCGGCGCCGTCGGGCAGCTCGACCGCCGGCGCGAACAGGCCGGGCACGCCGTCGGCGGGCAGCCGCGCGGCCATCGCCTCCGCCGCACGGACCAGCGCCGGGTCCAGCGCCTCGTCCCCGCCGGTGGCGCGCGCGAGGTCCCAGGCGTGCACGGTGAGGTCGGCGGTGAGCTCCTCGACGTACTCGCGGGCCGGCGTCGGGCCGCGGGACAGGTGCACGGTGCCGGCCGCCAGGTCGGCGGTGGCGACGGCGGCCAGCGCCTCGTCCGCGACGGTCTCCCACGCCGTGAGCGGGTCGTCGCCGAGCAGCGCGTCGGTCCCGGCCGGCACGCGCGCGGCGACGGCGTCGAGGGGCTCACCGGCCAGCAGCCCGGGCACCCAGTGCGCCTCACCGACCAGGTGCGCGACCAGGTCGGCCACCGTCCAGCCGGGCAGCGCCTCGAGGTCCCACTGCCCCGGCTCGACGGCGTCGACGCGGTCGGTGAACGTGGCCTGGGCGCGCTGGAAGAGCTCCAGCAGCTCGGTCGGTGACGTCGGCTCGGGCACCGGACCAGTCAACACGGACGCCGAGGGCCCGGCACCCGTCACGGGTGCCGGGCCCTGGTGAGGCGCCGGAACGGCCTCGTCCCCGGGTCCCGCGGCGCGCGCAGCGTGTCGTGGGGAGGGACGAGGTCCTCCTAGTAGGTGGGCAGCGTCTTGTCGATCCGCGTGGCCCACGCCGTCACGCCGCCCTGGACGTGCACGGCGTCCTTGAAGCCGGCGTTCTTGACCGCGGCGAGCACCTCGGCCGAGCGGACGCCGGTCTTGCAGTGCAGCACGATCGGCTTGTCGTTCGGCAGCCGCGACAGGGCGCGGCCGGAGAGGATCTCGTCCTTGGGGATGAGGGTCGCGCCCGGGATCGAGACGATCTCGTACTCGTTGGGCTCGCGGACGTCGATCAGCTCGAAGTCCTTGCCCGCGTCCATCATGTCCTTGAGCTCGTCGACGGTGATGGTCGAACCGGCCGCGGCCTCCTGGGCCTCGACCGACACGACGCCGCAGAAGGCCTCGTAGTCGATGAGCCCGGTGATCGGCTCGGCCTCGGGGTCCTTGCGCACCTTGATCGTGCGGAAGGTCATCTCCAGGGCGTCGTAGACCATGAGCCGGCCGAGCAGCGTCTCGCCGATGCCGGTGATCAGCTTGACCGCCTCGGTGGCCTGGATGGCGCCGATGGTCGCGCACAGCACGCCGAGCACGCCGCCCTCGGCGCAGGAGGGGACCATCCCGGGCGGCGGCGGGACCGGGTACAGGTCGCGGTAGTTGGGCCCGTGCTCGTTCCAGAACACCGAGACCTGGCCGTCGAAGCGGTAGATCGAGCCCCACACGTAGGGCTTGCCCAGCAGCACGCACGCGTCGTTGACCAGGTAGCGCGTGGCGAAGTTGTCGGTGCCGTCGACGATGAGGTCGTACTGGCTGAAGATGTCGAGGACGTTGTCGCTGTCCAGGCGCGTCTCGTGCAGCCGGACGTCGATCAGCGGGTTGATCTCCTTGATGGAGTCGCGCGCGCTCTCCGCCTTCGACCGGCCGACGTCGGACTGCCCGTGGATGATCTGGCGCTGCAGGTTCGACTCGTCGACGACGTCGAACTCGACGATGCCGAGCGTGCCGACGCCCGCGGCGGCCAGGTACATCAGCACCGGCGAGCCCAGGCCACCGGCGCCGACGGCGAGCACCTTGGCGTTCTTGAGCCGCTTCTGCCCGTCCATCCCGACGTCCGGGATGATCAGGTGGCGGCTGTAGCGGCGGACCTCGTCGATCGACAGGTCGGCGGCGGGCTCCACCAGGGGTGGCAGGGACACGCTTGCTCCTCGGGTCTCGACCAGCGGCCCCAGGACGGCGGGGCCTGCGTTCGACGGTCCAACAGGGTGGCACGCGGGTCTGTTCCCGCCCTCCCCGCCCCGGCGTCCGGGGCGGGCCGGGTCAGGGGTACGGCCAGGCGTTCTTGGCGCAGCCCTCGAGGCCGAGGGTCTGCTGCTGCATCACGGGGGCGACCTGGCCGGGACCGGGGCAGTCCTGGTGGCCGTTGCCCAGCGCGTGCCCGACCTCGTGGTTGACGACGTACTGGCGGTACGTGGCGACGTCGCCCTGGTAGTCGGGGACGGCGGTCTCCCAGCGGGCCAGGTTGATGACCGCGCGCTCGCCGTAGCGGCAGGAGGTGTAGCCGCCGGTGCCCACGCCCGGGCAGTAGCGCTCCATGCTGCCGGGGCTGACGAGGCTGACCCGGAAGTCGTAGGAACCGGCGTCGGTGGTGTCCACGCGCTGGAAGGACATCCGGCCGCCGTTCCCCCACGAGCGGGGGTCGCCGAGGGTGGCCTCCACCGCGGCCGCGAACGCCGCCCCGTCGACGCCGATCCCGTCCTCGACCTCGACGACGAAGCGCTGCAGCGGCCCGGTGCCGTAGACCCCCGAGCTGCCGGGGACGACCGCCACGGTGCCCGCGCCCTGCTCCACGTACGTGCCGGCCGCGGGCGCCGGGAGGCCGGTCGGGCCGGCGTCGCCCTCCGCGGGCGCGGTGGGCGCGGGGGTGTCCGTCGGGGTCGCGCTCGGCGTCGAGGAGGCCGCCGACGTGGCGGTCGCCGTCGAGGAGGCCACCGACCCCGTGCTGCCGGCGGTCGCGCCCACCCGGGCCGGCGTGCCCGGACCGAGCAGGTCGAGCACGGTCAGCACGGTGGCGACGACGAGCAGCGGGATCGCGTAGGCGCGCCAGCCCCACCGGGCCACGAACCGGCCCACCGGGCCTCGCCGGCGCCGCTGCGGCCGCGCGGCCCGGCGACCGGCGGCGGGAGCCGCCCCCGGCTCCGCGGGCCGCGGGGGACGGGGCCGCGCCGGCGGGTCGCGGCGGTCGG